>JAYUBB010000112.1:0-19096 GCA_043741015.1 Opitutaceae bacterium
CGGCGCAGTAGGCCGCGGCGTTCGGATAGGCCCCGAGCCCGGCGATCGAACTCATGAAGAAGATATCCCCGTGCTTCTGTTTCAGCATCGCGGGCAAAAATGCCTGCGTGACCAGAAACGCGCTGCGCAGGTTGACCGCGATCAGGCGGTCGAACTCGGCGATCTTCGTCTGCGCGAACGGCGCCATGGCGAAGGCGCCGGCGTTGTTGATCAGCACGTCCACCGGACCAAAGCGATCTGCGACCGTCTCCGCCATGAGGGCGACCGAGGCCTCGTTGCTGACATCGCACTCAAAGGCCTCCGCCTTCGCACCCAGCTTGTTGCAAGCTTGGGTCGTCACCTTGAGCTTCGCGACATTGCGCGCCACGAGGGCGAGGCGGACGCCGCGGACTTCCCGGGCGAACAGCCGGGCGATGGCCGCGCCGATCCCCTGCGAGGCACCGGTGATGAGGACATTAGGTTGGCGCATGTTCAGAAATGCCTCACGCAACGGTCGCGAAGGGCGCAAAGTAAAATAGGCTCATGCGTTGCGTCCTTGGCGTGAGACATTTGGTTTAGCACAGCAGCGAACCGAAGTCCATGAAGTCGGCCGTGAAGCCGCCCTTCACGCCCTTGCAGATCACGCTGACGGCGTCGTGCGAGTGCAGGGACTCGAGGTGCGAGCAGGCGATGCGGAAGTCCGCGATGCGCTTGTCCCGGTCGAATTCCATGTAAAGCAGCCGGGCGGCGTCCTCGACGAACTTCAAGTAGGCGCCGTTGAGCTCGGCAAAAGCCTGCTCGTCCTCGCGTTTCACCATGACCTGCGTCTCGGTCTGCAGCGCCTTGAGGCAGAGGGTGTGGACATCCTCGATCCAGATTTTCTTCCCCTCCGTCTCCTCAATCGTGACCCGGGCCTTGCTGCGCTGGGAATGGGGCACGCCGTAGGCACCGCGCTTGTCGCGGGCGTGCTCGGTCAGTTCGGCGGAGCACGGGCAGGCGGAGGAATAGACAAAGTCAAAATGGATGAACCGGCGGTAGCGCCCGTCGCGCGTCATCACCCCCTCGAAGGCGACGTCGTAGAACTGCCAGCCCTCGAGTTTCGTGCGCAGGCTGGGCCGGAGCATCGGATAGGAAAAAGAGATTTTCAACCGAGCATCCTTCGTCTCCACCTTGCGCAGGTAGTTCTTGAGGATTTTGCCCATCCACTCGCCCGTGATGACGCTGCCCTTGTGCTCGTAGAACGTGCGCATGATGCGGCTCATGTTGATGCCCTTCAGCTCCGCCTCGAGCGAGACGGTGCCGGTGACACTGGTCTCGAGCGTGAGGATCTTGCCGCCCTTGGTGCGGTATTTGAGGGGCAGCTTGAAGTTATGGATGCCGACCTGCTGGATCGGAATGTGCGCGCCCTGGATGGTCTCGTGGGCGACCTCCATCATGTCGGGCAGCGAGGCACGGTAGGCGGCGGTGGACTTGAACTTCTTGTCGTAGTTCCGCGCGATCGGCGGCAACTGCCCGCAGTTCGAGCGGTGGAGATACATCTGTTTCATGGGCGGGGCGTTTTTGGTTGAAGGCGGGTTGACGTAACCGCCCGGAAGTGAATTGCGTGGGAGGGGCTTTACGCCCCGAAGGGATTTCAGCCGCATCGGCCGAGTCGGGGCATCAAACCCCTCCCACATAGGACCAGGAGGGTGTTCATCAGAGGTGGGCGGGGCCGAAAAATTCCGCGTAGTTGCGCGGGGTCTCGTAGAGCCGCACGCAGTGCAGCCGGGCCGGAGCATGGATGTGCGGGGCGATCTCGTGCCAGAAGGCGATGACGAGGTTCTCGGTCGAAGGGATGATGCCGCGCAGGAATTCGACCTCGTCGTTGAGGTTGCGGTGGTCGCACTTGTCCACGACGGCGTGCTGCAGGATTTTCTTCAGCTGGCCCAGGTCGATGATGTAGCCGGTGACTGGGTCCGGCTGGCCCTTGAGGGTGACCTCCAGCACGTAGTTGTGACCGTGCCAGTGCGGGTTGGTGCAGAGGCCGTATTGTTTCTGGTTCCAAGCGAGGCTCTTCGTCGGGTTGTAGAGCCGGTGGGCGGAGTTGAAATGCACCTGCCGGGTGATGAGCACCGTGCCCGCTAGTGCACGCACACTCAGTGCCTGGCTTTTCCGACTGGGGGACTTCTTCGGCATGGAGAGCCAAGCGAAGCCAGATTGCGGCCTGCGTCAATCCCGCCCATGTCTCCGTTAATCCTCCACGCTTGCGATGCGCGCCCTCCCACCGCCTACTCCAGCTCTTATCATGCACTCACCGGATTTGCGTACACCCGATGCTGGCTGGCTTCGCCAGGTTGGGGCCCGTGTGCTCACGTGGTGGCCGGCCAAGATGATCGGGACGTCCCTCGGCATGACCGTCTTTTTTGTCGCCTATTTATGGGTGCTCAAACATCCGCTATTTTCCGTCACCACCATGCCGCTCACCGTGATCGACCGGCTGGTCGGCTTTTGGCCCGGGGCCCTGCCCCTTTATTTGTCCTTGTGGTTTTATGTGTCACTGGCGCCCGCGTTGCTGATCGATCGCCGCGAACTCGTGTCCTACGGCCTGGCCTCGGTTGCGCTCAGTGTCATCGGTCTGGGGATATTTCTCCTCTGGCCGACGATGGTGCCGCCGTCCGACGTCAACTGGTCGCTGCATCCTTCCTTTGCTTCCCTCAAAGCGGTTGATGCGTCCGGCAACGCCTGTCCCTCCCTGCACGTGGCGTTTGCCGTGTTTACTGCCGTCTGGTACCAGCGCATCTTGCGGCAGATGGGCGTGGGGCGGATGGTGCGCGTACTCAACTGGCTGTGGTGCCTGGGGATTCTGTATTCCACGGTCGCCACCCGCCAGCATGTCTCGCTCGACGTCCTTGCCGGAACCGTGCTCGGTGCGGTTGTTGCAGCGGCGCATCTGCGCTGGCTGAGCGTCTTCGCAAGACCGTCCCAAGCTTAACCCTCCAGCTGTTCCGGTTTGGGCACGACACATCGGTAGCCCTGTTCACGCAATTGTTCGAGTACGCAACGGATGGCTTCGACCCGGATTGGCGCCGGCACCCGGGGACCCTCGTGCAGCAGGATAATCGATCCGGGAGCAAGACCGCGAAGCGCGCGACCCGCCACCACCTGCGCGTCACCGCGCCGGCGCTCCAGTCCGCGCGCACTCCAGCCGATGCCGGTGAGTCCGCGCGCGCGGAGGGCCGGCGCCAGCCAGAGACTTTTGATCCCGGCGGGCGCCCGGAACCGCACCGGCCTCACCCCGGCGAGGCGCAAAGCCTCCAGTGCCGTGTCCAGTTCCCGCCTTACCCGGGCCGGGGAAGCACACCAAAATGTCGCGAGGGGATGCGTGTGCGTGTGGTGCGCCACCTCGTGCCCTTCGGCGGTGATCGCCCGGATGAGCCCGGGGTGGCGGGCGGCGTTTTCTCCGATCACAAAGAACGTCGCGTGCGCACCATGGGACGCCAGCAGCTCAAGGATGCGCGGGGTGTCTTCCGGATCGGGACCGTCGTCAATGGTCAGCCAAACTTCGCGCCGCGCGGTTGTGAAGCGCAGGTGCATGCGCACCAAGCCCTGAGCTTGGGGGGCGAAAATGTGATAAGCCAGCAGCAGATCGGGTCCAAACCAGAACGCCAGCGCGGCGGCGGGGGCCGTCCCTGCCACGAAGAGGGCCGCAATTTTGCCCGCCAGATTGGTGATGATCAGGAGCCACACGCTGAAACCTCCGTTAGAAAGCCCAGCTGTAACCAAGAGTGAAGCCCAGTGCGTCTATTCCCGGATTGGGCTTGGTCTGGCCTCCGTTGGAGAGGTGCTGATACATGATGCCCGCGCTCAACCGGACGTTCCGGGCGGTGACATGTTCGATGCCGCCCCGAATGAACCAGTTAAACGTGAAGTCCTGACCCAATCCGCCCTTGATTCCGCGCGAATCAGTCCACCCGAAGCCCCCGCCGGAGCCGGTGAACAGCGACCAGGTCCCGGTCCGGTCCCACCACTCGATGGACGGCGAACCGGAAAGGCCGATATAATGGGACTCCGGTCCATTCTGCATCAAAGTGCCGATCAGGGTCAGCCGGTGGCGGACCACAATCCGGGATCCGTCCGCCTGCTCCCAGCCCCAGAATTCCTTGGAACGCCACGAGAGCTGCGTGGGTACGAGCCGGTAAGCGAAGGGGGTGCCGCTGCCTATTTCCCAGAGCACGCCCGATTCAATGTTCAGGGCGCCCGATTCCCACGGACGATCCGGGGTTGGGGTTGGTTCGACCGCGAAGGTGACGACGCTCAGGGCAGAGCCGAGCAGGGCAAACTTGAGAAGGTGGTGCATGAGACAGGGCGCCGAGAGCAGGGAAAGCAGGGTGTGCTCGCAGACTTTTCGCACACTGGGCGCCGGCCGGAAGGCGTCAATGAGCATGCAATGGGGTGGTCACCCCCATCTCAATCCGGATTTCTTATTTTGACGCGGCGCGCACCGGACTAGATGCTAGCGGAGCCCATGGGACAAATCACTCACTCAATAGTCCGGCGCTGGACGAAAAAGCACCTCCTGCTGGCCACAGGCCTGGCGGTGTTGGTGTGCGGGGGCGAGGCGATCGCCAATGGCGACGGACGGCTTGCCTTCACCGTGGCCGGCGTTTTGGTGTTTTTCGTCGCACTGCTGTCTCAGCGCCCGGCCCGGCTGAGCCCACCACGGCCAATTCCTGCCAAGTAAACCACCCATGCCCCTTGCCACGACAAACCTGTGTCCCTTGAGAATCACCTTTGGTGAGGATGAGACCGGGGCGTTTGATACCGGAGTCCCCGTGCTCGCCGGCGAAACGGTGGATAACCTCTTTGGCGCCGCCCGACCCGCCGGGCGGGCGGGCGCCCTCGCCCTCTTTCACGCGGGGGACTGGCTGCTCGGTGCCGCCACCGTGCCGCTGACGACCGGGTTGGAAGCGGCTTCGCACCGGCTGTATGATAATATCATTGAGGCGACCCGGGGACGGCACCTCGCCCGCATCTGGAACTACTTCCCGGCCATCAACGAGACCGGGCCGGCCGGATTGGAAAACTACCAGCTCTTTTGCCGGGGCCGCTCGCTGGCTTTCGAGCAGCACTACGGCAGCGGGTTCAAGTCCCTGTTGCCTTCCGCCTCCGCGGTCGGCTGCAAGTCAGCCGGGCTGACCGTCGCCTTCGCTGCGTGCTCCGTCCCGCCGCGCCACGTGGAAAACCCGCGGCAGGTGCCGGCCTACGATTATCCCGGCGTATATGGACCGCGCGCGCCCAGTTTCGCCCGGGCGACGGTGGTGCCCGGAAAGGAGCACTTCACCGTCTTTATCTCCGGCACCGCCGCCATCCTAGGCCATGCGACCGTCGCTCCGCACAACACCCGGCAGCAATTGGCGTGCACCCTCGAAAATCTGGGCGACATTTCCCAAGCCTGCGGGCTCGGGCCCCGGCTCGATGAAGGCGGCCCTTCCACGCGCCACTTCAAAGTCTATGTCCGTCACGCCGCTGACCAGCCGCAGGTCGCCGCCATTCTGGAGGAGAGACTCCTGTCAGGCTCGGACCGCGTTTCCTACCTGCAGGCTGAAATCTGCCGCGCCCCACTGCTCGTCGAGATCGAGGCGACGCTTTTGGGAGTGACCGGCCTCCGTTGATCAGAAAACCATCGCCGGCAGCGCGCGGATGTCCGGTTTGCCCCGGGCGGTCACCGGCAGCGCGGCCACCACGATCAGCTTCTTGGGAATTTTCCATGCTGCGGTGTCGGCCAGCAGGGCCGCCCGCAATTCGGCCACGGTCCGCCTCGTCGCCACGACGGCCCCAAGCACCGGGTCAGCGCCCGCACTGACCCCAACCCACACCTCCCGCACGCCGGGGAGTCGCCGCAGTCGGTCTGCCACCTCCGCCAGATTCACCCGCCGGCCGGCAATCTTCACCGTCGTGCCGCGCCGGCCGAGCAGAGTCACACCGCCGCGCCCATCCAGGGCCACGCGATCCGGCATGAGCCAGGCACCGAGCTGGCCCACCCGCCGGCGGTTGCCGTGCGTCAGCACCGCCGCACTGCTCACCAAGAGCCGCCGGCCGCTGAGTCCGGTCAGCTTCACGCCGCGCAGGGCGCGACCGACCCCGCCGGCAAGCGTCGCTTCACCGGTCCGGTCGTAGGCCACGCCGCCGGTTTCGCTTGAACCGTATAAACTGTGCAACCGCCGGCCAAATCGCGCGGCAAAATCCCGCGCCACCTCCGGCAACAGGGGCGCACCGGCGGAAATCCCCAGACGCAAACCCGGCAGCGCCAGCTCTGACGCGGCCAGCGCCCGCCACATCGCAGGCACGCCGGGAAACACGGTCGGCCGCCACCGGGCAAAGTCGGCCGCGATGGCGTGCGGCAGAGGCGCGGTGCCGCAGACCAGCGACACGCCTTGCGCCAGCAACGGCACGGTCAGGTTGCCGAGTCCGTAGGCATGCCCGAGCGGGATCAGGGCGTAATTCAGGTCGCGGCGCCCGATGCCCATGGTGGACGTCACCTGCCGGGCGTCGGCAAGCACCTGCCGGGCGGTGAACACGAGCGGACGCGGCTGACCGGTGGTGCCCGACGTCAGCTTGATGAGGCAGACGGCCGGATCGCGGTAACACTTTGCCCCCGCCAGGGCCTCAAGCTTTGCCCCGTCCCACCAGAAACCTGCGCGAATCGAGGTCGCGAACCGTCGTTGCGCCACCGGCGGCTCGGCCGCATCGAGCGGCACCACGACCGCCCCGGCCTTGAGCAGGCCCAGAAATATCTCCAGCCAGCCGATGCCGTTCGCCGCCGTGAAGACCACGGCCCGGCCTAGCAGCTGCGCCACATCGGTGACATGGCTTTCAACCCAGGCCGACGCCCGCGCGTCGAGCCCGCGAAAAGTCACCGCCACTCCGTCCGCCGCCTGCACCACCGCGCGGTCCCCGCCCTGCCGGCGCAGCGTTTTCTCCCAGGCCTGGAGCAGCGCGTGGCTCATGGCGTTTTTCCCAGCGCGGCCAGGTGCTCGAGTTCGATCACCAGCAGCGCCACGATTACCATCAAGGCCACGGTCGAGCCAAGGGCGCTCACCACGGGTATGGCGCTCAGCGCCAGCACCCCGAAGGACGCGGCGGTCGTCAGCGCCGACATCCGCACCGACACCGGCGGCGGTTCCCGCCGGTAGGCCGAGGTGGCGGAGAAGATCGAGTAGTTGTGGGTCAGGCACACGCCGAGGAAAGCACCCAGCAGGTGAAACATGTTGAGCGGATGCCCGAGCCAGCCGAACCAGCCGAAGAGTCCGAGGCAGGTGCCGCACGGAATGGCGAAAATCCGCGCCCCGTCGCGCCAGCCGTAGGTCAGAAACACCCCGGCTCCGACAATCGCGAGCCCCGTCAGGCTCAACCATAGCGCGGATTGCCGATAACGGCTGAAAATCCGGTTGAGCGACTGGAGCTGGCCCGCGCTCACCGTGCGCGTCCCGACTGGCGGCGCGATCGCCGGGGCTTCACTCGCGAGGGTGACGAACCAGCTCAGCGGCCGGCCCGAGTGCAGTAGCAACCCGACCGGACCGGTGAGTTTTCCCTGCAACGCACTGAGCGCCGATTCGAGATCGGTGTCGCGCGCCCCGGTGACATGGCGGGCGTAGGCCTCGAAAAACGCTGCAAACTCGCCGCCGTCGAAGCCCGCCGCCACCAGTGCCGCGCGCAACTGCCCGGCGAATTCCGGATGTTCCCGTCCGAATAGCAGCGCCTGGGTGTGCTCCTCGCCGGTCGGCACGACGGCACCCAGGCCGATGGTCCGGGTACGCCCACCGCCGGCGGCGCGCAACCATGTTTCCAGTTTGGCCAATGAGGTGCGCGCCTCCGCCACGCTGCCGCCGTAGGTAAGATAGACGGTCTGGTCTGACTTCTCGCCGAAAAGCGCACTGATTCGCGCGTCCTCCCGCTTGAGTTCTGGCGAGGGGATCTCCAGCTCGCGAATGTCATCCTTCCACTGCAGCAGCGCCAGTCCCGGCAGCGCGATGATCCACGCGGCGATGAGCAGCCGGCGGAGACCGCGACGCACCCCGGCGGGCATGCCCGGTCCGCTGCGAAACACCCGGGCCTCCAGAAAGGGATTCCGGACCGTGGAAAAATAGACCACGGCCGCACCCAAGGCACAGACGAGCCCGGCCCCGACAAAGACGCCGAGCTGCCGGATGAACGGCAGCTCGGAAAACAGCAGCAGCGTGAACCCGGCCACGGTCGTGAGGCAGCTCGCGAGCAGCGGCTTGGCCAGCCGGCGGACTTTCTCCCAGTAATCCTCATCCGGCCGCGCGGGCGGCTGCATGAAGAGATAAAACCCGTAATCGATCGCCACGCCGGTCAGCAGCGACCCGATCACAAAGACCATGATGTGCAGCCGGTCGAACGCCATCGTCGCGGCCACCCACGCCCCGAGCACGGACAACGCCACAATCGGAATCAGGTGCAGGCCGCGATGCACCCCCCGGATGAAGGTGAACGCCACGGCCAGCACCGCCGCGAGCGAGAGCGCGTTGAGCCAGGTGACCTCGCGCTCGATGCGCGCCCGGCTGGCAGCCGCGTAGCGGTTCACGCCGGTGTAGGCCACCGTGAAACCGGGATATTCCGTGCGCGCGGTGGCGGCGGCCCGCTCAATGGCCGCAAACGCCGGAGCCTGACCCGCCTCGCTCAGCGGTGAGGTGGTAAGTCGCGCCCACACCAGGGTCGCCGCCGGGCCACGGGTGACCGCGGGTTGCACCAAGGCCAGACCGTCTTTCAATCGGTCCACGGCACCGGGCATGAGCAGCAGCGGATCGGCCGGGATCATTTCCTGAAAGGCCAGGGCCTCGGGGGTGACCAGAAACCGGCCCAGCACCGCGGCCGTGTCAGACGCCAGCCAGGCGGAAAAACCGGCCGGCGTGCCCCCGGTCGCGGCGTAGGCCGTGGTGCGTTCGTGCAACCAGAGGGGAAACAAAAGCGTAAGGCGCTGCGCGAAAAGTTCTGCCCCCACTGCGTCGCGTGCGGCCGTGTCACCCATCACCACCACCTGATCGAAAGCCGGTTCGCGCCCCAGTCCGGCGGCAAAGCGCATCGCCGCTCCAGTCGGGGCAGGTTGGCCGGCCGCACCAGTCAACTCGAAGAACATCGTGCGCGCCTCCGCCTGGCTGGCCAGCGAGCGGACCAGGGTCAGCTCCGGGACCTGCTCATCAACGGGCAGCAGGTCGAGGACGTCGGTCGAAATCTTGCGCTCATAGTCGAGCCGCAGCAGCCAGGCACCGCCGAGCAGTGCGGCGGCAGCGAGCACGCTCCAGCCCAGGAGTTGGCGACGGGGAAAAGTCATGCGGGTCAGCGGAAGAACCTTTTCAACTCCTCGGTGGTGAATACCGCCGTTGATCGCGGCGGCTCAATGAGAATTTCAATGGCCTGTTTTGCCGTGCGGCGGATCTCGATCAGACGAATCGTGGCGGAGAGGCCGGTCACGGTGATCCGGCCGACACTGCGCCGCACCGTGTCCGTGCGGGGCACGAGGACGAGGGTCCACCCTGCCCCCTCGCGCTGCCCGTAAAGCTCAAAGGCAGGTTCCAGGGCCGCCAGGTCGAAGTGGAGGATGTGTCGCAACGCCTCATTCGCCGCGGCGGCGCGCGGGTCGGCCGGTGGCGTTTTTTCCCCGGCGGCCGCGCGAATGAGCACGCCTTGGGCGTCGAGGATGACGGTGCGGTCCTCCGGCAGGGTGTAGTGCAGACTCAGGCCGCGCTCGGCCGACACGCGCACCTCGCCCTTCAGTCCGACCGGTTCCTTCTTGAACGGAAAGAAACGCCGTTCGGTGAAATCCGCCACAATGTCGGAGTGGTGCGCAAAGGCTTCGGTCAGGTCGCTCCACGCCGGCGCGGCGGGCGACAGCCGGTGCGCCGGATTGACCAACGGGTCAGCCTCGGCCCCGCGGCCAAGCACGCCGCACACCAGCAGCAGCGCCAGCACGACCCCGGCGGCCCGCCACTGCCGCCGGTGGCGGAGCATGGCGGGCCAGCGCCAGAGCAGCAGTTCGGTGATGAGCCGCGTGTGCATCCACACGAGCAGCGCATTGTCGCGCAGATAGTGGAAATGGGACACACCGCCCTCGGCGCGCGAAAAATACCGGACCGGGGCGGCAAGGTTGTGCAGCGGCACCCCCGCCCAGCCCAGCCGCACCACGGCCTCGGTGTCGAAATCATAGCGCCGGCCACCCTGGCGCGACCCGAGTACGGCGAGCAACGGGGTGAGTGGATACACGCGAAAACCAAACAAGGGGTCGACGGTGGCGGCGCCCAGCAACTCAAGGTGCACGAGTCCGACGCTGAGTTTCCGGCCGTACCGCCGCTCGGCCGGGATGTTTGCGGGAAAGACTGGCCGGCCGAGGACCAGCGCGGCCGGCTGGCGCAGTGAGGCCGCCATGAACTCCGCAATGCTGGCCGCCGGGTGCTGCCCGTCGGCATCCATCACGAGAGCGTGGGTGAAGCCGCGGGCCCGGGCCGCCTGCGCGCCGGCGAGAACGGCTGCGCCCTTGCCGGCATTGCGCGGCTGCACGAGCACGGTGAGCCCCGGCTCGGTCTTCGCCAGTTCGAACACGGGGTGTTCGCTGCCATCGCTGCTGCCGTCGACGACGACCAGCACGGGCTGCCAGTGGCGCAGGGCCTCGGCCACCACTTCGCCCAGGCGCGGACCGGTGTTGTAGGTGGGCAGGAGAACAAGGTGGGTGGTTGAGGCGGTCATGGTTGCAGGAGCGGACGGTTCAGCTGGCCCCCGGACATCGGCGCACGAAACCACTCCTCGATCCGGGCGGTAATTTCAACCGTGGTGGCCCCCGTCTCGGTGGAAATCAGCGGACCGGCCACCACTTCGACATGGGCCGGGAATCTCGGCACCCGCCACCACGTGCAATCCTTGGTGAGCAGGTCGGAATCGGTGGTGATGCGCACGAGTTGGATCGGCGCGCGCGCGCGCCGGGCGATCAGCACGAAGCCGGGCCGGAAGGGCAGCAACGATTGGCCGGCGGGCGTCCGGGTGCCCTCCGGAAAAATGACCAGGGTGTGGCCGGCGGCGACCTTGTTTGCGGCTTCGCGGACGAGTTCATGGCCACCGTCACTGCCGAGATAACCCGCCCGGCGGGCGGCGGCGCCCAGCACCGGATTGCGGCGGATGGCCGGTTTAAAAATGCACACCGCCCCGGGCAGCCGGGCCAGCAGGCAGGTGATGTCGATCATGGCCGGATGGTTGGCCGCCAGCACCAGCCCGCCCGGCGGCCAGTCTTCGAATCCACGATAGCGCACATGGACCAGCCGGGTCAGATCACACCACCAATGGAAGAAACCCAGGTGCCCGTGAATCAGCCGCTGGAAGAACCGCTCCGTCCGTTCCGTCGCCGGCAGCCAGCCGGAGAGCAGGCCGAGGAGACTCAATTCCAGCCCGCCCGCGGCAAAGAGCAGCAGCGTGCCGTAGTAAACCGGGAAATAGTAGATGGCGCGGGGGGACATGCGAGGGAGCGGGTCTGGCGGCCTAGTGAACCGCGGCTGACGCCACCGGGTTGAGCGGCAGAAAGTTGAACCAGAGGTAAGGATGCCGGCGGACCAGGATTTCCAGCTGCGCGAGCACGGCCTGGAAATGCAGCCGCGCCGCCCGGGTGTTGGCCTCGCGACCCGCCGCCGGATCAGGCGTGAAGACCGGCGAGGCGGTGACCTGCAGCCCAAGGTCCGTGCCGCCCGTGACCGGGACGGCGATGCAAAACACGACCGGCCGGTTAAACAGGATGCCCAGGTGGTAGATGGTGAACGGGAACAGACGGGCCGCCCCCAGAAAGTGAAAAGGTTCGGTTTTCGCGGTGTACTCCGTCCGGTCGCACTGGAGCGCCAGGGAATCGCCAGCCTCGATAGCCGTCTTCAGGTCGAAGATCAGATGGGCGGGATCATTAACCCAGACAAATGAAACCTGCCCGGCAAACCGCCGGCCCAGCACGCGGGTGTCGTTGGAATTGCCCATGCGCAGCCGAACGATGGAAACGCGCCGGCCGAGCTCGCTCAACAGGTAGCCCAGCAGGTCGGAGCCGCCAAAGTGAAACGTGCCAAAAAGCGCCGGCCGGTCCGAGCGCACCAGCGCATCGAACGTCGCCGCATTCTCCGGTTCCACGGTGCAGCCCACGCTCACGCCGCGACCCGCCCGCAGCTTGAGCCACAGGAAATCCGCAAAGGCAAAAAAGTGCCGCCATACTTCAACGAGCCGTGCCGGCCGGCCGAGGACGACGGAAAGATAGGCGCGGGAATGCGCGCGCTGCACCGGCATGAACGCGAGGCCGACCCAGGTGCCCGCCATCAGCATCGGCCGGAAAAACCAGCGCGGCCACCACCGCTCCGCCCATGACATAAAGCCGGACCCCCAGCGCGGGCCGGGATTATGCGGGACGGTGGCCGGCGCGCTCATAGCAGTCCTCGTGCGCCCGGTTCGGCGGCCTGATACCATTCGACCGTCCACGCCCCGCCCGCCCCCTGCCAGTGCAGCGGGTGGCAGCCGGTCAGGGCCTGGGTGAAATTTTCCAAAGTCGGGCACGCTTCATCGACGAGCGGATCCGGCTTGAAGGCGATGCGTCCTGTCGCGCCGGCCGGACTGCGGGTCAGCATCAGGGCGAAGGCAAATGACCGCGATGAAGCCATGCGGTGCTCGAGCATCCAGGTGCCGGTTTCCTCGCCGCCGACGAACGCCACTCGCGCAGCCGGTTCGAGCAGCGCGGTCAGCAGGGCGTGCTCCACCAGGCGGGCCCGTCCGGCGTGGGGCCAGAGCCGGGCGATGGGCTGCTGCCGGCCGATCAGCACCTGCTGCACGCCGCCGGGATGGATTGACGTCTGGAACAACAGCGGACTCGCCGCCGGAAAGCTCAGCAGAAAATCCTCCAGCGCCCGCGTCTCGGCAAAGCTTGACGCATAGACCAGGGCGTCGTCCGGCCCAAGCGGGGTGTCCTCGAGGGCGGAACCAATGAGCAAGCCGAGGTGCGTCATGCGCCGCAGTGCGGTGCGCGGGAATTTGTCGGCCAGCCGGACGCGGGCCCCGGCCGCGGTTTCGTTCCGGGGCGGCAGCTCAACGCGCACCTGATGGAGGAAGCGCTCAGTCATGGGTGAGCAGCATGGCGGCGTGGGCGCCACCAAACGCGTTACAGGTGAGGATGGCTCCGTCGAATCCCGCGCGGGAGAAAGGCTCCAGCGCGACCGTGTCGACAAAACTAGGCGCCGCCCCGCCGACCGTGCCGGGAATCCGGCCGCTGCGCAGCGCCGCAAGGGCGATGGCGAGTTCGACCAGACCGCAACTGCCGAGGGTGTGGCCGAGGCTCCCTTTCCAGCCGGTGAGCGGTGCCCCGGGAAACTGCCGCGCCAGGACCTCGGCCTCGAGCCGGCCCGCCTCCAGCGTGCCGGTGCCGTGGCCCTTGACCCAGACGCGCCGGCCAACCGCGGCGGCGGCAATCGATGCGGCACAGGCGGCAAAACCGCTGCCGTCCGGCTGGTTGCCGGTGGCATGGAACATCTCGTTGTGCAGAGCGTGCGCCGCCAGCCCGAAGGGCGCGGTATTGCGCGTCAGCACGGCAAAGGCGGCGCCGTCGCCGAGGCCGATCGAACCGGTCTCCCGCACGGCGTAAGGCGCGGGCATGGCCCCGTTAAGGATCTTCAGGCTGTGAAACCCTCCGGCAACGAACGGGCTGACAAAATCGTAGGCGAACACCAGCACACGGTCCACCAGCCCGGCGTGCAGCAACCGGGCGGCGTGCGCCAAAGCGAGGTGCGCCGTGACGCAGGCGTGGGAAAAAACGTGGACGTGTTCACCCCAGCCGAACTCACTCCGCAGCAACTCGACACTCGCAAAGGGTGCGCCGTGGGTGAGGTGGCGGGCATCATGATCACGGGTGAACGCGTAGAGACTGCCGACGCCGAAGTTACTGCTCGCGACGATGACCGGTTCGCGCGCGGTGCCCCACCCGCCCGCCGGGATTCCCGCGGCCAGCCGATGCAAGCCGGGCAGCCAGCGCGGGGTCAGGGTTTCGTCCGTGGAACCGAGCAGCGCGAGTGGCACGAGGTCACCGCCATCGCGACCGAGCACCGGGGTGAAGGCGAGCGCCCTCCGTCCGGCAAGCAGCGCGGTGGCGGTCGTCCCGGCGTCACCGAACGGCGTGAGACAGTCACACGCTTCGATTCCGGCGGGAAGTTGGTCGGCCGGGGAATTCATGCGGACGGGGCGATCAAGCGCGGGGCGAATGCGCCCGGAGGTAGGCCGCCAGGGTACTGACGCTGCTCAGCGCCTGGCGCGATTCCTCGCTGCTGCCGATTTTGACGCCAAACTCCTTCTCGACCGCGAGCACGAGTTCCAGGGCGTCAAGCGAATCGAGGCCGAAGCGCGATGAACCGATGAGTGGTTCGTCGTCGGGAATGTCCTCGGGACGGGCGGCGTCGAGCTTGAGCGTGGTGATGATGAGCGTCTTGAGTCGGAGCGTGAGCGGGTCAGTCATGGGAAAATCAGGCGGGGCGGCGCAGGAGGTGGCAGACGTTGCTGCCGCCGAAGCCGCTGCTGTTGTTGAGCACGAGGCGCGGGGCGGCATCCAACGAGGTGCGCGGCAGGTCGAGGCCGTCGCAAACGGGATCGGGCTCCTCCAGGTGGGCGGCGCCGGGAATGAAACTTTCCTGCAGGGCCAGCGTGCAGACCGCGGCCCCCATCGCGCCGGCCAGCGATAGACCGTGGCCGGTGAGTGCCTTGCTGCTGCTCACCCGCGGGTGCGCGCCCACGTCGGTGAACACGGCCTTCAGCGCCAGCGCCTCGGAGCGGTCGCCGGCGGGCGTGGACGTGGCATGGGCGTGGACATAATCCACCGCAGCGGGCGGCACGCCCGCGTCCGCCAGGGTGCGCTGCATGGCCGCGCGCAGGCCGGCGCCCTCGGGATGCGAGACCGCCACGCTGTGGCCGTCGCCCGCCTGGCCCCACCCGGCCAGCTCCGCCAGGATGCGCGCGCCCCGCCGGCGGGCCAGTGCGGCGTCCTCGACCACCAGCGCCACGGCTCCGCCCGTGCCGACAAACCCGTTGCGCCGGCGGTCAAAGGGCCGCGAGGCGGTCGCGGGATCGGGATTGAGGGAAAGGGCGCGCAGGCTGGCGAACGGCAGGATGCTCTCCGTCGTCATATCCTCGGCCCCCACGACCAGCATGCGCTGCTGCCGGCCGAGCCGGATCTCATCCATCGCATAGCCGAGAGCGTGGCTGGAAGACGCGCAGGCGGATACGAATCCGCAGACGGCGCCGGTAATCTGGTAATGGGCCGCGAGGTTGAAATTCAGCGTCCCGGCGATCGAGGAGACGACTCCCATCGGATTGCCGCGCTCGCCGCGCGTGGCGTGCATGTGGTCGATGAAATGCGCGAGCAGGAACGGCGAGCCGGCCGAGGCGCAGAACAAGCCGGTGTCGCCGCCCGTCAGCTGCGCGGGCTCGAGCCCGGCCTCGGCCAGGGCCTGCTGCAACGCGCAGAGCGCATAGACACTGTGCGGAGAAAGGCCGCGGAGTAGTTCGCGGTCGACGGTGAATTGGGCCGGCCACCGCCAGTCGCGCCAGTTGGGCGAGGGGAAGGAGAAGCCCTTGATGGTGCCAATGACCTTCACCGCGAGGTCCGGATTGCCCATGAACACATGCGGTTCGAAACCGTGGCGCAGTTCACGCAGGCTGCGGAGGACGGTGGCCCGGTCGTTGCCGATGCTCGTGATAAAACCCAGTCCAGTGATGACAGGGAGCGAAGACATGAGGAAGCTGCCGGGCTCAGCGCGCCACGCGGGCCAAGACCTTGCTGCGAACAAAACCGCGGAGATCGTCGAGCGTGCGCACCTGGATGATTTCCTCGTTGGCGATGCGGATGGCGAGCAAATCCTCGGTGAAAAACACCACCTCGGCTATGGCCAGAGAATCGAACCCCAGATCACCCATCAGGAGCGTGTCACCCGGGAACTCACTGAGCGGGCGGGCGGGCGAGTGCGGAATAAAATCCTCCAAGATGGCGAAAATCACCTGATCGAGTGCCGTTACATCACCCGACGCGGCAAAGTGTTGGAACGCCGCTTGCGCGGCCGGAGGCAACGAGCGGAGGGCTTCCTCCTGATCGGCAGGGACCCCGGGTTTGACGGCGAAGGCTGAGTTGGAGGACTCCATGAGTGGGTGGCGGGATGCAGATTGTAGAAAATTGGCGGCAGTGCAACCTGGCAAAATCAATAGAGCGGCGCCCTATCGGGTCTTCACCCCACTGTACTCGCTGAAAAGTCCGAGCGCGGTATCCCGCCGGACGTCCGCCAGGCCGGCGGCGCGGAGCGCCTCGAGCACCGAGGCGGGCGGCACACAGGCGTCCATGGTTTCCCAATAATACCGCATCATGGCGCGGGCATCGCGACTGCGCGTGAAAAGCTGGGTGAGCGCGGGATAAATGCGGCCGAAGTAAAACTGGAACAAAAAACCGGAGAACGCGCCCGCGGGCTTGGTCACCTCGAGGATGAGCAGTTTGCCGCCGGGCTTCAGGACACGGCGGTATTCGCGGAACGCCGTCTCCAGATCGGCGACGTGGCGGAGCGCATAGCCCATCGTGAGAAAATCAAAGGAATTGTCCGGGAACGGCAGCGCCTCGGCGTAGCCCTGCACGAAACGGGCCGGGAGCTTGGTCCGCGCCACGGCGAGCATGCCCTCGCTCGGGTCCAGGCAGGTGATGTTCCCGGCGGTGCCGAGAATCTTCGCCGCCTCGACCGCCATCAGGCCGGTGCCGCAGGCGACATCGAGCAGGTGATCGCCGGGCTTCAAACCGTGGCGCTTTTGCACCCACCGGCGGTAACCGGCCCCGCTGCGCAGGAAGCCCCAATCCACGATGCCATCGTAATGCTTCGCGCCCCGGTCGAACAACCGGTTCACGAATTCGGATTTCGCCTCGGGTGTGGCGTAATGATCCGTCAGGGTCCGATGGGGTTGCATGGGGCCATTCCGGTGCGGCCGGACCCTTAAAGCCAGCCGAATTAAATGCCACCCCTCCGCCGACAGTACTCCGAGGCCGGCCCCGGAGTTTCTCGGTGTGACCTGCCCTGCAGGCGCTAAATAACCGTTGCTCGCGCGCCCCCACCGGACGTTCAATCGCGGTCATGCTCCTGCGGTTCCGCATCCTGGGCAGCGGCAGCTCCGGCAACGCCGCTCTCCTCCAGTCCGACGACACCTGCGTGCTCATCGACGCGGGGTTTTCCACCCGGAAACTCGGCGAACTCCTGGCCGAGGCCGGCGAATCGTGGGAACGCATCGACGCCATCTTCCTGACGCACGAACACAGCGACCACGCGGCGGCGCTGACCGGGCTGGCGCGCCACGCCCACATCCAGGTCTTCGCCAACCGCCCGACTGCGCAGGCCATCCAGGCGGGTCTCAAGCACCGGATCAACTGGCAGCTTTTCGAAACCGGCGGCACCTTCCGCTTCCGCGACTTTGAGGTGCGCAGCTTCGCCGTCCCGCACGACGCACAGGATCCCGTGGGTTTCCTGATCGCACACGGCCACGACGACCTGCTCTCGCCCCGCCGCAGCGTCGCCTGGCTGACCGACCTCGGCCATGCCCCGGCCCACGTCCGCGAGCACATCCGCGAGGCGGACATCCTCGTGGTCGAGGCCAACCACTGCCCGGTGATGCTGCAGGCCGACACCAAACGCCCGTGGTCCACCAAGCAGCGCATCAGCGGCCGGCACGGCCATCTGTCCAACACCGCCGCCCGGGAACTCATCGAGAGCATTGTCAGCCCGCGCTGGCGTCACGTTTTTCTCACCCATCTTTCCCGCGACTGCAATTCGCCCGCCGCCGTCACCGCCGCCTGCGGGCCCGCTTTGGCGGCGCTGAGCTGCAGCTTCTCCGTCGTTGCCCCCGGCGGTGGAACCCCCTTGTTTGAAATCTGACATGCCCAGTCCCACCTACCGCCGCACGAAGATCATCGCCACGCTCGGCCCGGCGACCGAAAGTGAGAAGGATCTCCCCCGGCTGCTGCACGCGGGCGTCGATGTCGTCCGCCTGAACATGGCCCACGCCAAGCACGACTGGACGCGTGAGGTCATCCGCCGCATCCGGAAGATTTCCCAGAAGGCCGACCATGAGGTCGCGATCATGATGGACATCAAGGGCCCGGAGATCCGCACCGGTGACCTGGACGTCCCCATCGAGCTGCGGCCAGGCGAGATCTTTGACTTCACCATCAAGCCCGGCGCCTACCGCGAGAACTCGGAGGAAATCCGCTCCGTCGACGTCAACTACCGCAATCTCATCAACGATATCCACGTCGGCGACACGGTGCTGGTGGACAACGGCCTCATCCGCCTCGAGGTCCGCGAAAAGCATGATGCCCACATCCGCTGCTGCGTCCTCACGCCCGGCACGCTCAGCTCGCGCCGCCACATCAACCTGCCCGGCGTCCGGGTCAACCTCCCCTCCTTCACCGAGAAGGACCGGGCCGACACCCTCGTCGGCATCGAGGAAGGCATCGACTTCGTCGCCCTCTCCTTCGTGCGCGAGGCGGCCGACATCACGAAACTGCGCGGCTTCCTCAAGGAGCACAAATCCAAGGCCCGCATCGTCGCCAAGATCGAGGACCAGAGCGCCATCGCCAACCTCGACGAGATCATCCGCACCACCGACGTGCTCATGGTCGCCCGCGGCGACCTCGGCATCGAAGTGCCCTTCCAGGACCTGCCGGTGATCCAGCGGCGCGCCGTGCGCACCTGCCTCGCCGTCGGGCGCCCCGTGATCATCGCCACCCACATGCTCGAGTCGATGATCGGCCAGCCCATGCCCACCCGCGCCGAGATCACCGACGTTGCCAACGCCGTCTATGAGCAGGCCGACTGCGTGATGCTCTCCGGCGAGACCACGGTCGGCAAACATCCCTTCGAGTGCGTCCGCGTGCTCGACACCATCGCCCGCCGCGTGGAGGAGGAACTGGCCGTCGATTTCCCCGAGCCCGCCGTTTTCATTGACGAACGGATGAAGTTCATGCGCTCGGCCGTCGTCATGGCCAACGAATTTCCCGGCTCCCGCATCGTCACCTTCACGCGCCGCGGGCTCAACGCCGCCG
>JAYUBB010000113.1:0-6405 GCA_043741015.1 Opitutaceae bacterium
GACGGCACGTTCGAAAAGCAGGCCGCCGGCCGGAGCAACCGGCAGGAAGGCGCCTCGGCCAGTCTCGTCTCCGCCAGTGCCTTTCCCTTCACGGCCAGCGCCGATCCGCGTGCCCGCACCCTGCCGTTGTTCGGGATGATGCACCCGCCCAACGCCGACGACCAGCCGCTCGCCCTCGAGGCCAAGCTGGGCCTCGCCCTCGCCGACTTCAATCTGGACGGGCACACCGAGATTTTCTCCGGACAGGGCGCGGCCGAGCTGCACCTCAACAAATTCGAGGCCGGCCGCGATTTCGCGCGAACCCCGGTCGTGTTATGGCAGCGCGGCAACGACTGGTTGGCCGTCTCCCCTGATACGGCCAATGCCTGGGCCGTTCCGCTCACCGCCCGCGGCATCGCCGTGGCGGATTTCGACGGCGACGGGGACCCCGATGTGGTCATCGCGCAGAACAACGGCTCACCCTTGCTGCTCCGTAACGACCAGCGGTCCGGCCAGCCCTGGCTCCGACTGCAATTGGTCGCCACCCGCAGCCAGCCCGAGGCGGGCGGCGCGCGCGTCGAGGTGCATACGCCCCGCCGGGTGTTCACGCAGACCGTCGCCCCCGTTCTCGGCTTCATGGCGCAATCTGAATCCATCCTGACCTTCGGCCTGGGCGATGACACCCGGGTGCGGAAAATCGTGATCCAGTGGCCGTCGGGCCAGACGCAGGAACTGCGGCCCGCCGCCCTGAACCAGACCCTGATCATCCGCGAGCCGTGAGCGGCGCGGTTTGGATGTTGCCAAGCGCTTACCGGCGGGGGTTAAACGTCCCTTCCATGAGCACCTGTCCCTGCGGTTCCGGTTCCACCTACGAAGCCTGTTGCGGCCCGATCATCGCCGGCGCCCCCGCCCCGACAGCCGAGGCGCTGATGCGCTCGCGCTACTCCGCCTATGTGAAGCGCGACGTCGCCCATCTTGAGCGCTCGCTCAGCACCGACCAGCGCAAGGACTTTGCCGCCGAGGAGGCGAAGAAGTGGGCCGAGAGCTCCGAGTGGCTCGGCCTCACGATTCTCCGCACCGAGCAGGGTGGCGCAAAGGACAAACTGGGGCTCGTTGAATTCTCCGCCAAGTTCCGCACCGAGGGCAAGGACCAGGAGCATTTTGAGACGGCGATGTTTGGCCGTGAGGATGGCCGCTGGGTCTATACCGGCCAGTTGGATGGCCCGGGCCAGACCGTGCGGCGCGAGACGCCCAAGATCGGCCGCAACGACCTCTGCCCCTGCGGCAGTGGCAAGAAATACAAGAAGTGCTGCGGCCTGGCGGCGTGAGGCCGGTTTAAGCGCTGCTCACTCCCGGTCTGTCATCCTGAGCGGAGCGAAGGATCCAGAATCGTGACCCTTGGCGGGCGTCCTACTGGATTCTTCGCTCTGCTCAGAATGACAAATGGGTGATCCTGGCAGAGAAACCTTGCCTCGGCGCGGCGGGACGGTTTTCTCGCGCCCAACGGTCACTTCCACGCGTGCTGTTCAATTCGCTCACCTTCGTTGTTTTCTTCGCCCTCGTGATGGGCGGCTACTGGTCGCTCCGCTCCTGGGAATCGCGCAAGAACCTGCTGCTCGTCGCGAGTTACCTCTTCTACGGGGCGTGGAATCCCCCGTTCGCCCTGCTGCTCTTCGCCACGACCACGCTCGACTTCTGGCTCGGCGGGCGCATCGCCGCCGCACCCGCCGGCTCCCGCAAGGCCTGGCTGGTGGCCAGCGTCACGGCCAACCTCAGCATGCTGGGTTTCTTCAAATACGGCAACTTCCTGCTCGAAAACACGAAGTGGCTGCTCGCGCAGGCCGGGGTCGCCTACGCGCCCCCGCACCTCGACATCTTCCTGCCCATCGGCATCTCGTTCTACACCTTCCACTCGCTGTCCTACACCCTCGACGTCTATCGCGGCGCGACCCAACCCACCCGGTCGCTGCGCGACTTCCTGCTGGCCGTGTCGTTCTTCCCGCAATTGGTCGCCGGCCCGATCGTGCGGGCGGCGGACTTCCTCCCCCAATGCAGTACCCCGCCACCGCCGCTCAAGCACCGGCTGCAGTGGGGTCTGTTCCTGATGTCGCTGGGCCTATTCCAGAAGGTCGTGCTCGCCGATACGTTGCTCGCCCCAGTGGCGGACAGCGTCTTCGGCAATCCCGGCCCGGTGCTGACCCTCGACGCCTGGACCGGCGTGATCGCCTTTTCCGGGCAGATATTTTTCGACTTCTCCGGCTACTCCACCTGCGCGATCGGCGCGGCGCTTTGCCTCGGGTTCCACCTGAAGGACAACTTCCTGTTTCCCTTCGCCGCGGTGGGTTTCTCCGATTTCTGGCGGCGCTGGCACATCTCCCTCTCCACCTTCCTGCGCGACTACCTCTACATTCCGCTCGGCGGCAACCGCGTCGGCGCCGTCCGGGCCGCGGTGAACCTCATCATCGTGATGTTCCTCGGCGGACTCTGGCACGGCGCGGCCTGGACCTTCGTCGTCTGGGGCCTCATCCACGGCACCATGCTCGTGATCGAGCACGTGCTCCGCACCCTGACCAAGGGCGCGGCCTGGAAGGAGACGCTGCCGGCCAAACTGTTCCTGTGCCTCGTCACCTATCTCGTCGTCTGCATCGCGTGGGTCTTTTTCCGCGCGCCGAATTTCCCCGCGGCAGGAATGCTGCTCGGCGCCATGGCGGGAAAGATTCCGGTCGGCGAGGCGATCCTGCCCGGCCGGGAAATCCTGCAGGTCGCGTTGGTAATCTTCGGCCTGTGGCTGGTCCAGTGGCGGCTGCGCGAAACCTCACTGGAAGCGGCCATCGCGCGCCAGCCCGCCTGGCTCATCGGTGCGGTCTGGACCCTCATGCTCGGCGCCATCATACTCACCCAAGGAAGCGGCAATGCCTTCATCTACTTCCAGTTTTGATTTCCAGCGGCCGATCCCGGCCCTGCCGTGGCGCAGCCTGCTGCTGTCCACGCTGCTGCTGACGGCCATCGGCACGGCGGCCTGGGAAATCTGCGCCCGGGCCTGGGGATACGCGCCGACCCTGAATGACACCTCGGACCTCTGGGCCGACCGGCGCGAGGCAGTGCAGCCCGATTCCCTGGTCATCATCGGCGACTCGCGACCGCTCTACGATCTGGACCTCGACGCCCTGGAGCAGGGCCTCGGCTCGCGACCCGTGCAACTCGCGCTGGTCGGCACTTGCGCCTATCCGATCCTGGAAAACCTGGCCAATGATCCAACGTTCCACGGCACCGTCATCGCCAGCATCATTCCGGCCTTGTGGTTTGCGCCGCCCCCCGCGCCGCCCTACAAAAACTCGCTCAAGGCGCTCAAGTGCTACCGCACCCGGACCGTGGCCCAGCGCGCCGGCCATCACCTCGGCATGTTTCTGGAGGAGCACCTGGCTTTCATGAAACAGGAAGACCTGACGCTCGAGCAGCTCTTGAAGCGAATTCCCGTGCCCAACCGGGCCAGCCTGGTGCCCCCGCGCCGCCTGCCCCCGTATTTCCAGACGACCGACCGGGATCGGCGCACCCGCATGACCGAGTCCTGCGCGCAGCCGGGAAAGCTGCAGGATCGCGTCAAGTACAACTGGATCCAGCTTTTCGCCCCGCCGGTGTTTCCCGATTTCACGCCCAAGGAAGTGCTGGCCGGCATCGCCCAGGCGATCGAGGCGCGCTTCGGTGAAACCGTCGCTGCCGTGAACAAGATCCGCGCCCGCGGCGGCCACGTGGTGTTTGTCCGCTTCCCGCACAGCGGCGACCTGAAGAAATTCGAGGATGCGGGCTCGCCGCGCTCCACGGCTTGGGCGAGGCTGACGAAAGAGACCGGGGCGCCCAACCTCTACTACTCGGATTATCCCGAGCTGATCTACGAATGCCCCGAGTGGTCGCACCTGTCGGGCCCCCAGTCGGTGGAATTCACCCAGCGCCTCGTCCCGCACCTGAAGCAGGCGCTCGGCAAGTAAGACCGCAGGCGGGCCTAGTGATTCGCCTGCCGGTAGCGTGCTTCCATGCAGGCGAGGAATTCCGGCAGCGAAAACGGCTTCGCCAGATAGGCATCGGCCTCGAACTCGATGCTGGTGCGTTGCGACGCGCCGACCCAGTCCCCGGTCATCAGAACGAACTGGCAGTCGCGCATCACCTCATCCTCGCGCAGCCTGGCCAGCACCCGGCGCCCGTCGCCCTGCGCCAAGTGCACATCGCAGAATATCAGCGTCGGCTTGAAGGACACCGCCAGCTCTAACGCCTCCTTCGCGGAGTCGCACCCGCGTACCTCGTAACCGCTGGCTTCCGCCATCGTGGTGAGGGATTCACGCAGCGCAAAGTCGTCCTCGACAATCAACATGGTCTTGGGAACTGGGGCATTCATGCTCTTGAGGTAAAGAGGGACAGACTGAAACGTCCGGCAGTTTCGTAGTGATGAGGCCGGCGGCTGGCGCAGGCAATATCGTTCCTGCGCCGTTTATCGTCCCGTCAACGCCCGGTTGGCGCGGATGAGCGCCAGGCGCTGCTCGACGGCCTTGCGGGTCGTGAGCGCATCCTCGGGCGTGTGGAGGCACCAGTCCACCAGCTTGGCCACCGTCGAACGCGCGACGTAGCAGCGGGTGTCGGAGCCGCCGTAATACATGAGCACGGTGCGTTGCTTGCCGGGCAGCTCGACCCAGCCGTTGGTGAAGGTGACGTTGGACACGTCACCGAAACCTTCGCCGCCATAGGGCGCGAGAAAGTGTCCGCCCGGGCGGGCGATGACCTTGGTCGGGTCCTCGAGCGAGGTCATGAACATGTAGAGCACGTAACGCAGGCCGGCGGCACAGGCGCGCACGCCATGGGCCAGATGCAGCCAGCCTTTGTCGGTCTTGATCGGCGCCGGGCCCTGGCCGTTCTTCACCTCCTTGATCGTGTGGTAGGCGCGGCCGTCGATGATCTTCTCCGGGCCGGTGACGCCGGTGGTGATGTCCTTGCACAGCGTCCAGCCGATGCCGCCGCCGGAACCGACGTCAATGAAACCGTCCATCGGCCGCGTGTAGAACGCATACTGGCCGTCCACGAATTCCGGATGGAGCACGACGTTGCGCTGCTGCGAGGCGGGCGTCTTCAGGTTGGGCAGACGCTCCCATTTCTTGAAATCCCTCGTGCGGACCATGCCGGCCACCGCGACGGCGCTGGAGAGGTCGCCGGGTTTGGCGTTGGGATCCTTCGCCTCGGCGCAGAACACGCCGTAGATGCAACCGTCCTCGTGGAACGTGATGCGCATGTCGTAGACGTTGGTCTCGGGCTTGAGCTCGGGCAGGTCGACGGGCTCGTCCCAGAAGCGCCAGCCGTCGATGCCATTGGCGCTCTCGGCAATGGCGAAGAGGCTCTTGCGGTCATAGCCCTCGAAGCGGACGACCAGGTGGACCTTGCCCTGCCAGAGAAACGCACCGGGGTTGAGCGTGGCGTTGACGCCGAGGCGCTCCATCAGAAACGGATTGGTCTGCGGGTTGAGGTCGTAGCGCCATTCGATCGGCGCGTGACGGCAGGTGATCGCCGGGTGCACGAAGCGGTCGAACACACCGTTGTCCCACTCGGGGTCGACGGAATTTTTGCGCGCGAGGAATTTCTCGTGCCGGGCGCGGAGCTGCTTGAGCCGGGCGGTCCAGGCCGCGGGGGCCTTGGTCTTGGGAGCGGAGGATTTCTTTTTCATGAGTAGAGTTGGTCAGGCGGCGATAATCTGGCGCAGGCGGGTGACGGCTTCGAGACCCATCCGGCCGTTGTGGTAGGGACATTTCCAGAAACCGACTTTTTCAAAGGAATCGATGGCCGTGCCGTCGCGGGTGACCCCGCGGAACCACTCGCCGTGCCGGCGATCAATGAGCCGCTTCTCGATGAAATCCCAGGTGTGGGCCGCCGCGGCGAGGTAACGCGGGTCGGCCGATAACTGAAAGGCGTTGAGGTAACCGACGACCGCCTCGGCTTGCGGCCACCACTCGCGGGTGTCGTCGATGATGCCGGTCGGATCGCCCATGTTGAAGATGCTGCCGTCCGCATCGGTGCCCTCGGCGAGGGTGACGTCGGCTATTTTGAGCGCGACAGTCTTGATGCGGGCGATCAGCGCCGGGTCGGCCAGCACCTCGCCGGCGCGGACAAGCAGCCAGGCCGCCTCAATGTCGTGGCCATAGGATATTTTATCCGAAGTCGGCTGCCAGTCGTTGGTGAAGAAGAGCCCGAGGTGGAAAGTGCGCGGATGGAGGATGCGCGCGAGCATGACCTCGACGAGATCGCGCAACGCCTGCCGCAATCCGGCGTCGGGCCACATTCCCAGCAGGCGCGTGTAGGCTTCCATCACATGCAGCATCGTGTTCTGCGACTTGGGATCGTTCTGGTCCACGACGCTCAGCCGCAGGTCGGCGATGGGCGACCAGTCGC
>JAYUBB010000114.1:0-6404 GCA_043741015.1 Opitutaceae bacterium
TCTCTCCGTTATCCAGAAGAAGCTCTCCGAGCAGTTCAAACTCTCGATGACCTACCGCGACGTCCGCTTCCTCGTGGACGATCTCGGACTGGAACTGAAAAACGCCGCTCCCAAGACCGACGCCTCCGACGTGTCCAAAGCCGCGGTGGCCAAACCCACCTCAGCTCCGGGACCCGAAGATGCGAGCCTACCCCCGGAAGGATTTCCAGAGGACGCCGCAGTTCCCGCCGCCCAGCCCGCTGGGGTGGGCAGTCTGACCTTGGAAGTGGATCGAATCATGCGCCCCGGCACGATGGTCAGCGGTTCCGTGACTTTCAGCGATGGTGTCAGCGGCAAGTGGGCCCTCGACCAACAAGGCCGCCTGATGCTTGAGACCGCCCAGAAGGGCTACCAGCCCAGCCCGGCCGATGTGCAGACCTTCCAGCGCGAACTGCAGACCCAGCTCCAGCGGCAGGGGTATTGAGGCTTCCCAAGCCTTGGATTGGCCAGGTGGAAGGGGCTTTATGCCCCGACATGTCGCGGGGTAAACCCGCTCCCACATCCGGACAACCCCGCCGTTGACTCGCCCAGCGCGGCGGCTGTATCCTGCAGCCGTTCCGGCGGACATTACGCCTGCCGGGCTACCCCAACTCAGGAGAATGTCCCCATGGAAAAGTTGCGTCAATGGATCGACTGGGCGGAAGCCCACCCCAAGGTCTGGCTCGATTGTGTGCGTGTCTATCTCGGGCTGGGACTTTTTATCCGCGGTGTCTTCATCATCTCCAACACCCGGGCGGAATTCATCCAGACTCTGCTCCAGCGGCTGGAGTATCCGTGGATCATCACGGTGGTCTTGCTGCACTACATCTCCCTCGCCCACCTCATCGGAGGCCTGATGCTGACGGTCGGCCTGCTCACCCGCATCGCCGCGTGGGTCCAGATTCCCATTCTGGCCGGTGCGGTGTTCATTCATCGCGGCGAAGGCCTGATGTCCGGCGGCCAGTCCCTTGAATTCTCCGCGCTCGTGCTGTTCCTGCTCGTGATCTTCGCCGTCAGCGGCGCCGGGCCGGTGTCGGTGGACAACGGCATGCCCAAGCTCAAGCCCGCCATCACGCCCTGATTGGAACAATCGCGGGCGGAGTCGCCCGCGCTCCAGCCTTTCATCCCTTGGAGCCACGGCGACCTCGCCGTGGGTTACCTATAGGCCGTTACCCCTTCAGCATCGGCACGAACTGCGCGCGTCCACCCGAGGGGCCTCGGGCCGTCGGCTAAAAAAGCGAACCCTTGTCCGCGTCGCCCAGCATGGCACGCCGCACGAGCGGAATCGGCGGACCGCCGTATTGCAGGAAGCTGTCGTGAAACTCCCGCCACGCCGCCCGGCCGCCCCGCGTGGCCGTCCAGTCAGCCCGGAGCTTGCGGATCATGAGCTTGCCCATGGTGTAGTTGAGGTAGGCGGGGTCGAAGGTCCCGCGGCGGGCCTGCTGCTCGGCGTTGCCCGCATCCGCATAGGCTTTTTCCCGGAACAGTTTCACCGACTCCGCCACGGTCATGCCCTTCGTGTGCAGGCCGATGGCCGACAGAAAACGCACGTTGCGCAGAAGGGCCTGCATCAACTGGCCGATGTGGATCTCGGGTGAGCCCGCGCCCAGCCCGGCCTCCCACATCATCTCCTCCGTATAGTGGGCCCAGCCCTCGGCGTAAGCGTAACCGACAAACACCTGGCCGAATTTCGACGGCGCCCGGTTGGCATGCAGGAACTGCAGGAAGTGCCCGGGCCAGACTTCGTGGGCCGAGACGAATTGCAGATAACCCACGCTCGGCACGTAACTCTTTTGCTTCTCCATGGGCCAGGTCGGGTCCGGTGGAGCCACATAATATACCGAGGGCAGGTTTTTCTCGTAGGGCCCGGGGATGCTGATGTAGGCGAAATTCCAGCTCTTGTAGGCGGGCGCCTGATCGACCAGGGCCTGTTCCGTGCCGGGAACACTCACGATATCGTGCGCCCGCACGAACTGCTCCAGCTCCTTGAGCTGCTCGCGCGCATAGGGCACGACTTCACCGGTGGGCTTGTGCGCCCACGCGATGGCGATCGCTTCCTCCACCGTCTTGCCGGGCGCATAGCTGGCGCACGCCTCCTTCATGGCCTGGAGGTTGCGCTCCATGTCCTTCTGCCCGACCGCTTCCAACTCGTCGAGCGGCAGGTCCACGCCCTCGGTCTCGCGCACCATCGCGCGGAATTTATCCGCCCCAAGCGCAAAATCAGCCGTCGCGGTCTTTTCCCGCTCCCCGAGCCACGCGGCGAATTCGTTCACGGCCTTGATGGCGGTGGCGTTGGCCGATTCAAACTCCGCCTTCCGCGGTCCCGTCAGCTCGCTGGCGAAAACCCTCGGCACGTCCGACGCGTAGAAATCCGTCATCCCGCCGATGGCGAGCCGGCCGATCGCGACGAGCGGCTGGGCCAGCGGCCCCTGGAGGTTCCCCTTGATCTGCGCCAGGGCGGTCGGCACGGCCTGCGCGTATTTGATGTAGGCCGACAGCCGCACCGCCGGCGACGCATAGGGGCGCGACACATAGACGTCTGGATCGAGCGGATCGGCGTAGAAGAACGGGTTCTTGTGCGGCGCGTCCGCCGTCTTCAGCCAGAACAGGTCGCCCCGGATCTGGGCCACGAGATAGTCGCGCTCGAACCGCTGGCGGGCATCCAGTGCGTCGTTCTTGAATCCCAGCGCCGCGGCCCGCCCGGTCTCCAGCCAGGCGATTTTCTTCTGCAGGCCCGCCTCGCTGAAATCCGGCAGCTGGCCGTCGTATTCGTGCCGGCCCTGGGAAACGGCCGCGGTGGGATTCAGCGCGAAATACTCGTCGAGGTATTTGTGCACAAACGCGTCCCAGTTCATGGGAGTGGCGGCACCGGCCGACAGGGCTGAAACAAGAGCGAAACAACCGGCCACCAACCGAGAGCGCAAAGCGTGGATTTTCATATTGCCGGAGAAATTGCCCAAGGGCTGATGTCAGCTCAAGGGCATTTGCGACCAGCCGCGCTCTTAGCCCGTCATTCTGAGCGCCGCGAAGAATCCAGTCCGGCCCGACAGAGGGCAACGGTCCCTCCCTCTCACACCCCCGCACCCTCTTCATGGAGGGGACTAATCAGTGCTAGCCGAAACCCCCTCCATAAAGAGGGGTGGCGCAAAGCGACGGGGGGGGTGTTGCTACTACCCCTTGAGCATCCGCAGGAATTCCGCCTCGTCGATCACCGGCACGTCGAGCTCCTTCGCCTTGTCCAGCTTCGAGCCCGCTTCGGCCCCGGCGAGCACGTAGCTGGTTTTCTTGCTCACGCTGCCGCTCACCTTGCCCGCGGCCGCCTCAATCTTCGCCGCGGCTTCGTCCCGGCTCATGGTCGGCAGCGTGCCGGTTAGGACAATGGTCTTGCCAGCCAGCACGGTGCTGCCGCCCACGGCCTTGGCTGGGGCCACCGATTTTAGCCCGACCTCGAGCAGTCCTTCCACCAGTGCCCGGTTTCGCTTGTCGCTGAAAAAGCCCGTAATCGCCACCGCCATGGTTTCGCCGATCCCGGAGATGACGCTCGCCTTGTTGGCGATGAAATCCTCCACCCTCGCGCCGGCGAGCTTCTCGATGTCGCGGAAATGCGTGGCCAGATCCTTCGCGGCCGACACGCCCACGTGCGGGATGCCCAGTCCGTGGATCAGCCGCCAGAGTTCGCAGCGCTTCGCCGTCTCGAGCGCTGCCAGCAAATTGTCGGTGGATTTCTCGACCTTCTTGCCGAGCGTCAGCAGGTCGTCGCGTTTCAACCGGAACAGGTCGGGCAGTTCCTTCACCCACCCTTTCTCCACCAGCTCGTCGATCATCGCCGTGCCGAGTCCGTCAATGTCGAGACACGCCTTGGAAACAAAATGGGTCAGGCGGCGGCGCACCTGGGCCGGACAGCCTGGGTTCGGACACCGCATCGCGACCTCCTCCTCCAACTGCACGACCTTGGTGCCGCACACCGGACATTTCTCGGGGAATTCATAAGACCGGCACTCTTTCGCGCGGCGCTTGAGGTTCACCTCAATGACGGCCGGGATTACCTCGCCGGCCTTCTCCACGAGCACGTAGTCGCCGACGCGGATATCCTTGCGGGCGATCTCGTCCTTGTTGTGGAGGGTGGCGCGCGCCACCGTCGTGCCGGCCAGGATGACCGGCTCCAGCTCGGCCACGGGGGTCAGCACGCCCGTGCGGCCGACCTGCACCGTGATGGCGTTGATGCGCGTCTCAGCGCGCTCGGGCTCGAACTTGTAGGCGATGGCCCAGCGCGGCGACTTGGCCGTGCTGCCGGCCTCGCGGCGTAGCGCGAAGGAGTCCAGCTTGGTCACCGCGCCGTCTGTGCCGTAGGCGAATGCGTGCCGCAGCTTGTCGAGTTCGCCCACGGCTTTCCATGCCGCGTCAATGCCCTGGACCGGCCAGAATTTCTCCACGGTGGGCAAACCCCACGCCTTGACCAGCGCCAGAAATTCACTCTGGAAGTCTGCGACCTGCGGCTCGCAATAGCCGATGCCGTAGAGCACGATCGCCAGCTTGCGCCGGGCGACCTCCTTGGAATCGAGCTGCTTGATGGTGCCCGCAGCGAGATTGCGTGGATTGGCATAGACCGGCTCGCCCGCCTCCTCGCGCTCCTGGTTGATGCGTTGAAACTCCGCGGTCGTCAGGTAAATCTCGCCACGGATTTCAATGGCGTCCGGTGCCGGATGCTTCCTGCCGGTTTTTAGCTCGGCCGGCAGGGAATAAATCGTTCGGGCATTGACTGTGATGTCGTCGCCCTCCTCGCCGTTGCCGCGCGTGACGGCGCGCACCAGTTTCCCATTCTCGTAAGTCACGCTCACGGCCAGTCCGTCGATCTTGGGCTCGACCACGTAGGCCAGCCCGTCGCGGTCGAAGAGCTTCACCAGCCGCTGGTGGAAGGCGCGGTATTCCTCCTCCGAGTAAGTGTTGTCGAGGCTCTGCATCGGCTGGCGGTGCCGGTAGGTCGAGAAACCCTCCAGCCGGTCATCGCCCACCTGCGCGGTCGGCGAGACCTTGGCGGCAAACTGCGGGAACTGCTTCTCCAGATCGGCCAGCTCGCGCTCGAGCTTGTCGTAATCGCGATCGGGGATCTCGGGCCTGGCCTGCCGGTAGTAGAGCTCGGCATGACGCGACACCTCCGCCCGGAGTTCGGCGATGCGTTTCTTGGCCTCGGCGGGAGTCATGCGAATAAATTAGGCAGAGATTCGGGGGAAATTTCAACCCGAGGCTGACTCAAGCAGGTTAGCCACAAAAAGCACAAAAGACGCAAAAGGGCGGAGAGTCCGATCCGAGCACTTCATCAGGTGTTTCCGCTTTTTGTGACTTCTGTGCCTTTTGTGGCCATTCCTTTCTGGCTTCAGAGGGCAGAGGCGAATCTCTTGTTTCACCGGTGTTTTTACAGCCCGAAGCTCCAGCAAGGATCCAGCAAGGCAGTAAGAAGGCAGTCAGGTAGCAAATTCGGCCGGAAATGCGCCCATAGGCCGCGTCATGGATTAGATGCGATCGGAACTGCACCAAGACAATTAGCCACAAAAAGCATAAAAGTCCGAGGCTCACATCCCAGCACTTCATCTGGAGTAATCATTTTTGTGCTTCTTGTGCTTTTTGTGGCCATTCCTTCTCAGAGGCATTGTCGGTTGTGGGTTTGAGCCGTTTCTTCCACAGGGGCGTTTCCAGCAACCGACGATACCAGGCCCAGCGGACATAGAGGCCCACCGCACCCACGGTATCCGCGGCCCAATCCATCAGGTCGTACTGGCGCACGCCGGCGGTCAGGCCCTGCCGGAACTCATCGCCCAGTCCATAAACCGAGGCCAACGGCAGCGCCCACCACAGCCCCAACCAGGGCCAGCGCACGAGCGCAGGATGCCGGATGATCGCCGTCGCCAGCGCCCCGTAGAGCGCGAAATGGCCGACCTTGTCCACTGCGAGCCAGCTGACCTCCGGCAGCGTCGCCGGATGCCCCGAACACCATGTGATCGTCCCGGCCAGCAGGAAAGGCCAGAGCGTCTCGCGACGGAATTTGAGCTTGGGCGGGTTCATTGAAGGCCGGAGGTTGAGTGAATCACCCGGCCCCGTCGCGGAAAAAATGGTCTGCCATTCGTAGCCTAGCCGAATTGCCGGTCGAGCCACTCGCGGCCTTGGCCGGACTTTAGGAATTTCTCCCGCACCCTGGCCTGAACGTAGTCAGGAAACACCTCGGTGTGGATCACGGTAAACCGGCCTAGTTGCCTGTAGACAGTTGAACCGTGCTTCTGATGCTCCACCAGCCGCCGGAGCAGGTCGGCACTGATCCCGACATACCGGCGCCCGTTTATCTGACTCCGCAGCACATAGACCGTGATCACGGGAAAATCACATTAGGGAGG
>JAYUBB010000115.1:0-6366 GCA_043741015.1 Opitutaceae bacterium
AAAGCCTCCGTAAATCGCCTGGGCCCAGACCGACCAGGCGGCATTGGCCACGATGTTGCCCTCCACGCGGCTGGCGCTGCCGCTCAGGCTCCAACGTTCATTGATGTCCCAGCTGGCGTCGAGAGAGTAGGAATGCTGATTGAGGTCGAAGGTTTCGCTTTGGGCGCCGTGCTCGAGCCACTGGACTCCGGCCGTCAGCCGCAGATTGGGGAGGACACGCTGGGCGAGTTGCACGCCGGCCTCGGTCGTCCAGCCGCGATCAGCGGAGAGCCGGGCTGATTTGTAAGCGGCGCCGAGGCTGACCTGCAGCACGGGCGCGAGCGGGCCCAGGCCGAATTTCCTTTGGAGGGAGATCCGGCCACCGGCCTTGAGATTGTCGGCCAGATCGTATTCCGGCACGGTCAAGGAACTGATCTCCCCGCTGCCGACAAAGAGAAGACTGGAGGCGAGTTGCCGGGGTTGGCTGCCACTGAGGCTGAACTCGTAGGTGGCAGCATTCTTTCGGGTAGGCGCGTAGGAGGTGCGGCTGAGATTGTTGACCCACGAGGCGGTGCCGCTGGCGGTCAGATGCAGGGATTCCATCCAGCTGGCCGCGGCCTTTTCCTGCGCGCTGGCCGTGAGCGCCAGCAGGCCGGCGAGGAGAAGGATGAGGCGGGCGGGTTTCATAGCAGCGGTTGAAGCGTACGCCATACAGTGTCAGCGACGATTTGATGGCCTTCAGCAGTGGGGTGGATGCCGTCGGGCTGATTCAGGGTGGGCACCCCGCCCACGCGGTCGAGCAGAAAGGGGATGAGCACGGCATCACGGGCCCGGGCTACTTCGGGGAAAATGGCGGCGAAGTCCCGGATGTGTTCCGGGCCCAGGTTGGTGGGAAGCTGCATGCCGGCGATGACTACTTTTACGTCCGGGTGAACCTGGCGGATGCGTTCAATCATGCGGTTTAGATTGGAGCGGGTGACCGTCGGGGCGATTCCGCGCAAACCGTCGTTCCCGCCCAGCTCAATGACAAAAATATCCACCCTTTGCCGGAGGATCCAGTCGAGCCGGCGCAGGCCGCCGGCCGTGGTCTCGCCGCTTAATCCCGCGTTGACCACCCGCCAGGGCAGCCCGGCCTCGTCGATTTTTCGCTGGATGAGGGCAGGGTAGGCTTCCTCGAGATCCACGCCATAGCCGGCCGTGAGACTGTCGCCGAAAAAGACAATGGTCTTGGTTTCCGCCGCGCCCAGGCCGGCGGCCAGCCACAGGCCGAGGATGACCATCCACCACGTTTGGCTTTTGCGCTTTGGGGGAAGTTCACTCTTGTTCACGCGCATTCTGAATACCGCTATGAGTGTGCAAACCATCCTAAATGTCCAGCACCTGACCAAGACCTACGCGACAGCGGCCGGACCGCTGACGGTGCTGCACGAGGTGTCGTTCGCCCTCCCGGCCGGCGCCAGCTGCGCGATCGTCGGTCCCTCGGGCAGTGGCAAGACCACGCTGCTCGGCCTCTGCGCCGGCCTCGACCGGCCCTCATCCGGTTCCGTGCTGCTCGATGGCCGGGAGATCGGCGGGCTCGACGAGGACGGCCGGGCACGGGTCCGCAACGAATGCGTCGGTTTTGTTTTCCAGAATTTCCAGCTCATCCCGACGCTGACCGCGCTCGAGAACGTCCTCGTGCCGCTCGAACTCCGCGGCGAGACCGGGCAGGAGGCGGCCGCGCGGGCCCTGCTGGAACGGGTGGGGCTGGGGGCGCGGCTCGACCATTACCCGGTGAAACTTTCCGGTGGCGAACAGCAGCGGGTCGCGCTGGCCCGGGCCTTTATCAACCGCCCGCGTATTCTTTTCTGTGACGAACCGACGGGCAATCTCGACGGGGACACGGCACAGGCGATGGCGGACCTCATCTTCGGCCTCAACCGCGAGCGCGGCACCACGCTGGTGCTGGTGACGCATGACCTCGAACTGGCCGGTCGCACGCAGCGCATCATCCGCCTGCGCAACGGCGCGGTCATCGCGGATGAGCCGGTCGGCGCATGAGCTTCATCCTGAAAATGGCGTGGCGGGACACGCGGGCGAGCCGGCGGCGGTTGCTGCTGTATTCCCTTTCCATCGTGCTGGGCGTGGCCGCACTCATTGGCATCAGTTCGCTCGGCGACAGTCTGCAGACGGCGGTCGAGACGCAGGCCAAGGGCCTGCTCGGCGCCGATCTCTCGGCCTCGACGCGGCAGGATTTTTCCGACCAGGCGCTGGCCCGGTTGCGGGCCACCGGTGGCGAATTGTCGCTCGGGGTCGCCACGACCACCATGGCCACGTTTGGCGAGGGCTCGCACCGGCTGGTGCAGGCGACCGCGGTGGAGGGGGGATTTCCCTTTTACGGCGAGGTGGAGGCGGCCCCGGCCGGGGTGTTTGACCGGCTGGGCGAGGGGAACAACGCCATTGTGGAAGAGGCGGCGCTCGCCCAGGCCGGGATTACGATTGGCGGTGAGGTCAAGCTCGGGCTGACCACGTTTACGGTGGTCGGAGTGCTGAAGAAATACCCCGGCCAGTCGCCGTTTGCCGCCATGTTTGCCCCGCGCGTGCAGGTGTCGATGGCCGCGTTGCGGGCCACAAAGCTGCTCAATCGGGGCAGCCTTTCGACGTACACGGCCTACCTGAAACTTCCGCCGGGCGCCGACGCGAAGGAGGTGGAGCGAAAGCTGCGCGGCGAGTTGCGCGGCGAACGACTGAACTATGCGACGGCGGAAGAGCGCAAGGTGCAGCTGGGGGACGCGCTCAAGAACGTCTTTTCCTTCACCAGTCTCGTGGGCTTCCTGGCGCTGTTCCTGGGGGCGGTGGGGGTGGCGAGCGCGATGCATGTGTTCATCCGGCAGCGGCTGGCCACAGTGGCGGTGCTGCGCTGCCTTGGCGCCAGTGCGCGGACGGGCTTTTCAATTTATCTGGTGCAGGGCCTCGGCCTCGGGATCGCAGGCAGTGCGCTGGGCGTGGTATTGGGGGTGGCGCTGCAGTTCGCGCTTCCGGTCCTTGTGCAGCATTTCCTGCCCTATCATCTCGAATTCACGGTCTCCTGGTCGGCCGTCCTGAAGGGCGTGGCCGCAGGGGTGGGGGTGAGCACGCTGTTCACCCTGCTGCCGCTGCTTGAAGTGCGGCGGGTTTCACCCCTGCATGTGCTGCGCTCGGGCTATGGGGAGGGCGGCCGCGCCGACCCGTGGCGCTGGGTGGTTTATGGGGCGATTGGCGCAGCGGTTTTCGGCTTTGCGGTGCTGCAGACCTCGAGCTGGAAGGCCGGGCTTGTTTTCAGCGCGGCGATGGGCGTCAGCTTTGCGGTGCTGGGTGGCGTGGCGCGGAGCATCATCTGGCTGGCCCGGCGGGCGCGGACGGGCTGGCTGCCCTATGCCTGGCGGCAGGGCGTGGCCAACGTTCACCGGCCGAACAACCGCACGCTCCTGCTGATGATGTCGCTCGGGCTCGGAACCTTCATGCTGCTCACGCTGTTGCTGGTGCGCGCGTCACTGCTGGCGCAGTTGCAGGGCATGGGCGAGGGCGACCGCCCGAACCTGATGTTCTTCGACGTGCAGCCCGACCAGGTCGACCAGCTCAGGACCCTTGCGCAGCGCGAAGGTGTGCCGCTGACGAAGACTTCCCCCATCGTCACCATGCGGCTGAGCGGGCTGAAAGGCCGCACGGCCGAGGAGCTGGCGGCGGACAAGACCAGCAACCGGCCGAATTGGGCGCTGCGGCGCGAGTATCGCTCGACGTATCGCGGCGCGCTCGATGAGGCCGAGAAGGTGATCGCGGGCACTTTCACCGGCCAGGTAGCCGCCGTGACGGCGCGTGTGCCGGTTTCCATCGAGGAAAGCCTCGCCAAGGATCTGCAGCTGAAACTCGGTGACGAATTGGAATTCAATGTGCAGGGCGTGCCAGTCAAGGCGGTCATCGGCAGTATCCGGCAGGTCGAGTGGCGGCGGATGCAGGTGAATTTCTATTTCGTGTTCCCCTTGGGACCGCTGGACGGGGCCCCGGCGACTTTTGCCGCCGCGGCGAAGGCAAAAACCCCCGCGGACACGGCGCGCCTGCAGCGGGCGGTGGGCAAGGAGCTGCCCAACGTTTCCACCATCGACCTGGGCTTTGTGCTGGGCGTGCTCGACGGGATTTTCACGAAGATCGCGTGGGCGGTTTCCTTTCTCGCCAGTTTCACGGTCGTCACCGGACTGGTGGTGCTCGTGAGCGCGGTGCTGATGGGCCGGCACCAGCGGGTGCGCGAGGCGGTGCTGCTGCGGACCCTCGGGGCGCAGCGGGCCCAGTTGCGGCAAATCATGTTCGCGGAATACGCTGTGCTGGGCCTGCTGGCCGCGGCGACGGGTGGCGGACTGGCGGTCGCCGCGAATTTCCTGCTGGCCAGGTTTCTGTTCAAGGTCCCGGCCGGGCCGCCGTTGCCGCTGCTGGCGGGCGCGGTGGCGGTGGTGACGGCCCTGACCATCATCACGGGATGGCTCGCCAACCGTGGGGTGAGCAACCACCCTCCGCTGGAAATTCTCCGCCAGGAAACATGACGCCACGCCACCTGACCTTTCACTATACTTTGCGCAACCGCGACGGCCGCATCCTCGACACCTCGCGCGGCGCGGCGCCGTTATCCTGCGTCGAGGGAGCGGGACAGATCATCGAGGGCCTCGAGGAACCGCTTTTGAAGATGAGCGCGGGCGAGACCCGCACCGTGGTGGTGCCGCCCGAGCGGGCTTACGGCCTGCGCGAAGCGGAGCTGGTGCAAAAGGTGCCACGGTCCCGCCTGCCGGTGAACGAGGTCAAGGTGGGGGACCAGTTCCAGGCCGGGCCCGACCGGCAGGCGCCGGTCGTGACCGTGATGGCGATTGAGGGCGAGGAGGTGCTGCTCGACGCCAATCACCCGCTCGCAGGCGAGGAGCTGCATTTCGAAGTGGAAGTGGTGGCGTTGCGTGCCGCCACGCCTGAAGAGTTGCCAGCTGCGGGGGAATACCCGTAATTTTGCGGCCAACCATGAAAGTTCTCGGCATCGACATCGGCGGGTCGGCCCTCAAGGGCGCACCCGTGGACACCAAGACCGGCCGGCTTCTCGCCGAACGGTATCGTCTGGAGATCAAGTCGCCGTGCTCGTTGAAGGAGGGCCTCGCGGCGGCGCGGGAAATCGCCCGGCACTTCAAGTGGAAGGGCCCGGTCGGTATCGGATTCCCCGGCATCATCAAGGGCGGGCGCATTGGGGCCGTCGGCAATCTCGGCAAAGTCTGGGAGAATAAGAACGGTGCGGCGCTGTTCCGCCGGGCCACGGGCTGCCGGGTGCAGTTGCTCAACGATGCTGACGCAGCCGGTCTCGCGGAGATTGGGTTTGGTGTTGGGCATGGCCAGCAAGGCACCGTGCTCCTGCTCACCTTTGGCACCGGCATCGGCTCGGCGCTTTTCCACGGCGGGAAACTTTTTCCCAATGCCGAGCTCGGGCATGTGCCGTGGCGCGGCAAACCCTTCGAGCGTTATGCCGCCGCCTCGGTGCGCAAGCGGGCCCGGCTCGATTGGAGACAGTGGGCGGTCCGGGTGAACGTTTATCTCGGCGTGATGGAGCGGCTGTTTTCGCCGGACCTGATCATCATCGGCGGCGGGGTGAGCAAGAAACCCGGCAAATTCATGCACTATATCCGCGCCCGGGCGCGGGTGGTGCCCGCCCGGTTGCACAATGATGCGGGTATTGTGGGTGCGGCGCTGGCTTGGGAGCACGGGAGGCTTTAGCCGGGGGCCGGGCGACCTCCCCCGGCCATTCATCCTCCTCCGGCTCCATTCATCAAAACAGGCTGCAACTTTGCACTCCCTCCGGGTGTGATACGGCCATGCCCAGCATCACCCGCCCGGATGGCCCGTTTGTCCCTGCGACCAGTCGTTTTGCCGCGAAAACCACCCGTCTCGTCGCGCCGGTATTTCCTCTTGCCCCGTCCCGCGCAACCCTCCGCCCGTTCATCGTTTATCAGTTGTGTTGCAGAGGGGTCCGCAGGGACCCCTCTGTGTTTTCCAGGACGGGACTAAGCGCTGGCCAAACGCCGTAATTTTCCCCCAATCTCACCGACCAACTGAATCCCATGCCTGCACCTGCGAACCCTCCCTCCGTCCCGGCCCCCGCCGCACCCAAGAAAAAATCCCGTAAACGTCTCTGGCTCATCCTCGGCAGCCTGCTGCTGTTGGTGGCTGTGGTGGCGGTTGCCATCGTCAAGAACAAGAGCAACGACAAGGCCACCGCCGTCACGACCGAGAAGGCCGTCGTCAAGACCATCACCCAGCTGGTCAACGCCACCGGCAAGATCCAGCCCGAATTCGAGGTGAAGATCGCCCCCGAGGTTCCCGGTGAGATCATCGAGATGCCCTTCC
>JAYUBB010000116.1:0-6363 GCA_043741015.1 Opitutaceae bacterium
CGCTTCCTGCGGCAAGCTTTATCGCTCCTGTCCTCGGAAGCGACCAAACAACTACCCGTCAACACGGATGTCTATGTCCACTGAATCGAGGCAATCTCAGGGCGATGGCTTCGATCAGGTGGCCACATTGCCGATTCGCTTCCGCAAGAAAATACATGGCTTCAAGGACTCTGGAGTCGTTTTCATCAAACTGGCGTTGAAACCCATTTAGCACGGATTCGACCTGCGCAACACCCTTGGCTTCCTGTCCGGCGGCAAGGTAGGCAAACCCGAGTTCGCGCAGGCTTCTCAAGGCTGAGAAGGAGTCCGGGCCGTCATTCGCCAGCTTCGCCCGGTAGATGGTCTCAAACAGCGGAAGCGCATCGGCCGGCCGGCCCATCTGCTGATAACCCCGGGCAAGATGCGCCATGCTCTCCAAAGTCATGCCATCGGCGTTCCCGAACTGCGCCTTGTGCAGGGCCACGGCCTTCTCCAGAAAATCAATAGCGGTGGGATACTCGCCAAGCTGCAGGTAAGTGTCGCCCAGGAACCGGCCGATTTCTCCCCGGTTTTTCAGACCACGGGAAGAAAACAATCCGTCATCGGCGCGAAGATTCCGGGCGACGCGATCCAGCGCCTGCCGCAGGGTGATCTCAGGTTCGCTGACTTGCTCGAAGACACGGCTCATCAGGGAATAGACGTAGCTGAGACTCGACGCACTGTCCTCCGCCTCCTTTTCCGCCCGCACTGCGCGGACCGCCATGTAGGTGGAGATGCCGGATCCCACGATCCACAAGGCGACAAAGGTCACGACGGCCGCGGACGTGACACGGTTACGCCGGATCATTTTGCGGAAGCGATAGAAGCTGCTGGTCGGTCGGGCCACGATCGGTTCGTTGCCGAGGTGCCTTTCGATATCGGCGGCCAGGTCGCTGGCGGTTTCGTAGCGGCGCTTCCGGTCCTTCTCCAGGGCCTTCATCACGATCCAGTCGAGATCGCCCTGCACGGCCCGGCCCAGCCGGCGGGGTTCCTCCTGACGTCGGCCGCCGAGATCGGACAATTCTTGCACGGTGAGTGAACTGAGGCGGGTCGAAGGTTTGGGCGGCTCGACCTCGCGGATGATGCGCATGATCCCCTCATAGCCGGCTTCGAGGAGTTTCTTGGCATCGAAGGGCGTGCAGCCCGTCAGCAGCTCGTAGAGCAGCACGCCGAGGCTGTAGATGTCGCTGCGGGTATCGATGTCCAGGTTGGCCAGGCCCGTCTGCTCCGGGCTCATGTAGGCGGGCGTGCCGACCATCTGGTGGAACTGGGTGAACATGGTTTTTTCCGTCAGCCGCGCCTGGGTGGCGCGGGCCACGCCGAAATCGATCACCTTGGGCACGGGCCGGTCATCCTGCTCCGTCACAAGGATGTTTGAAGGCTTGATATCGCGATGAATGATGCCCTTTTGGTGGGCGTGTTGCACTGCCTGGCAGACCAACATGAACAACTCTAATCGGGCCGGGGTGGAAAGCTGCCGCTGGTCGCAATAGGTGGTGATGGGCACGCCTTTAACCAGCTCCATCACGAAGTAGGGTCGGCCGGTCTCGGTGGTGCCACCGTCGAGCACTTTGGCGATGTTGGGGTGGTCCATCATCGCGAGCGCTTGCCGCTCGGCCTCAAAGCGGGCGACGACCTCCTTGGTGTCCATGCCCAGCTTGATGACTTTGAGTGCCACCCGGCGGCGGACGGGCACTTCCTGTTCGGCCATATAGACCGTGCCGAAGCCGCCCTCGCCGATTTTCTCCAGCAGCTTGTAACGGCCGCCGATGACACCGGACCTCTCCGAACTCTCATCCATGGCGTGGCTGATGGTCGTGCTGGCCGCCGCGCCGGGATTGTCCGGCAGGAAGCCGCCGGTTGCGTCGTGAGCTCGCAGCAGGGTGTGCACCCGGGCCAGCAGCCCGGCATCTCCGCCACAGGCTCCTTGCACGTAGCCGAGGCGGGCTTCGGGTGAGGGCAGGTCGACGGCCTGTTCAAAAATCTCTTTCTCGCGATTAATGGGGTTCATACGGATTCATGCGTCGCGGGAGGGTCATTTGGGCCAAAAAATCAGGCGGTTTCCGCCAGTTCTTTCTGCAGCCACGCGCGGGCATAGGCCCAGGTGCGTTTGGCCGTGCGCTCGGCCAGGCCCAGCACCCGGGCAGCCTCGATGTTGGGCAGGCCGGCGAAGAAACGCAGTTCTATCAGCCGGGCGCCAACCAGGTCGTGGGCGGCCAGCCGTTCCAGCGCCTCATGGACGGCGAGCACGGTGGCGTCATCCCCGATTATGGCCACGTCGAGGTTTTCCCAATCCACCCGTTGGAGACTGCCGCCGTGCTTTTCACGTTGTTTGCGCCGGGCGCGGTCGACGAGAACGCGGCGCATGGCCTCGGCGGCGGCACCGAAGAAATGGGCGCGGTTCTGCCAGTTGGGCTGCTGGTCACCGCCGAGGCGCAGCCACGCCTCATGCACCAACGCCGTGGGCTGCAGGGTCTGACCGGCGGCCTCCCGGGCCATCTTGGCGGCGGCCAGCTTCCGCAGTTCACCGTAGACAAGGGTCAGTAGCTGGTCCGCCGCCTGCGGATCGCCCTTTTGGATGCGATCCAAGACTAGGGTGATTTCCTGCACACAGGAAATATATCAGCCAACCAGCAGGACTAAAGCCCAAAGTCCGCCGGCAGACCACGCGTGACATTTGGCGCGGTGATTGCTCAGCTCAGCCGATGAACGGGGCGGCAAACTGGATGACGCGAACCAATGCATGGCTCGGGAGCCGACGGGCCGGGCTGTTGCTCTTGCTGGTGCTCGGTGCGGTCTACACCTGGGCCTATGGGCAGCATCCGCTGAATCCGGGTTCGGGGCCGGTCGAGGCACGGTCGGGGTGGTGGAGCTGGGCCGACCAATACAAATACCTCAAGGCGACCGAGGCGCTCGCCGCGGGCCAGCTTACGCGTGAGGTCTATCATTACCCGCTGGGTTACTCGGCGCTGGGGGTGCCGTTCGTACGCTGGTTGCCGGCGCATCCGTATTTCGGGCCGGACCTGCTGCTCGTGCTGGCCACCGCCACGGTGTGGTGGCGACTGGCGCGGCGCTGGCTGCCGGCGACCGTCACCCTGCTGGTCGCAGTGGGGTTTATCACGACGCATGGTGAACTGCTGAGGCTGACGATGGTCGTGCCGTGGAACACGCTGCCGACCCAACTGACGCTGCTCGCCGGGATGGTCGTGCTGCTGGAAACCCACGGCCGACGCACCGTCTGGTGGCTGGCGGGACTCGCGGCGGCGACGTGGCTGGTGCGGCCGATCGACGCGGTTTGCTTTGCGCCGATGCTGGTGTGGGCCGTGCTACGATTGCCGTCATGGTGGCAGCGCATCACTTGTGCGTTGGGCGGGATCGCGATCATCAGCACCGCGGTGGCGGCGGTGGGTGCGTTGAACCTGTCGGTCTTCGGCTCGTGGCGGACACCGTATGAACAGGCGTCGTTCGCGATGGTGGGATTTTTCTCCTATCCGCTCGCGCAGAAATCATTTTGGACCTTCGTGGACGCGCGGACGTTTTTCGGCGAGACGGATACGGCGCTGCTCTGGCGCTATCCATGGTTGTTCCTCGCCGTGCCGGGGGTATTTTTCTGGGTGAAGCGCGAAGGAGCGGCGGGAGCTGCCGCACTCGCCGCGCTGGGACTCAACTGGTTGCTTTATCTCGGCTACAACGATTTCTTCCCGTCGTCGTTCTACCGTTTCAGCCTGATCCATTACATGTCATGGGGGTTCCTCCCGCTGGTTGCGTGCGTCGCCGGAGCTGGCTGGCAGGGTTGGAAAATGAAAACCGTGTGGACTGGAGGGGGACTGGCGGCGGTCTTGCTTGTGGTGTCGCTGGGCCTGCAGTTGGAGGAACGGGTTTTACCTGCCGACGTGGCACCGGGCGAGGTGCGGGTGCTGCCCACAGAGCGTCCGCTGTGGGTGCGATTTCCCGGCGAATCCTTGGAGAAGGTAACGAAGCTGCGGCTCGATGGACGATATATGCTTGAGGCCGCCGACTACCAGATTCCCTACACACCGAGCGACCTGAAGCTCCTGCTGGGTTCACGCGCGACCGGCACGCGGCTGACCGCATTGCCCGAAGCGGGCATCACTGCCACGCCGCAGGTCGGAGATTGCCGCTGGACGTGGCGGTGGCGCTGGTCGTACTAAGGTCGTCGGGTCCGAGGTTTCCCATCCGTCAAACGTGCCGGGCTTTCAGCCCGGGTACGCCCGCCAACACCTTCATCAGTTCTTCGGCGCGGAGCGGTTTCGAGAGATAGCTGTCGGCGCCCGCTGCCGTCCAGATTTCGTGGCTTTCGGAGAGGGAATGCGCCGTGAAGGCAACGATGGCTGGCTGCCGGTCGGCGGGGAGATCCTGCCGGATGCGTTGCGTGGCAACGTGGCCGTTCATCACCGGCATCTCGCCGTCCATGAGCACAACGTCGAACGGCTCGCGGGCGAGCAGGTCAAGCACGGGAGTCGAGGGCGCCCCGGGGGCGGAGGTCTCTGCGACGCGGGCGACGGCAACGGTAAAGCTGAAGGTGGAACCCCGGCCCGGAGCACTCTCGACCCAGATGCGACCACCGTGCAGTTCAGCCAGCCGTCGGGTCGCGGCATAGCACGGGCTTCGACGATGATCTGCCCGTGGGCGGTGAACTTCACAGCGTTGGAGAGCAGGTTGACCAGAATCTGGCGGAGCCGGGTCACGTCGCCGGCGACGCAGGGCGGCAGGCCGAGGTCGAGGCGGGTGATAAGGCCCACGCCCTTCGCGGAGGCCGCGGTGGAGAGGAGCTTGGCGGAGCTGCGGACGAGGTCTGCAACGTGGAACGGCAGATGCTCAAGCGCAAGCCGGCCGGACTCGATCTTGGAGAAGTCGCGGATGTCGTTGATCAGCGTCAGGAGGATCTCGCCGCTCGAGCGGATGGTCCCGACGCATTCGTGCTGCGCGGATCGAGCGTCGTGTCCTCCAGCAGGGTGGTCTTGCCGATGACAGCGTTCATCGGCGTGCGGATCTCATGCGTCATCGTGGCGAGGAACTGGCTTTTTGCCTTTGTGGCCGCCTCGGCTTTGAGGCGTGCGGCCTCGCGCATGCTGGGCCTCGTGCAACTGCGTGATGTAAGTGCGCTGCTCGTGTGCGAGGCGGCGCAGTTGTAAGGCGTTGACGATTTGCCGGCGCAGCACGTGCATGGCCCGGACCTGGCTCGGGGTGAGTTCGCGGTTTGCGATCAATCACGCACAAAGTGCCGAGGGCTAATCCGTCGGGCGTGACGAGGGGCGCGCCGGCGTAGAAGCGGATATGGGGCGCTCCCGTGACGAGGGAATTGGCGGAAAAGCGAGCCTCTGTACACGCATCGGGAATCACAAACAGGTCGTCAGCGGGCCGGACGATGGCGTGAGCGCAAAATGAAAGCTCACGCGAGGTCTGGTCGAACTCGAGGCCGATGCGGGCCTTGAACCACTGTCGGGTGTCGTCGACCAGGGTGATCAGGGCGATCGGAGTCTGGCAGATTTCAGCAGCCAGCGCGACAAGGTCGTCGTAATCCTGCTCGGGCGGCGTATCGAGGATGGCGTAGGAGCGCAGTGCATCGAGGCGGCGGGATTCATCGGCTGGAATTGGATAGGACATGCGGGGAGTGCGGTGCAGCGACACTGTCATTCAACCAAACGGACCAGCCCGAGCGCAAAGATAATTGTACTTAAATCGGGCGCCACAGCGGTTGCGCCACCGGATTCCGGGTGTCAGGCGTGCGCGGCGAGTTGCGCCTTCGCGACTGCCATTTGGTCTGCAACGTGGCGAGAAGACGCGAGGTCGATTTCGTCCGTCCGGCAGTGAGCAAGAACGATCAAGCGACCTGGCCCAGCGTGGGCATCGGGCAATCGAGGGTGGCGGCGAGGGCGCGGTAGAGCTCGCCTTCCTCGACGGTCACGGTGCCGTCGCTGGCGATGACGTGGGCGGTGGCGATGAGGAGCCGCTTCTTGATAGGCAGGGAGCTGACGGCGAGTTTGTCGAGGGCGGCGTCCACCTGTTCGAGGCCGCACGCGGAGGGTTCCAGCAGGGCGAGCTGGCTGGCGAGCAGGGGCAGCTGGACTGTGCCGGCGGCAAAAGCAGCCGCGGTATCCTTGCTGCTGCGCGTGGCGAGAGCGGAGAGCACGACGGCGATTTCGGTGCGCACGGCGTCGAAGGAGTCGAACTGAATTTTCCGGGCCGGCGCCTGAGCAAGCCGAAGCTGGCTCAGCAGCATTTTCTGCACGGCATACTCGAAGGGGGTCACGCGGCCGTCGGCATGGACGAGTTCGTCGAGCGTGGTGGCGAAACGGTCGAGAGCTGCGGCGTCGAGGTTGC
>JAYUBB010000117.1:0-6355 GCA_043741015.1 Opitutaceae bacterium
GGTGACACCGAGTGGTTCTGGGGCGAGCAGATCGACCGCGTGGCGTTCCTGCGCGAGAACAAGCGCATCGATGCCGCCGGCGGCAAACCCGCCGAGGCCGAGCCGATCCTGCTGGGCATCACCAAGGCCTCGCTCGAGACCGAGAGCTTCATCTCGGCCGCCTCCTTCCAGGAGACGACGCGCGTCCTCACCGACGCCTCGACGCTGGGCAAGGTCGATACGCTGAAGGGCTTCAAGGAAAACGTCATCATGGGTCACTTGATCCCGGCGGGCACGGGCCTCCCGGCTTACAAGAAGCTCCGGGTGACGCTGCCGCTCGGCGGCGACATCCCGATGGACGAGGCGCCCAAGGCCACGGCCGAGGCCAGCTAAAAGGTGGAGCCCGACCTCCGGGCGGGCTTCTTCTGAGCCGTTTCATTCTCAAAGCCGCGGACGAAAGTCCGCGGCTTTTTCTTTGCTGATCAGAGGAAGGCTGGCTTGAGTATCCGCGTGACCTCACTCGCCAGATCATGGGTACTGATGGTAACTGCAGAAAGCGGGTATATATTCGTCCTATGACCAAATCTGCCGACACGATACGCACCCGAAGCCCCACCAGCCGCTACATCCTATTGGGAGTTGGAATACTCGGGTTATTTTTCCTCGCAGCTTCGATTCGCTTTTCGGGCAGGAAATCCCTTTCCCCAGTTCCCACTCGGGCTACCACCTTCGCGCCGGTCTTACAGGAAGATCTGCTTCCACCGGTAGCGCCAGACCAAGTTGCCTCCGAAAAGACTGAAGCAAGTTCTCCGGTAGATCCCAGGCTACGCATTGCTGAAAAAAACTTTGAACACTACGTAGCAACATTGATTACCAACGTGGTACGGGGCAAACTCGACCTCACGGACGAAGAACTGGGTTACGTCATCCTGAACGTCGTCGCCTATATGCACCGGAAGGGCGATATCGAGAAAGAGATATTGCGCGTCGAAAGTGTATCCGACGGTATCATTTCAGCAACAATTCCACCTTATCCGGAAAGAGGTGCTCAGCTCAGGTCGGAGCTGATGAGTAAGATTCAAGCGGATGTTGGGATCGATGGCGCGGCCCGCGTTTCTGCGCATTTGGGACAGACTCTGGAGTTCCTTTTCAGAGGATTCGGCTCTTTTGAGCAGCGTTTCGATGTGCAGTACTCCGCCTCACGCAAAGAAGATGCCGTCGTGCATTGGTCAGTAGCTCTAGGAGCGTCCCAGAAAGGGCCTGTTGCGGCTAACGAGTTTGGATACGGAGGTTCTAGTGGAACGACGTTCGTTCCCGTGTATTCCATGCTTTCTGGCCCCGACGAGCCGTTGTATCCGCATTTGATCAAGTTCTTGGGGCCCAGGTAAAGCTGCGCTGTACCTGTCGGATTAAAATGAGAGTCTCTCACGCCCCGCCGATCGGGGGAATCGTGTTGGTGGACGGTGGCCGGGGTTTGCGGCGATCGATGCCGTCCCAAGGAGCGCGAGTGGCCGCCTTGGTAACGAGCGTTTCGGCGAGGTGCAGCGGCACCTTGGCCAGCACGAACAACAGGGGGAGGGTGGCGAGCAGCGCGAGCGCGGAGGTATTGGGCGTGAGCCCGCCGAACACCGCGGCCGAGAGGGCCATGATCAAAATGGCCGCCCACACGAGGGTGCTGGCCAGGGCGGGCCAGACAAAGAGCTTAAGCCAGGTGCGCGCCGGCCGCCGGGACCGCCAGAGGGGTACGGCCGAGAGGGCCAGCACCGTGGAGAACAGCATCACCCCGGCGGCGCCCCCGGCAAATAGGGTCCCTACCGTGTAGATGAACGCATCGGGCAGGCCAAACAGCTTGGTCACGAAGAGCCCCAGTTTGACGTTGGCATTGGGCGGGGAAAACAGGTCGTCCCGGTCGTAAAGCCGGGTGAAACGACCGGATTCGATCTGGTTGTAGCGCTGCATGTAGGCGGCCAGACGCTCTTCATATCGGGCGGGGTTGGCGTTCTTGAGCGTGAGCGCGCGCGGCACTTGGGGCACGCCGTTGAGCACGCTGGCGACCTCGGGATAGTCGCGCCGAAGAGCCTGGCGCGCGGCCGTGACATTGAAAGGCGTCGCCAAGCTGAGTGGACCCCAGCCGTATTCGCTCTCCCGCAGCCGGCTGGCATAGGTGCGGGCCAAGGCGAGGGGATGCTGGTCCAGCGCCACGCTGGACAGCCGGTAGTTGAAGGACGACCAGCCGCTGGAAAGGGCAGGCGAGAGTGCGGTGAAAACCCACGCGGTGATCAGGCCCACGACCAGAAGCAGCAGGCCCTGTTTGAGGGCGCGCCCGAGTTCATGGCGAAGCCAGGGCCGGAATTTTTCATTGGAAATGCCGGTGGACTTGATCGAGCTCATCGAAAACCAGAAAGACACGCCAAGAGTTGAATGTCACGCCAGACGAGGAGGTGCCGGATAAGGCAACGATTGTGGCAGGTCGGGACTTCATCGCGGACTTCCGGTGATGGATTGCCGGGCGTAAGACCCGATCCACAGCTAAAATTGGCCTTGTTTTCCCTCAAGGAATTGGGAATCTGAAGATCCTCCCGCCAAAAGATGCCCGTAGAGCTTAGCTCCGGGTGTCTCTCGCCCGGCCTTCACCGGCCGGGCGTTCTTTTGTGGTTTGGGCTTGGCCCAAACCAACCCTCCATCGCGCGTAGGGCGATGGAGGGTTTGACGGTGATCTTATCTTATCAGCGAGCAGGGCGAGGGTAGTAAAGCTGTGTTTTTACAATTGGATTTTGGAAGGAAAACAGAGCTGTGAACAACTTTCCCCGAGTTTTTTCGATTTAGCTCTTGATGTGCGCTCCGCTGACCTGCTTTTCTAACCACTCCTATCGTCACTTACAGCCCCTGCAGCCAAACTGTAGAGGCACCTGAGACGCCGCGATTTCGGGAATTTCCCTCTCGAAGCCGTGTTTTCCTACTAAGCGCGAAATAGTTCTTGCCGGAGGCTCTTGCTCCGGTAGGTTCCGCGCCTTTTCCACTTTTCCAAACCTTCCATCCCACCACATGCCAACCATCAACCAACTCGTGAGAAAAGGACGCCGCAAAGTCGTTGCGAAGTCCAAGGCTCCGGCGTTGCAGGGTAACCCCTTCCGCCGCGGCGTCTGTGTGCAGGTCATGACCCGCACGCCGAAGAAGCCGAACTCGGCCATCCGCAAGGTCGCCAAGGTTCGCCTCACGAATGGCACGGAGGTCATCTCCTACATCCCCGATGAGGGCCACAACCTCCAGGAGCACTCCATCGTGCTCGTGCGCGGCGGCCGCGTGAAGGATCTCCCCGGCGTGCGTTACCATATCGTTCGCGGCACCCTCGACGCTACCGGCGTGGAGAAGCGCCGTCGCTCCCGTTCCAAATACGGCGTCAAACGTCCGAAAGCCGCCAAGGCCTCCTAAACCCGTTCTTTTTAAGCCACCATGTCCCGTCGTCGCAGAGCCACTCACCGCCCCACCGTCCCGGATGTCCGCTACAACAGCGCGCTGGTGACCCACCTGATCAACGTCATCATGAAGAGCGGCAAGCGCACGCTCGCCGAGCGCATCGTTTACGGCGCCTTCGAGCGCGTGAGCGAGAAGCTCCAGAAGGGCGACCCGGTCGACCTGCTCATGGGTGCGATGGAAAACGCCCGGCCCAAGCTCGAGGTCAAGAGCCGCCGCGTCGGTGGCGCCACCTACCAGGTGCCCGTCGAGATTTCTTTTGAGCGCCAGGAATCGCTGGCCCTCCGCTGGATTGTCAACGCCGCCACCGGCCGCAAGGGCACCCCGATGCGCGAGGCCATCGCCGCCGAGATCATCGACGCCTACAACAATACCGGCTCGGTCGTGAAGAAGAAGGAAGAGATGCACAAGATGGCCCAGGCCAACCGCGCCTTCGCCCATCTCCGCTGGTAAGGAATTTCAAGCATGTCCGTCGCGTCTTCCATCAATATCACTGTCGTTACCGACAAGGCCAAGGTCTCGTCCGTCAACTCGAAGGATCGTCCGTTCCCCCTTGAGTGGACCCGTAACATCGGCATCGCCGCGCACATTGACGCCGGCAAGACGACCACGACCGAACGCATCCTTTTCTACTCCGGCGCCGTCCACAAGATGGGCGAAGTCCACGAGGGCACCACGGTGACCGACTGGATGGAGCAGGAGCGCGAGCGTGGCATCACGATCACCGCCGCTGCTATTTCCTGCGCTTGGAACGCCTCTTGGGGCCCTTGGAAGGGCATTAAGCAGCGCATTAACATCATCGACACCCCCGGACACGTGGACTTCACGGCCGAGGTGGAGCGTTCGCTCCGCGTCCTTGACGGCGCCGTCGCCGTGTTCTGCGCCGTCGCCGGCGTGCAGCCCCAGTCCGAGACCGTCTGGCGCCAGGCCAACAAATACAAAGTTCCGCGCGTAGCCTTCATCAACAAGATGGACCGCACCGGGGCTGATTTTTTCCGCGCCATCTCTGAGATGCGCGAGAAACTCAAGGCCAACGCGCACGCGATCTTCCTGCCTATCGGCAAGGAGGAGAATTTCTCCGGCCTCGTCGATCTCGTCCAAAACATCGCCTACATCTTCGACGACACGACCGACCCCCTCGGCATGGCCCCGGTGACGCGCCCGGTGCCCGCCGACATGGTGGCACAGACGAAGGAATACCGCGACAAGCTCATCGAGGCCGTCTGTGATTTCGACGACGTCATCGCGGAAAAATATCTTAACGGCCAGGAGATCAGTGTGGAAGAGCTGATGCTCGGCGTCCGCAAGGCGACCATCTCACTCCAATTCACCGGCGTCATCCCCGGTTCCGCCTTCAAGAAGAAGGGCGTGCAGCGCCTGCTCGATTGCGTTGTTAATTATCTGCCGAGCCCGATCGACGTTCCGCCCATGCAGGGACAGGATACCGATGGCAAGTCGGTGGAAGCGGTCGTCAGCGACAAGGCCAAGCTGGCCGGTCTCGCCTTCAAGCTCTGGAACGATCCCTTTGTCGGCCGGCTGGTGTTCTTCCGCGTCTACACCGGCATGTTGCCGCGCGGCATGTCCCTCTACAATCCCCGCACCCGCCGCACCGAACGTGTCTCGCGTCTCGTCCTCATGCGCGCCATCGAGCGCGAGGAAATCGATGTCGCCTACGCGGGTGACATTTGCGCCGTCGTTGGCATCAAGGACGTCATCACGGGCGACACCCTGTGCGACGAGGATTTCGACATCCGCCTCGAGCCGCCGTCCTTCCCCGAGCCCGTCATCTCGATGTCCATCGAGCCCAACTCCAAGGCCGACCAGGAGAAGCTGGGCGTGGCGCTTCAGCGGCTCGTGGCCGAGGACCCGACCCTGCGCGTCAAGACCGACCTAGACACTGGCCAGACCATTCTCGCCGGTATGGGCGAGCTGCATCTCGAGATCATCATCGATCGCATGAAGCGCGAATTCAAGGTCGAGGCCACCTCCGGCAAGCCCCAGATCGCCTACCGTGAGACCATTATCAAGGCGGCCGACGGTGAGGGTAAGTTCATCCGCCAGTCCGGTGGCAAAGGCCAATACGGCCATGTCTGCATCAAGCTCGAACCGAACGTCAAGGGCAAGGGAGTTGAGGTTATCAACGAGACCGTCGGTGGCTCGATTCCGAAGGAATTTATCAAGCCCGCCACGGAAGGCCTGCTCGAAGGTGCCAACAACGGTGTCGTCGCCGGCTTCCCGGTGGTGGATGTTATCATCCGCATTGTGGACGGTTCGTTCCATGAGGTGGATTCGTCCGAACTCGCGTTCAAGATGGCCGGTATCTTCGCCTTCAAGGATGCGATGAAGCTGGCCGGCCCGATTCTGCTCGAGCCCATCATGGGCGTCGAGGTCACCACCCCCGAGGAATACCAGGGCGATCTCCTCGGCGACATCAACCGTCGTCGCGGCCAGATCCAGGGCATGGAGAACAAGACCGGCGCGTGCATCATCACCGCGCACGTCCCGCTGGAACTGCTCTTTGGCTACGTCACTGACATCCGCTCCCTCTCGAAAGGCCGCGCCAGCGCGTCCATCACTCCGTCCCACTTCGCGCAGGTTCCGAACTCGCAGCTTGCGAAGATCGTCGAGACCAACGCCAAGGGTCCCGCCCGCACCTAACTTTTAACCCTCGTTCTTTATACCGCAATGAAAGGCCAACGCATTCGCATCAAACTTCAGGGCTACGATTACCGGGTCATCGACCAGTCCGCCTTGGAAATCGTGGAAACCGCCAAGCGCTCCGGCGCTCGTGTCTCGGGTCCCATCCCGCTGCCCACCCACATCGTGAAGCTTTCGGTCAACCGCTCCCCGCACGTCGACAAGAAGTCCATGGAGCAGTTCGAATCCCGCACGCACAAGCGCC
>JAYUBB010000118.1:0-6334 GCA_043741015.1 Opitutaceae bacterium
TCGGAAGCGCGGCGCAGGTTGGCGAGCGATTCCAGCCAGCGCCCCTGCCGGCGCTGGACCAGCCCCGTCATGAAATACCCGTAGGCGAATTTGGGCCACTGCCGGGTCATGCGCTCGAAATATTCCAGCGCCCGGGGATAATCCCGCAGCGCGTAGTAATAATACTGGCCGGAGCCGGCGAGGACCACCGGGTTGTCCGAATCGAGCCGCTGGGCGGTCTCCAGCGCCGCCCGGGCCCGCGCCAGCCGGTCGGCCGAGACGTCATAGTTGTTGAAGATCACCTGGGCCTGCACCGCGCATTGCGTGGCCCAAGCCTCGGCGAAACCCGGGTCGAGCGTGACGGCGCGCTGCAGCAGCTCCTCCTGGGCCTTGAATTCCTCCCGGGTGTCATTGCCGTTGCGGTTGATCTGGCGGGCCTGGAGGTAGAGGTCGTAGGCGGCTGGGTCGGTCGTGGGCCGGCGCGTGAGCAGGATCTTTTCCTCGGGCGAGAGCGTGGCCTTGAGGGCGTTGGCGATCTCCTGTGCCAAGGCGGACTGGATGGCGAAAATATCCGTGAGGTCGCGGTCGTAGCTCTGCGCCCACATATGCTCGTCGGTGCGCGCGTTGATGAGCTGGCCGGTCACCCGCACCTTGTTGCCCACGCGCTGCACGCTGCCCTCGAGCAGCCAGGCCACCCCGAGCTCCTGACCGATCTGGCGGATTTTCTTGGTCGTGCCGCGATACTCCATCACGGAGGTGCGCGACACGACGCGCAGCTCGGCGATGTGGGCGAGGTTGGTCAGGATGTCCTCGTGGATGCCGTCGGTGAAATAGGCGTTGGCCTTGTCCTCGCTGCGGTTCTCGAAGGGCAGCACGGCGATGGACTTGTCGTTCAGCGGCGCAACCGGAAGCGTGACCATGGCCGGCTTGGCTTCCACCCTGGCAGGCGCCGCCACCGGCGCGGGCTGGCGCAAAAGCAAAATGCCGGCCGTCACCGCGACGATCGCCGTGATGGCCGTGCCCCACATCCAGCCGGGGATGGCGGGTTTGCGCGGCCCATTGCCTTCCTCCGTTCTCAGTCCACTGACTTCAGCTCTCAGGGCTCCCGGCTCCTTGTTCAAGAGCCGCTTCACCTGCGCCACAAATTGCGGCGTGGGCAGCGCCCCGGGCAGGCGCGTCCACTGCACCTTCATGAACTCCGGCGGGACAATGGCCCCGGCCTCGCGCGTGTCGTCAATCACGAGCGGGGTCAGGAAAGGGACGCCCTCGGCCATCAGGTGGGTGCGCTCGACGGCGATCTTCCACTCGAGGCGGAAGTAGCCCTCGCCCCGGCCCTGCGTGCAGGCGGAAATGACGGGGAGGAACAGGGCGCATTCCTTGATCTGCCGGCGGATCTGGGCGTCCCACGCATCGCCGCCGCGGAGTTCGTTCATGTCGAACCAGACCTCGATGCCCTGGCTGCGCAGGGCGTCGGCAATCCGGCGGGCCGCCTCCGCGTCCTCACGGGCGTAAGAAAGAAAGACCGCTTTGGAGGAATCGCTCATGCTCAGAACAGCGGGGCGTTGTTCTTCGGGTCGTTCACGAGAGCCTGGAAGCGGGGGTCATCGCGCAGCGGAAACCAAGTCGCGCCGGCCTTGGCCATGTGGATGTTCTCGCCCCACGGCGTGCGGAGCAGCCGTGCGAGTTCGGCCAGCGCCTGGTCTTTCTCGCCCAACCTGGCCAGACACCACGCATAGTTTAAACTGAGGAACGGACCCACGAGCGCATCCTTTGATTCCGGCACGAGGTCCTTGGCTTTTTGGGCACAACGCAGGGCCTCAATCCGCTCACCCAGTAGGGCATGGGCGAGGCCCAGACTGCTCCACAGAATTTCGTTCGCCGGTTGTTTTTCGAGCTGAGCCTTAAGGTCACTCACCGCGTCCATCGCTCTGGCTCGAGCGGCGGACTGGTCGCCGAGCGCGGCAAACACCAGCGCAGCGTTTGCGTCCTGCGTGCCGTGGGCCTCCCCCAAGATATCCGCGTAGCGCTGCTGGCGGTCGAGTTCCACGAACCCGGCGAAGTCACCAATCGTGCGGGCCCATTGCTTGCGCAGGGCTAGCAGGGTCAGGGTTCGCTGCTGCTCCGGCGTCATTTGGGCCAGCCATTCGTCCCAGGCCTTCGTCGAACCGCCCGCCTGAAACGGCACAAACGCCGCATCCGATTCCGCCACCGGCTCGTGGTCCGCCAGTTCGGCGCTCCGGCGCATCGCGGGATAAGCTTCTGTGTAGAGACAAAGTGCTTTCGCCGACTCGCCCACGAAGCGCACATAGCGCACGCTGCGCGGCTCGAGCTGGGCGGCGCGTCGGAATTCGATCAGGGCTTCCTGCCAGCGGCCCTGCCGGCGGTGAATGAGGCCCAGCGCGCTGAAGACCGCGCCGTCATTGGGCCGCAGCACGGCGAGCCGCTGGTATTGCTCGACGGCGCGGGTGTAGTCGCGGAAGCCATAGTAGTAATAGTCGCCGACCATTTCGATCACCTCGGGGTCGTCGGGTGCGAGGCGCACGGCCGTGTCGATCGCCGCCTTCGCCTGGGCCAGTCGTTCGGCGGTCTGATCCACGGAGCTGAAATAAATGAAAACATGCGTTGCGCCCAGCGCCGCCCACGCTGCCGAAAATTTCGGGTCCAGCTTCACGGCAGCCTGCAACAGCGTCACCGCATCGTTAATCAGCTGGCTGCCGGTCATCTCCCTCAGCTGTCGCGCCTTCATGTAGCTGTCGTAGGCGGCGAGATTGTCGGTCGGGCGGCGGTCGAGGAGCTGCTTTTCCTGCGGCGAGAGCGCGGCCGAGAGCGCACCGGCAATCTCGTTGGCCAGCGCGCTTTGAATGGAAAAGATGTCGGTGAGGTCGCGATCGTAATTTTTAGCCCACACGTGCTCGTCGGTCGCCGCATGGATGAGCTGGCCGGTGACGCGCACCTTGTTGCCGGCCCGGCGGACACTGCCCTCAAGGATGTAGGCCACGCCGAGCTCCGACGCGATCTGGCGGATCGTCTTCGTCGTGCCGCGATACTGCAGGACCGACGTGCGCGAGACGACGTGCAGCTCGCGGATGAGCGCGAGATTCGTCAGGATGTCCTCGTGCATGCCGTCGGTGAAGAACGCGCTGTCCTTGTCGTCGCTCATGTTCGCAAAGGGCAGCACGGCGATGGATTTCTCGTTGATTGAGGGAATGGCGACCGCCGGTGCGGGCAGGGCCGGTTTTGCTTCGGTCCCGGGCTGGGCGGGAAGGGTCGCCGCCGCGGGCGCCGGCCCCGCCGGGCGCAGCGCGAAATAGACCGCGGCCACCACCGCCACCACGGCAATCGCACCGAGCATCAGGGATTGGCGCGAAGAGGCAGGCGCAAGCGGAGCCGACTGAGCCGCAACGGACGCGGTCTTGGGGGCGGGCGGCTCTGCCGGGGATTTCTTCGGCGCATCCAGCAGCCGCTTCACCTGCAGCACGAACTCCGGCGTGGCCTGGCCCCCGGCGAGCCGGGTCCACTGGTAGCGCATAAATTCCTCCGGCACCGCGGCGCCGGATTCGCGGGTGCCATCGATCACCACCGGGACGATGAAGGCCTTGCTGCCGGTCATGTCGTGCGTGCGATCAACGGCGAGTTTCCACTCGCGGCGGAAGTAGCCCTCACTGCGCTCCTCCGTCCGCTGCGAGATCAACGGGACAAACAGCGCGCAGGTCTTGATCTGCGTGCGAATCTTGGTGTCCCACGAATCGCCACCGCGCAATTCATTCTGGTCGAACCACACCTCCACGCCAAAGGCCCGCAAGGCGTCCGCGATATGCCGCGCCGACTCCGCGTCCTCGCGGGCGTAGCTCAGAAAGACGGCGCGGGGGGTGGCTTCACTCATCTCAGAACAGCGGGGCGTTGTTCTGCGGGTCGCGCAAAAGGGCCTCGAAGCGCGGGTCGCCATTGAGGGTGCTGTAGCCGCGCTTCATCTCATGGACATTCAGGAAATAGGGCGATGGTACACGCATCAGGCGGGTGTATTCGGCCAGCGCCCGCTCCTTGTCTCCGGTCCAGTCGTAAATCTTGGCCCGGATCTTGGCATAGTTGACTCCGTCAAGCGCATCGAGCGATTCGGGCATGATCTCCACGCTGCGGTCGGCACAGCGCAGGGCCTCCTCCTTGTGGCCGAGGATCGCCTCCATGCCGCTCAGGAACGTCCAGTAGAAGACATTCTTGGGTTCGCGCCCCAGCCGCGCATGCAGTTCGGCGGGAAAGTCTCCCAGCCGCGCTTTCGCCGCCTCTTTTTCACCCGCGGAAAAAAGCGTGAAGGCCGCAAAAAAAGCCTGCTGCCAGTGCGGAATGCCATCCTCGTCGTAGTAGGGCTGGATTTTGTCCAACCGGATGACCTCAGCGTCGTCCCCCAGCTCCCCGGCCCAGTTCTGCCGCAGATTGAGGCCGAGGTGGGATTTCAACTGTTCCGGTGTCAGCCTGGCAAAAAAGGCCTCGCCCTCCCGGGTCGATCCCGTCGCCTGAAAGTGCAAGCCCGCCAGTTGGAAGGCTTCCTCAAGACTGTCCGGCAGGAGGGCGGTGATCCGCCGTTGCGTGGCGAGCGCCTCGTCCCAGCGCCGGCCCGCCTGCAGCGTGGCCAGCAGGTTGCGCTGATAACTGATGTTGGCCGGATCCAGCTCACAGGCCCGGCGCGCATTGACCAGCGACTGGGCCCAGCGGCCCTGCCGGCGCTGGATCAGGGCGAGGGAATTGAACACGACCGGGGAGTTGGGCTGCAGCTTCGCCCGCTTTTCATACTGTTCGGTCGCGCGGACGTAATCCCGGTAACCGTAATAGTAGTAGGTGCCGAGGCTGCTGAAAACCTCCGGATCATCGGGCGCGAGCTGCATGGCCCGTTCGATGGCCGTCTTGGCCCGCGCCAGCAGGGCGTCCATGCCCTCGTCGCTGCCGAAATAGGAGAAGGCGCAGGCGGCCGCCAGCTCGCCCCACGCCTGGGCAAAGGCCGGGTCGAGATCGACGGCGCTTTGCAGCAGCGCGATCTGCCGGGCCTTGGCCGCCGGCGTGTTGCCCTCGCGGTTGCGCACATCCCGCGCATGGAGAAACAGGTCGTAGGCGGCGGAATTTTCCGTCGGCCGGCGCGCGATCAGGACTTTTTCCTCCGGGGACAGGGCGGCCTTCAGGGCCCCGGCGATCTGCTGCGAGAGTTCCGCCTGGATGGTGAAAATATCCGTGAGGTCGCGGTCGTAGGCCTGGGCCCAGACATGCTCGTCGGTCGAGGCATGGATCAGCTGGCCCGTGACCCGCACCTTGTTGCCCGAGCGCCGCACGCTGCCCTCGAGGATGAAGGTGACGCCCAGCTCCTGCGCGATCTGCTTCATCGTCTTCTTGGTGTCGCGATACTGCATCACCGATGTGCGAGAGACCACGCGCAGCTCGCGGATCAGCGCGAGGTTGGTGAGAATGTCCTCATGGATGCCGTCGGAGAAGAACGCGCTGGCGTCCTTGTCCTCGCTCATGTTGGTGAACGGCAGGACGGCGATGGACTTGTCAGCGAGGCGCTGGACCGGAACCGTGATCATGGCCGGCTTGGCCTCCGCCGCGACCGCGGGAGCGGGCGGCACGGGCTGGCGCGAAAGCATGACTCCGGCGGCCACCGCGACAATCACTGCAGCGGCGGCGCCCCAGATCCAGCCGGGGAGGCCGCTTTTCTTTGGAGGCGCCGCGACCTCGCTGCGCATTGCCGGGCGGGGTCGCCCGGCCTCCAGGGGTTTGCCCTCCAGCTGTTTCTTCACCTGCTCGATAAATTGCGGGGTGGGCACGCCCTTGGGCAGCCGGGTCCACTGCACGCGCATGAATTCCTCCGGCACCAGGGCGGCGGACTCCGGCGTGTCATCAATCACCACCGGCAGGAGAAAGGCCACGCCCGCCGCCATGTCGTGCGTGCGTTCGACGGCCAGTTTCCATTCGCGGCGGAAATAACCCTCGCCCCTCGCCTGCGTCGTCGCGGAGATGACCGGCACGCAAAGCGTGCAGGTGCGGATCTGGGTCCGGATTTTCGTATCCCAGGAGTCGCCACCACGGAGCTCGTTCTGGTCGAACCACACCTCCACGCCAAAGGCCCGCAAGGCGTCGGCGATGCGCCGGACGGGCTCGGCATCCTCGCGGGCATAGCTGAGGAAGACGGCTCGTACCGCAGTTGTGTTATCCGGCATAAGTCGCGGAAACTCATGCCGGTTAAGCTTAGTCCTTGCCAGCCCAAACGGGCACTGGCACCCGTTGCAACGCACGATCAAGGCCGAATGTCCTCCCCCGCCCCAACAGCGAAGCCCGCCCTGATGCCGGCCACGAGCAGCACCGAGGCGAT
>JAYUBB010000119.1:0-6313 GCA_043741015.1 Opitutaceae bacterium
AATTTTTCAAAGACCGCGTCACGTTCATCCAGTCCACCCTCGGCTTTCTCCTCCCGGGCTGTGCGCCGGTCCTCACGGCGGGCGAGATCGAGCGCCGCCCGGCGGATGGAAGTGACCAGTAGTGCCTGGGGGTCGCCGGGGAGTTGCCGCTGGTGCCGCCAGTAGCGCACAAAAGCTTCCTGCACGACATCCTCCGCGTCAGCCAGCGAACGGGTCCACTGGCGGGCGCACAGGAGCAGCTTGGGGCCATGGGCCTCGATCCAATGTTTCCAACTGTGTTGCTCATTCGTGCGCTCCATGCGGTGGGGTTCGCGTTGTTTCCTGAAGAGCGTCACGGGCCGGAGAATTTGTCTAACGCTGCACCGGGGACACGCCGGATGCAGACATTAAAAGAGGCCGGGGGTTCTCACCCACCGGCCTCTGTTTGCACTATCCTGACTTAAAGTTTGCCCTGGCTCAGGCAGCCATGCGGGCCTTCTCACTCGGGGTGCGCAGCGAGACGGACGCCGGCACCTCCCGCTGGAAGTGGCCAGTGACAACCGAGCTCGTAAAATAGGCCTTCGGGCCGGACCGGTAGTCCGAGGCGGCCATCGCGATCAGCGCAAACACTGCGAAGTAGCTCACCCCGACAGCCGCACCGGTCAGGATATTATCCGTGACCTCCATACCGCCAATACCCCCAATGAGGGCGCTCGTTACGGTGGTGATGATGACTTGGATCGTGTTGGTGTTCATAAAATGGGTTTGGTTTAGGTTTTCTTGGCTGGTCACCTGTTTTGGTGATGCCGGAGTATACGACATCGCTTGCAATAGTCTAAATACTTAGTTTCTATCGAAACAATCTGATTTAACTATGGAATTGTACCAGTTGCGTTACTTCTTGGCAGTTGCTGAGACAGGGAATTTTACCAAAGCCGCCTCCCGGTCCTTCATTTCCCAGCCATCGCTCAGCCAGCAAATCCTGAACCTTGAGGATGAGTTTGGACAAAAATTGTTTCACCGCATGGGGCGGAAGGCGACCCTCACGGACGCCGGGCAGATTCTCCTTGAGCGGGCCCGCCGGATCCTCACGGAAGCGGACAACGTCCTCCGTGAGCTCAAAGAGGACCCCGGCATAGGCTATCGCGTATCAGTGGGTGCCATTCCCACCGTGGCCCATTTCTTCCTGCACACGGTCGTGGCCTACTGTCGCGCCAACGACATCACCATCAAGTTGCGCAGTCGCGAGGATTTCCGCGCCTCCATCGTGGCCTCGGTCCTGGAAGGCGAACTCGACTGGGGTGTTGTCTCCCTGCCTCTGGCCGAACCCAACCTGGAAATAACCAGCCTATTCATTGAGCCGCTCCTGCTCGCCGTCAGCGCCGACCATCCGCTGGCCGCCATGCCCAGAATCACCGCGGCCGACCTGCGCGATCAAAACTTCATCATGGCCGGCGGCGCCTCCACCCTTACTACCCAGCTTATGCAAAGCTTGAGCGGTGAGCACGCCTTCACACCCAATGTTACTCACCGCTGCGCCCAGCTCAGCACGCTAAAGTCACTCACCGCGCTAGGCCTTGGCATCAGTATATTGCCCCGCAGCGCCCGCTCGCCCAACGACCCCGCCGGGCTTGTCTACCGCCGCCTCGCAGGCCCGCCGCTCACTCGCGAGATCGTGCTTATCCGGCATCGTCGGCGCCACCTCAGCAAGGGCGCGCAGCTCTTCGCGGAGGCGGCCCGCGCCGTCGTTGGACCGGTCTCGGCCAGTGGCACGGCTGTACCCTTTCAAACGACGGCTCCGGCCCCTGCAACCTGAGTTTGCGCCTGCGACAAATTCACGAAAGCCTGTCCCTCCATGCCGGTCCCTGCTCCCTCCGAAACCGCCCCGCCCCGCTCCGTGCCGGTGCGGCCGGAACTGCTCGCGCCCGCTGGTGACTGGGATTGCGCCCGCGCGGCAGTCGAAAACGGGGCCGACGCCATTTACTTCGGACTTGAGCGCTTCAACGCCCGCATGCGCGCCAAGAACTTCACCATCGCCGACCTGCCCCGGCTCATGGAATTCCTGCACCGGCGTGGCGTGCGTGGCTATGTGACCTTCAACACCCTCGTCTTTGCCGACGAGCTCACCGCCGCTGAGGTATATCTGCGCGCCATCATCACTGCCGGCGTGGACGCCGCCATTGTGCAGGATGTCGGCATCTGCCGGCTCATCCGCGCGATCTCGCCCGACTTTCCCATCCACACTTCCACGCAGATGACTGTGACCAGCTTTGCCGGTGTGGATTTTGCCCGCGAACTCGGGGCCAATCTCGTCGTCCTCGCCCGCGAAAATTCCCTCAGGGAGATCGCGGCCATCCGCGACGCGCAGAAGTCCGCCGCCGTCTCGCTCCCTCTCGAGGTCTTTGTGCATGGGGCGCTGTGCGTCGCCTACTCCGGCCAGTGCCTGACGAGCGAATCGCTCGGCGGTCGCTCCGCCAACCGGGGCGAATGCGCGCAGGCCTGCCGCATGCCCTACGACCTCGTCTCCGATGGCGCCAAGGTGGAGCTCGGTGACCGCCGCTATCTCCTGAGCCCGCAAGACCTATCCGGACTCGACGTCCTGCCCGACCTCATCCAGTCCGGCGTGGCATCGCTCAAGATCGAGGGCCGGCTCAAGAGCCCCGAATATGTCGCCAACATCACCCGCGTCTACCGGCGCGCGCTCGACGCAGCCATGGCACCGTTCGATGCGGGCACCCCGCCCACCCCTGACTTCGATCGCGCCACCGCACGATATGACCTTGAGATGGGCTTCTCCCGCGGACTCTACACGGGTTGGTTCCGCGGCATCAATAACCAGGAGCTGGCCCACGCTCGCTTCGGCACCAAGCGCGGCGTCTTTCTCGGCCTGGTCACCCTCGTCGGTCGCGACCATGTCGCACTGAAACTCGAAGCTCCGCTCAAACCCGGCGACGGCCTCGTGTTCGACGCCGGCCGGCCCGACGAAAAGGAACAGGGCGGACGCGTCTACCAGGTCGAGTCTCGCAACGGCGAAACCGTCCTGCGCTTCGGCCACGGCGACATCGATTTCAACTGCATCCAGCCCGGCCATCGCATCTGGAAGACCAACGATCCCGAGCTCGACCGTCGAGTACGCCAGACTTTCGAGGGCGACCAGATTCGTTTCCGCCGGCCGCTGCACCTTGAGGTTCACGGCCATGCCGGCGCGTCTCTGACCCTGATCGGCCGGGACGAGGAAGGTCATGTCGCCCAAGTTGAATCCGGCACGCCGCTGGCGCCCGCGCTGAAACAGCCACTCACACCCGAACGTCTCCGCGACCAGCTTGGCCGGCTCGGTGGCACACCCTTCGAGCTCGCCCAGTTTGAGAACCGACTTGAGGGTGACGTCATCCTCGCCGTCAGCGAGCTCAACGAGCTCCGCCGCCGCCTCGTCGCCGACCTCGACACCCAGCGCGCCGCACCCAAGCGCTGGCAGATGAACCAATCCACCCCTGCTTGTCATTCTGCGCGAAGCGAAAAATCCGGCAACACGGAAGCTGTCACCCATCACTCTGGATCCTTCGCTTCGCTCAGGATGACAGGAGGGCCTACCCCCGCCGAACCCGAGCTCATCGTCGTCATCCGGCACCTGCACCAACTCGAGCCGGCGTGGGCTGCGGGTGCCCGAACGATCTACTGTGAATTCGAGGATCCGAAAAAGTATCGTGATGCGGTCACCCGCTTTCAAGAACTTCGGGGCAGTGACACCACCGCGACGCTGTGGGTGGTGCCTCCGCGTGTCTTCAAGCCTGGCGAGGAATGGATTCTGAAGTTGATCCTCTCCTGCGAAGCCGACGGCTACCTCGTTCGCAACTACGATCACCTTCAGTGGTTCGCGGGGAAGCGCCGCCGCGGCGATTTCTCGCTCAATATCGCCAACCCGCTCACGGCCGACTACTTCATCAACCGTTATGGGCTGGAGCGCGTCACCGCCTCCTACGATCTCAATGTCGCCCAGCTCGAATCGCTCCTGCAGGGCGCACCGCCCGCCTGGTTCGATATCACCCTGCACCAGCACATGCCGATGTTTCACATGGAGCACTGTGTGTTCTGTGCGTTGCTCTCCGACGGCAAGGACTACCGCGATTGCGGCCGGCCCTGCGACCGCCACGATGTGCGCCTGCGCGACCGTGTCGGGGCCGAACACCCGCTCAAGGCCGATGCCGGCTGCCGCAACACCGTCTACAATTCCCGCGCCCAGACCGGCGCCGAATTCGCCGACCGCCTGCTGGCGCTCGGCGCCCGCTCCTTCCGCATCGAATTCCTCAACGAAAGCGGCGACGAACTCCAGCGCACCGTGGGCCGCTACCGGCAGCTCCTGCGCGGCGAGATCACGGGCGCGGAGTTATGGCGTGAATTCAAGCTCATCAACCAGCTGGGCGTCACCCGCGGTCAGCTTGAGGCCGCCCCGCAGGTCATCCGGCGTAAAAGCTGATCCTTGCCCCCGGAGCAAAGGACAGTCCGACCGAAGTCAATTATTGTCGCATCGGGCGAGCGGCCCCCTTTATTTGCAGCCCTACCGCATGGACTCGACCAACGGCAAACCCACCCCCACCCCCGCTGCCCCCGCCCCCGACCTTGAGATCAAGGACGCACAGGTGATCTTTGATCCCATCTGGGCGGATCTCGAGGCGCACTTCGGCCGCGAACACCTGCGCTTCCCCAAGGAGATCATTCTCCTCGGCGGCGCGCCCGGCTCGGGCAAAGGCACGCACACCGCCTTCATCTCGCGGACCCGCGGGCTTACCTGCCCGCCCATCGTGATGAGCTCGCTGCTCGACACCCCGGAGATGAAAAAGGTGAAGAACGCCGGCCACATGATCGGCGACCGGGAAGTGCTCGCTGTCCTCCTCCGGCAGCTCCTTAAGCCCGAATACCGCGACGGGGCCATTCTGGACGGCTTCCCCCGCACCACGGTGCAGGTCGAGTGCCTCAAGATGCTCTATGAGAAAATGACCCAGCTGTGGCGCGAATTCTACGGCACCCCGCTGGCCATCCATTTCCGCCAGCCCGTCATCCAGATCGTCGGCCTCTTCATTGACGAGAAGGAGAGCGTGGCCCGCCAGCTCAAGCGCGGCCGCGAGACCAAGGCGCACAACGAGGAAGTCGGCCGCACGGGACACGGCAAACTGCTGGAGGAGCGCGCCACCGACTTCGACGAGAAGCTCGCCCGTCGTCGCTACCGCGTGTTCAAGGAGCAGACGTGGGACGCCCTCCTCTCCCTGAAGGACATCTTCTATTACCATCTCATCAACGCGCAGGGCTCCATCACCGAGGTCGAGCAGAACATCCTCGGGGAATTCGAGTATCAGAGTTCGCTCGAGCTCGATCCCCGCACCTATGACCGGCTGCGCACGCTCCCCCTCGCCAGCGAGATCGTCGTCCATGCCCGGCAGGAGCTCGTCCGCCGCCTTGACGGCTACGAGCTGAACCACCCCGAGCTTTTCCAGCGCGTCGTCACCCTGATCGACAAGAAGATCATGCCCATCGTGATGCGGCACGCCCTCTCCGGCCACGCCAACATCAACAGCGAGGACCCCGTTCTCACCGAGTCCGACGCCCTGGCCATGTTCATCGACATCTTTTCCGAGCGCGGCTACCACGCCGTCGTGGACGTGCACCGCATCGAGGTGCCCGAGTCGGTGGACCTCGCGACCGGCAAGATCACCTGCCGCGTGAAGAAGGTTTATCGCACCATCATCCGCTTCAAGGGCTCCGAGATCCGCCGCGGGTAGGCGGCGGCGTTACTCGTAGCGCAACGCCTCGATCGGATCGAGCGAAGCCGCCTTCCAGGCGGGATAGTAACCGAAGGTGACGCCAATCAGTGAGCAGACGCTCAAGCCCGCCAAGGCCCAGCCCCAGGGGAACACGGCAGACGCATTGAGCATTTTGGCGCCGATGTTGCCGCCCACCACCCCCGTGAGGACCCCGGCCATGCCGCCAACCAGTGAGAGGAGGACCGCCTCGATGAGAAACTGCATGAGAATGTTCCGCTTCCGCGCGCCGATGCTCTTGCGGATGCCAATCTCCTTGGTCCGTTCGGTGACGCTCACCAGCATGATGTTCATGATGCCGACGCCCGAGGCGAGCAGCGCGATGGCGCTGATGACAAACGCTCCCACCGCCACAATGCCCGCGATATTGTTGAACGCCTCGATGAGCGAATCGTTGGAAAACACCTCAAAGTCATTGTTGTCCTCCGGGGCGAGCTTGCGGACGAGCCGCATCATGCCGATCGCGATATCCTGCACCGCGGCCAGCTCGGCCTGGCTGGGGGCCTGCACATTGATGCCGA
>JAYUBB010000120.1:0-6306 GCA_043741015.1 Opitutaceae bacterium
CGCTTGGTTATCTCTCCCCTGTGGCGTTCGAAAACCAACAAAAACTAAAGGACATCAAAGCCGCCTAAATTGGTGTCCACTTTTTCGAGGCAAGCCCACTCTACGAAGAACGTTCAGCGCCCCGAATATCACCTAACCGGAATTATCTTGAGCAGGAAGCGCGCAACCAGTCGCTCGGACGGGCAGGAGAGGAGTTGGCTCTCGAATTTGAGCGCCAGCGGCTCTGGCGGGCAGGGCACAAGACTCTTGCTGGGCGTATTGATCATGTCGCCACCTCCAAAGGTGACGGCTGCGGATTCGACATACTCTCGTTTGAGCCCGACGGGCGGGAAAGGTTGATTGAAGTGAAGACCACGCGATTCGGCGCACTGACACCATTTTTCGCCTCCAAGAATGAGGTTGAAGTTTCCGACGAGCGGAATGCGGAGTATCACGTCTATCGGCTGTTCGACTTCAGCAAGAAGCCCAGGCTTTTCTTGTTGAATGGCTCCATGCGCAGCACCTGCAGTCTTGAGGCAATTCAGTTCCGAGCGATACCTGGAACCATCGACGATTAGGAGTCGTCTCGTTGGCTGTTATTCGTCACCTCAGCCATATGATTTTGATTTCGTCTTCGACGGATTTGAATTCGCGATCAGCCGTGACCAGATCAGCCTTGCGGTTCTTCGCCAGCGCAGCGGCGAAGGCATCCGCCAGGCTAAGCTGGTCGGCCGCTTTGTAGGCGGCGGCAGCCTCGGCCAGTTCGATATCCACCGGAACGATGCTCAAGGGGCCATTGGCGGGGAGAAGCTTGGCTGCAGCCAGCGCTGCTTCCCCTTGTCGCCGCGTGATGCGATTGAGCGTTTCGGCCCAGTTCACGGCGGTCATAAGCAACGGTTTGTCGGCCGCCGCCGCCTTGTGAAAGAGCGCGCGCATCTCCTCCGTGCCGGGTTCGCCAAACAGCATTGCCAGCAGGGCGGACGCATCCAGCACCGTTGTCCTCACTTGCGACGGTCCTCCGCGGACTTGCGGTCCTCACGGGCGCGCTCGGCGGCGCGGTCCTCCAGCAGTTCCTGCACGGCGGATTTCTCGCCGGGCTTCGATTTGAAGATGCCACAGAAGGAGTCGATGAACTCCTTGGTGACCGGCTGGACGATAAAGCGGCCCTCCTCTTCGGCGAAGTTAAGCCGGGTGCCCTCCTTCAGTCCGTATTTCCGACGGAGGCGGGCCGGGATGACGACCTGCCCTTTGGATGTCATGTAAGCGGATTCAGTATTCATGGTGACCATGGATAGAAGAGGGGAATATCCATTAAAGTAAGGCAAGTATAAATTAGTAGGATATTATCGGAACCAGGGGAATAGTGCTATCGTGCCCGATTTTGAGCCGCTTCGGAGCGCTGCCGGGACGGCTCTCTGCCAGAAGGGGCCGGCTGGTGGGCAAGGGGCGTGCATTATCGCTTGCAAGCAAGCTCCTACAAAAAAGCATAGCCGTCCGATGCCCGCGCCGCGCGAACTGCCCATTTACGAGCTTGAGGACCGTCTGATTGCGGCCGTGAAGGGGCAGGGCCGGCTTATCGTGCAGGCGCCCACTGGCTCGGGCAAATCCACCCAGGTGCCGCAGATGCTGCTCAACCACGGATTGCTGGGGCAGGGTGAGGTGGTCGTGTTGCAGCCGCGCCGGCTGGCGGCCCGGATGCTGGCCAAGCGCGTCGCCGAGGAAGTGGGCACGCAGCTGGGCGACGTGGTCGGTTACCAGATCCGGCTCGACTCCCGGGTCTCTAAGGCGACCCGCATCCGCTTCGTCACCGAGGGCATTCTGCTCCGGCAGATGACCTTCGACCCACTCCTGCGCGGCATCAGCGCCATCATTTTCGATGAATTTCACGAACGGCACCTCTACGGTGACATCTCCCTCGCCCGGGCACTGCAAATTCAGCGATCACAACGACCCGACCTGAAGTTCGTGGTCATGTCCGCTACGCTCGATGCGGTGCAGCTGAAGAACTATCTCGCTCCTTGCGAAGTACTGACCTCCCAGGGCCGGACTTTCCCCGTGCAGGTCGGATACCTGGCCAAGACCGTGGACTTCGAGCACGACCCGGTCTGGGTCGTCGCCACGCGGGAGTGTGAGCGCATCGCGGCGCAGACCAAGGGCGACATGCTGGTCTTCATGCCCGGCGCATTCGAAATCAGCCGCACCGTGCAGGACATTCAGGGCTCGCATGCTCTGCGCGGCTTCATCTGTTTCCCCTTGCACGGCGAACTGCCGCCCGAGCAGCAGGACCGGGCCGTGGCCCGCTACGACACCCGCAAGATCATTGTCTCGACCAACGTTGCCGAGACCTCGCTGACCATCGACGGCGTGACGGTCGTCGTGGACTGCGGGCTGGCGCGCGTGGCGCGCTACGACCCGCACCGCGGGATCAACACGCTCCTGATCGAGAAGATCAGCGTGGCCTCGTCCGACCAGCGCGCCGGCCGCGCCGGGCGCACGGCCCCGGGCATCTGCGTCCGGCTCTGGACCGAGCGCGAGCACGCCCAGCGTCCGTTGCAAGAGCTACCCGAGGTGAAACGACTCGATCTCGCGGAGGTCGTCTTGACCCTCAAGGCGGCGGGCATTGATGACATTGCCTCCTTTCCGTGGCTGGAGAGGCCGGAGCCCAAGGCGCTGGAGCGGGCGGAGACGTTGTTGGAGGATTTGGGCGCTTTGGGACCTGTGGGAGGGGCTTTATGCGCCGACCGTTCAGTGGAGTCGGGGCATAAAGCCCCTCCCACAACAATCACTGATATCGGTAAACGCATGCTGCGTTTTCCGATGCATCCCCGCTACGCCCGGATGTTCCTCGCGGCGCAGGACTATGGCTGTGTTCGCTCCGTGGCGCTCATGGCCGCACTGACGCAGGGCCGGAACTTCCTCCTCCGCAACGTGGACAAGCGCACGCAGGAGGCCCGTGAGGATCTCTTCGGCGAGGAACACGAGTCGGATTTCTTCCTGCTGATGCGGGCCTGGCGCTATGCCGACAAGGCCGGCTACAATCCCGACGCCTGTCGCCGGCTGGGCATCCACGTGCAGGGCGTGCGGCAGGTCGGGCCGTTGTTTGAGCAGTTCCTTGAAATAGCCGCGGCCGAGAAGCTGGATGTCGCCGAGAAACGCATCGACGGCGTCGCCGTGCGCAAGTGCGTGCTGGTCGGCTTCAGCGACCACCTGGCACGGCGGCTGGACAAGGGCACGCTGCGTTGTGAACTGGTGCACAAGCGCAAGGGTGTCCTCGCCCGCGAGAGCTGCATCGACCAGGCGCCGCTGCTGGTGGCCGCCGAGATCACCGAGATCGAGAGCCGGGGCGAAGTGAACACGCTGCTCAACCTGTGCACGGCAATCGAGGAAGCATGGCTCAAGGAGCTGTTCCCGGAGGATTTCGCGGATGCGGGTGGGGTGACCTACGACGTGACGGCCCGGCGGGTGATGGCGCGCAAGGAGCGCCGGTTCCGCGACCTCGTGCTGGAGTCCAAGCAGACCGCCGAGGAGCCGCCCGAGGGCGAGGCCGCGGCGATCCTCGCCCGGGAGGTCATGGCCGGAAGCATCGTGCTCACAGAATGGAACGAGTCGGTGGAGCAGTGGATCGTGCGCGTGAACTGCCTCGCGAGGTGGTGGCCGGAACTTGAGGTCAACCCCATCACCGACGCCGACCGCGGCACCCTGATTGAGCAGATCTGCTACGGTAGCTACGGGGCACGCGAGTTGAAGGACAAGCCGGTGATGCACGTCCTGCGCGACTGGCTGCTGGCGGAGCAATTGGCCGTGCTGGACGAATATCTGCCCGAACGGCTGGTCATGGCCAACGGCCGCAAGGCCCGCCTGACCTACACCAAGGATGGCCCGCCGGTCCTGAGCGCCCGCATCCAGGAACTCTATGGCGTGAACTCGACATTTACCCTCGGCCATGGCCGGGTGCCGGTGAAAATCGAGGTGCTCGCGCCCAACCAGCGGCCGATCCAGGTGACCGACGACCTTTCAAATTTCTGGAAGGAGCAATACCCCAAGATCAAGACCGAGCTCTCTCGCCGCTATCCACGCCACGAGTGGCGGTAACGCGGGAAGCGCCGGTCGAAATCGGTATGCGAGCTAATCCAGAACCATAGCCAATCATCGTCTAGGCGCTGGGCTACGGTTGGTTTCTGGGTTGGGATTTGCCGGAAGGCTTTTCAGTCGATTCGGCACCCATTTCGTGATGTGGCAGGCATACTGGCCGTGCCGCTTCCGGTCCCAGAAAGGCGCGCAGTAGGGATAGAAGAGAATCTCGCCGACAGGTTTGTAATGCGCCTCAACCGCCTTGGCAAAGCGCTCACGATCATAACACCAGACTGCCTGCCCGGGGAAATTTTGATAGGCTAAGTAGATGGCATCAAATTCTTCGGCGTTAATGCGGATATTTTTCGCCTCGGCGCCAAGCAGGAGGCTGCGCCGCATGGCAACATAGGCCGAGGGCGTGGCAGAGCCGAGCCAGTCGAGCGCCTGCAAGATGCTGGCTGTCTGCCCATGCTCGAATAATTCGATGTTGGGATGACTCGCCGCGAATGGCTCGAAAAATGGCTCGGCGAGCACAGGCCCGTTCACCTGGGTGACGTTCAACTCAAGTGAAGCCCAGTGATCGTTGCCCGGAAGGGGCGGAAGCTGCCAGCCGAGCACAAGCAGGTTGGCAATCAGCAGGCCGCGGCCGGCACGCGGCCATTGCTCGATTCGCCGGGAAGCGACGATGACCAGGGGAATCAGCAGCAGATGATAATAATAAACGAGGTAGTTGCCCGCGTGCCAGCCGAGCTTCCCCAGAAGCAGTGCGGCGGCCCAAAGTGCCGCCCACTCCCACAGGTCGATCGCGGGACTGATTAATGCCCGGCCGGCCGCCAAGGAAAATATTCGGCGTCGCGGCCGGCACCACAGCGCGAGCGCCACCAGGCCACAGGTGAGCAGCACGAATTCCGCAGTCTGATTGCGCAACACCGCAAAGCTGGGCGTCGTCGCGGCCCAGTGCACGACAAACGTGGAGAGAAAATAACCCGGGGCGAAACGGCTCAGCAGTGTCACACAGAGCACCGCGCCAAGCGCGGAAACCCCGACGAAGGCAAACGCTTTGGCGCGCGGCGCGAAAAAAACCAGATGAGAAGCCACCACCAACCAGCCAAACACCGCGTAAAGTTTGGTGAGGCCACCCAGAACAGAGAGCAACAGGCAGAGGGCCAGCGCGGGCCAGGTGCCGCGTCGTCCGGCCACGAGAGCGCCGAAACAAAGCGCGGCCGCAAGCAGGTCGGCCGAGGCCGCGAGTGAATGACTGCTCACATTGAGTGCATAGACGATGACAAGGCCACCCACGGTTTCGATGAGACCCACGCCCTCGCGACGGAGCTGCCAGCCCAGCAGGCCGAGCGTCAGGCCGAGCGCAACGGTGTTCGCCCAGCGATGGGCGAGATAGGGGTTGGCCATCAACACGGTGAATGGCCGGGCGAAAACCGCGTAGCCTGGTCCATAAACATTGCCACAGGTTTTCAAATTATCGCCGGCGTAGGCATTCATCCCGGCGGTGATTTCAACGAAGCCGGGCTCATCTTGCGTGATGGGATGCGAAATCCGCAGCACCGCCCAGTGCAACGCGCCGTAATACGCAGCGACCATAACCATGACCAGTACCAGGCCGAAACGGAGGCCATTGATCATGTCTGGCAGACGACCTGCCTGATCCGGGCAACCGTTACTGAGGGGAAACGGGATCATCGTCCTGGACTGGCTGGGGGTTAAGAGGAGGGGGTGAATCGCCCTCTGCATGGAGCGAAGCGATTCTCGACTGGAAAGTCAGCACGGTGGGACGGATACCAATCGTAAGATTTTATGGTCATGACCACCGCTGTCATGGCCATCAGAGTGACGCGGCCATGATTAGGCGCAAGCGATTCTGCCCCGAAGTTGTCTGGTGCTTCGGGTTGGCTAAAGCTTGGTGCTGGAGTCCAAGCAGACCGCCGAGGAGCCGCCCGAGGGCGAGGTGGCGGCGATTTTCGCCCGCGAAGTCATGGCGGGAAACATCATGCTAACGGAGTGGAACGAGGCGGTGGAGCAGTGGATCGTACGCGTAAACTGTCTGGCGAAATGGTGGCCGGAACTGGAGGTCAACCCGATCACCGACGCCGACCGCGCCACGCTCATCGAGCAGGTCTGCTACGGCAGTTACGGGGCCCGCGAACTGAAGGACAAGCCGGTGATGCCCGTCCTGCGCGACTGGCTCCTAGCCGAGCAGTTGGCAGTGCTGGACGAATATCTGCCCGAGCGGCTGGTCAT
>JAYUBB010000121.1:0-6287 GCA_043741015.1 Opitutaceae bacterium
CGACATCATGATGGCGGCCGAGGGCGAGTGTCTCGGCCTGAGCGGCAACTTCCAGGGCCACAGCGGCCGCCGGCTGAAGGAAGTCTGGGGTGAAATCCGTGCGAATCTCATCGAAAAGACCAAGAGCTACACCCTGGACCGGCTCGCCTCCAAGCATCCGTCCGAGATGTATTATATCTGAGGTTGCCCCATGTTCGCGCGCCCCCTGCCGCACCGCCTGATCCCCCTGCTGATCACGGGAGCCCTGCTTCTGTTCGGCGCCGGAATCTTTTTCCCTTTCTTCCACGTCACTAAGTTCTGGGTTTTTGGCAGCGCGGTGTCGGTCGTGAGCGGCATTCTCACCCTCTTCCACGAGGGGGAATATTTTCTCTTCGCGGTGCTGACCTTGTTCACCCTGGTGTTCCCCTGCGCCAAGCTCGTCCTGCTCGCCCTCATCTGGCTGGAGCGCAGGCAAGACCTCGCCCGCGTGCGTCACCTGCTGGGCTGGGTTGAAACCCTCGGCAAGTGGTCGATGCTCGACGTCTTCGTCGTCGCCATCCTCGTCGTCGCGATGAAGTCCGCCGCCGTGGCCGATATCCGCCTCGGGCTCGGCCTCTACCTCTTCACCCTGTCGGTCGCCGCCACGCAGCTTGCCTCGACCTGGGTGGCGCGCGTCCTGAAGCGGTAGCCGGCCTGTTGCGTCCGGACAAAAGATGAGCCGCGACGCACCCCTGCGTCGCGGCTCGTGCACACACTCTACCCCGCGGGGTAGAAACTCAGAAACGGAAGTTGGTGCCGAAGGTGAACATCATGTTCTGGTCACTGTCCCGCTCGATCCCGACGGTCACCGCCGCCTGGCTGGTGACCCAGTGGTTGGCCTTCACACCAAAATTCCACTTGCCGCCACCAGGCAGGCCGGGGGTGTCCAGATACTGGATGTAGGGCGTGACCGTGGTGGCCGGCGCGACCTGGAATTCGACGCCGCTCGCGACTTCCCAGAGGAAGGAGTCGTCGCCGTTGCCGGCGTACCGCGACGAGACATAGCCAATGCCCGCCTCAACATAGGGCTTGCCCCAGTTGTAGGAAGTGCTGAAGGCCCGGAGCGCCCCGCTCAGCGTGTGCTGCCGCTGACGGAACCCGGCGATATTGCCCGTCTGGGAATAATCGTAGCCCAACATGCCATCGAGCCCGAAGGCCAGCGGCTGGTTGACCGAGAGGCTGTACTTGTCGGCGTGGACCGAGGTGGCATCAAGGTTGATGTAGTTGTAAGTCAGCGTGGCGTAGACTTGGCCGAGCAGACCCACGTTGCCGGCCACCGGGGCGGCTTTTTCGGCCGGCAGCGCATCATCGGCGTGGACCGCGAGCCCAAGAGTCAACGCGGTGGCGACGAGCAGGAATTTAAGCGGATGGATGGTTTTCATTTTCTGTGTTGGTTTGTTGGTATCAGTGCGCTGGTCAGTGCGGTCGAGGTTTCTGTAACACCAGCGCAGCGGTCTGAGTTCCGCCTCGGCCAATTTTCCAAGGTTTTTCGCTTCCCGGCGGAACCCGTTGTCTCCGCTTATGTCGTCCCGCGTTTTTTTCGCGTTTATTTGCCAATTGCTTCGCCGTGGGTACGCTGTGCGTTCATGAAAACCCTCCGCCTCTTCCTTATGCTCTCTTCCTTCTTCGGTTTTTTCTCCAAGCTCTCTGCTGACTCACTCAAGGTCGGCGATGCCGCCCCTCTCGTCACCGGCGTGACCGATTCCGGCACAACGCTCGACCTGGGGGAAGTCTACAAGGCCAACACCTACACCGTCGTCTGGTTTTACCCGAAGGCCCTCACCGGCGGCTGCACCAAGCAGGGTTGCTCGCTGCGCGATGCCGGCACTGACCTCACCAAGCAGGGCGCGACTGTCGTCGGCGTCAGCCTGGACCCGGTGGAAAAGCAGAAGGAGTTCAAGGCGGTCAATCACTTCCCCTTCCCGCTGATCGCCGACACCGACAAGAAGGTCGTGAAGGCCTTCGGCCAGTCCGCCACCCTGTTTGCCTCGCGCGAATGCTATGTGATCAAGGGCGGCAAGATCGTCTACAAGGACACCGGCGTGACCGATCAGCAGGCGGCCAACGTCCTCGCCTTCATCGCCAGCGACAAGAAAGGCTGAGCCAGTTTGGGAGTGTGGGAGGGGCTTTATGCCCTGACAAAACCAGTCGCGCTGCAATGCACTCCCACATTCAAACCCTATAGCTCATCATCGTTGACCGCGGCGAAGATTTCCGCGCGTGGGTCGCGCCGCGCGCGCTCGATCCAATCGCGCATAAGCGGATAGCCATTAAAAATCTCCACGGGCAGCGGCGCCGCCACGATATCAATGATGCGCGCGCTGCGATCCACCGCCCTCACCACATTGCGATCGTGCGGATCTGCCACCAACCAGGGCCGGCCCTGCACAAAGGCCAGGCGGGGATGGTCGCGGTCACAGCGCAGAAACCGGGAGGGCCAGGAGATCAACGCCGCCGGCAAGAGGGGGCTGGTGTCGGTGTTCTCCGGCAATCGTTCGCCCAGGGTCTGCTTGGCCACCAACACCCCCTCGGGGGTCAGGCCCACCACCTCGGTGGGCATGCCGCCAATGACATTGATCACCTCAATCTTCTCCAGGAGATCCCGGTAGCTGCCGGCGCAGGCTTCGGCCTGCAGCGCTTGTTCCGTCCCCGGGGTGAAGCGAAAGGTTGCCCCGATCCAGAAGGCTTCAATGGGCCGAAAGAACTTATAGACCGATTTATCCTTGCCCTCAAAAGCCCAGGCTTCCACCCCGCCGCCAATATGCCTCAAGGCCGGACTGCCCTCCGCCAGTGCGTCTTCCGTTTCCGCGGGAAACCCGAAGTCGGACAGCGGCAGCAACGGCAGGGTGCTCCGAAATTCGCGAATGGCCTTCCCCAATTCCGCCCAGTCCCCGCCCACTCCCTCCAGCAGGCTTACGGCGTCTTCCGGGAGAGCGAAGAGATCCCGGTCCGGATCTGTTCCAATGCCACATTGGGCTGCTGCCGAGCGGAGGCGATCGAACGCTTCCAGTCGTCGCCGGTGATCGTCGAGAAGATGCTTTTGGTCGGTGGCTTCGGGGAGTTGCGCTCCCTGGATGATTGTCCGTTTGCCTGAGAAGGTGTCTTGCATGACTCGGCCATGCGCCCAAGGTCGCGCTGACCGCGCCCGAACGCAAAGGATAATTATCCGCAGGCTGTTCACAGTCGAAACCCGAGGCGAGAAAGTAACGGCGCGGAGCTTGCACCGGCCTGTTTTCAGGGCAAAACCTCTCGCTTGACACCCCCCGCCCCCACCCGCGAACCTGACCCTCTTTTTGCCATAAAACTATGAAACCTACATTCCGCCCGCATCGCAAGAAACGCGCCCGCAAGATCGGTTTTCGCGCCCGCAAAGCCACCCGCGGCGGCCGCAAGGTCCTCGCCGCCCGCCGCCGCAAGGGTCGCAAGCGGCTGACCGTCGTCTGATCATGCGTCTCCGCGCCGGGCAGCGCCTGCGGCGCAACGACGATTTTCGCGCCGTCCGTGAACAGGGCCGCCGCATGGACTGCGGGGCCTTTATGCTGACGTGGTGCACCCGCCCGTCGGTCAAACCCGCTGCTCCCGCCCGCGTGGGGGTCGTCGCCTCCCGGGCCTCCGTGGGTGATGCCGTCCACCGCAACCGCGCCAAGCGCCGCCTCCGCACCCTTTACCGCCAGCACCAACATCTCGTCCCCCCCGGCCTCGATCTCGTGCTCACCGCCCGCGCCGCGCTCCTCCGGCTGGAATACACCGAGGTGGCACAACGCTTCGTTCACGCGTGCAGTAAACTGACAAGTCATGCGTGATTTCGGCCAAACCCTCGTGCGTCTGCCCGCCCGCTTCGCGAGCGGTCTTATCTGGCTTTACCAACGCACCCTCTCGCCCGCTCTTGTTGTGATCAATCCCACTTGCGGCTGCCGCTTCGCCCCCACCTGTTCGCATTACGCGCGCACCGCCCTGCATGAACATGGCTTGCTCACCGGCCTGGCCCTCACCGTTATCCGCGTGGCCAAGTGCGGCCCGTGGCATCCGGGTGGTGAAGATCCGGTTCCGCGGCGTGCACCTCCCCTCTGCATCGGAACCCGGCGCGGCACCTGAATCACTTTTCCTTACCCTCTCACTTTCCCTCCCAAATGGACAAAAAGAACACGACCATCGGGGTCCTCCTGCTGATCGCCGCGATGGCGAGCTTCTACTTCAGCGCCCGCTATGCCCCCCGCCCGCCCGCCCCGCTGCCTGTCACCCCGGCTCCGGCCGAGACCTCCGCCGCCTCTGCGGCGGCCCCCGGGCAGGCGAACGTGCCGGCCGTCACGTCTCTCACCTCCGTCACCCATTCTGACGTCGGCCTCGCTGAGACGGTGACGCTCGCCAACGACTTCATCATCGTCACGCTCACCAACCACGGCGGCGCCATCGACAGTGTCGCGCTCAAGAAACACCTCGCCGTTCAAGGTCAGCCCAGCCTCTACACCCTTAATTCCGTCAAGGCCGCGCCCGCGCTCAGCCTCACTGACTTCCCCGGCGCCGACCGCCACACCGCGTACACACTCGTGTCGAAGAACGACACCGAGGTCATCTATCGCGCCACCAGCGAAAGTCTTGAGGTTACCCGCCGCTACTCGTTGGCCAAGGCCCCCGGCCGCGACGACTACCAAATCCGCCACGAAACCACGTTCCGCAATCGCACGGACAAGCCGCTGGTTCTCCCCCGCGCCATCTTCAATCTCGGTACCGCCGCCCCGCTCAATGCCGCAGACTACGGCATCTATCTTAATACCGGTTACTCCGACGGCAAGGATACCACCTTTATCGCCCGCGGTGATCTCGAGGGCGGAGGTTTTCTCAGTTGGATCGGGATGAAGGATGGCACTCCGCCGCCCTTCATCGAACGCCCCGTCTCCATCGCCTGGGCTGCCGTGAAAAATCAGTTCTTCTGCATGATTTTGACCCCCGACCTGCCCGGCAACGGCGTTAAAGTGGAACGGGTGAAGCTCGACCAGCACGCCCCGGCCGACGACCGCCGTCTCTACGGCGTCACGGGCTACGCCCAGTTCGACCTCAAGCCCCTCGCCGCCGGTGCCTCCACCACCTTCGGGGCGAACTACTTTGCCGGCCCCAAGGAATACAAGCGCCTCGGCAATGCCGATGTCTTCCAGCACGGCGAGGCGAAGGTCATGCAATTCGACTCCTTTTTCTTCAACAAGATCTTCTTCTCCGGCTTCTTCGCCCCGCTGCTGCTGACCATCATGACCTGGTTCCACTCGATTGTCCCGAGCTGGGGCTGGGCCATCGTCATCACCACGCTCACGCTTAAGATCGTCTTCCTGCCGCTCACGCTGGCCGCGTCCCGCTCCGCCAAACGCATGGCCAAGCTCCAGCCGCACATGCAGGCCATGCGCGAGAAGTTCAAGGACAACCCGGCGAAGCTCCAGACCGAGACCCTCCGCATCTTCAAGGAAAACAAGGTCAACCCGGTCGGCGGCTGCATCCCCGTCCTCATCACCATCCCGTTCTTCGTCGGCTTTTTTGCCATGCTGCAGAGCACCTCGGAGCTGCGCTTCGCCTCGTTCCTCTGGGCGCACGATCTGTCCGCCCCCGACACCGTGGCGCACCTCTTCGGCCTGCCGATCAACATCATGCCGCTGCTCATGGGTGCCACGATGATCTTCCAGATGCGGCTCACGCCCACCCCGACCGTCGACCCCGCCCAACAGACGATGTTCAAGGTCATGCCATGGATCTTCACCCTGTTTTGTTACAACTTCGCCTCCGGCCTCGCCCTCTACTCGACCATCAACGGACTCTTCACCATCGGCCAGCAGACAATCATCAACCGCATGCCCGAGCCTGACCTGCCGATCAACAGTGGCAGTGCGCCCAAGCCCGGCCCTGGCGGCGGCATGAAGAACGTCACCCCGCCGAAGAAGAAGAAATAAGGCGGACTTAGTCCTAGGCCTTGGACGCGCGGGTGGCGGGCGTGATTTCCACGGGAATCTTACGCCGGGCGTAGGCCTCGTAGTCCGGCACCAGCCGTTCGTACTCCCCGTGCATGATCGTCGAGGAGATGATGAAGTCCGCCGTGGCCCGGTCGCAGGCGACCGGCACGTTCCAGACCACGGCCATGCGCAACAGGGCCTTCACGTCGGGATCGTGCCGCTGCGGCTCGAGGGGGTCCCAAAAGAATATCAGGAAATCAATTTTCCCCTCGACGATCATGGCGCCGATCTGCTGGTCGCCGCCGAGTGGGCCGCTCTGGAGCTTGTGGACGGTGA
>JAYUBB010000122.1:0-6284 GCA_043741015.1 Opitutaceae bacterium
AGCTGGAATTCCGACATCTGGGCTCTCCCCATGAATCTCGCGAATGGCAAGCCCGCCGGCGAACCATTCCCGGTGATTGAATCATCGCGCGAAGACACCCGGGGGGATTGGTCGGCCGATGGGCGGAAGATTGTGTTCACCTCGGACCGCGGCGGACAAATGAACCTCTACGTCGCGGGCTTTGATCCGGATCAGCGCGTGGCCGCGAATGCGGTCCAGATCACCTTTGGCCTCGGGGGTGACTATCAGGCCAGTTGGAACCCCAGGGGAAACCAGATTGCGTTTTTTTCCCGCCGGTCCGGCAATGAGGATATCTGGCTGGTCGACCTGTCAGCCAATGGGACACCCGCAGGTCCCCCGCGCCAGCTCACGACCGACAGCGCCGCGGATATCAATCCGGCTTTTTCCCCCGATGGCTCGCACATCGCCTTCATGTCGGACCGAACGGGAAAGAACCTGCCGTATGTGATGAATGCCGACGGCAGTGGCCAGCGTATCCTGGCCGAGTTGCCCGTGAGCGGACACTACATGCGCTGGATGGACGTTAATACGGTCGTTTTCTCAATCGGGGGCGGAGTCTACATGCAGGGATATGTCGATGGGAAGGATCCGCAGACAGTCAGTAAGATCCCCACCGGCATCAATTCCTCCCATCTGTCGCTCTCCCCGGATCACCGTTTTTTTGCGGACAACAACCACATCAGCCTGCAGTTGTGGGACAGCAAGACTGGCCGGGCGGAGACCAATCTCTACACGTTTCCGGATAAAAACATCGGCGTGGACTACACCGTGTGGTCGCCCGACGGCCGTTACATCCTCTTTGACCGCAATAATCCGCAAGGCGGCGACATCTACGAACTGAAGAATCCGGAATAAGGCGGCCGCGGGTTTCAAAGTCTGTCCGACGGATTCGCGGACCACGCTCGCCGGCGCCAATTTGTTCCGCCCAGCGCAAGTCCGCGAGCCACTGGACGCACCTGACACCAGCCGGCTTGCTGTGTGTTGTCATTATATGCTTTTACCTTCGATTGGCGTCTTCTCAGGCACCGAATTATACGAGTGCTGCCAGTTTCTCTTTCGCGATGCGTAGCCGGATATCTACATTGGTTTTGCCGGCGGTAGTTTTTTGAGCCGCTTCCACAAAAAGGGGATCGGCTTGTAACGCTGCGATGAACTCCGGGGGCAAGGGTTCAGACACTTGCACCTTTGCAGCATATGGTTTCTCGCAGACCGCGGTAAAGACAGACTCAAATATTGAGATCGAGAAGCGGCCGCGATATCCGATGAAACATCTTTCTGGGAGCTTGGCACATGCCGAGATGAAAGAATGAAAAAGCTTTTCCAGATACTCTAGCTGCTCCGGTTTGGCGGATTTCATTCTGCGGGAGAACTCATTAAGAAACTTTATCATCGAAGGCTGATAGGCCTCGCCGTTGATAAGCATCGCGTAACTACGCAGTATTATTTCACAGTCCTTCATATTGAGGTCTGCAACCTCGATACCAAGCATCCGGCGCCACCCAGGGAGTGCATTGAGTCTATAAATTAATGAATAGAATCCAGAGTGATAAAGACTGGTTCGAATTTCCTGCGGTTTAAGGTTTATACCACCAGTATTAAGGCGATTGAATATCTCAAACATCGCACTGTCATCCCCTGCGGGACTCGTCTGCTTTATGATAACATTCCGAATCGTGCGAAGATCGAAAGTGGTTTTGAGATCATCTAGATTCTCGTAAGTGAGCCGACTAAGTTTGTTGGGGTGATCAGATAGTGTTTCGGCGAGCTGAAGTCTAAACGGAACAAAGTAAGCGTCATCCTCAAGAATGCGCGACGGGATGCGACCCTCCTGTGCGAAAATTGCGCGTAATTCGACGCGCTTCTCTTTGCGTGGGAACCGTCCCTTAAAGAAGAAATAGATAGAAAGCAGGCGCTGCTGGCCATCGATCTTCACTTTCCTGGATTTAACCTGTATCTCAGAGAAGTTATACAAGTAACTGTATGGATGCTCATCCCGCAGGTGAGTATTTTCGTAATTTTTCAGGGCTAATACTAACGTGTCTGTTTTCATATTGGTCTATTCGGTCTGCGCGATTGTTGATCCGCTTGGCTGATGCGCACGCAGCCTTGCGAAGGATCAGAGATACAGATCCGCACCTATTATCTGATTTTTGAGAAACTCCCCTGAACGGCCCTAAGCGCCTAGATGTGCTTACGAAGAAAGAATATATTCGCTACACGATGCTTGCCGTGCGGCATGCCCGGAATCGGCGACGTGATCGACGGCGCGATACAGCAGGCTCCACATCCGGTGCGACAGTCCATGATCCGATTAGCCACAGAAGGCGCAAAAGGCACAGAACAAACCAGACTGATTCAATTCACAGGAGCCAAAAGAGAGAACGGAGTGATTCAGAAACTCTGTTTTCTCAGTTTCCTCCTGTTAAAAGTCTTCTGTGTATTCCGTGTCTTCTGTGGTAATCATTTTCCTGACATGAGAATTGCCCTGCGTTCACTGCTCAAAACCCCGGGCTTCACGATCATCGCCCTCGTCACGCTGGCGCTCGCGATCGGGGTCAACACGACCCAGTTCACCGTGCTGAACCGGCTGCTGTTCTTTTCGCAGCCGTTTCCCGAGCCGGGGCGCCTGGTGCAGGTCTGGAGCACCACGCCCCAATGGCAGAGCGGTTCCATCTCCCCGGGCGACTTCCTCGATCTCCGCGACCAGAACACGGTTTTCGAACGCACCGCCGTCTACTATGTTAACTACCAGAAGAGCATCGCGAAAGCCGGGAAGCCGGCGGAGCTCATAACCGCGATGGCCGTAAGCGCGGATTTTTTCGCCACGATCGGCGTCCCCGCCGTGCTGGGACGGATTTTCACCCGCGAGGAGGAAAACAAGGGCGAAGCGCCGGTAATCCTCAGCCATGCTTATTGGGAGAAGGACTTTGCCTCGGACCCGCAGGTGCTCGGGAACACCGTGCGCTTCAACGCCCGCAACGTCCCCGTGGTCGGCGTGATGCCGGCGACCCTCGACGATCCGCAGATCTGGAACGGCCGCGTCGATCTCTGGCACCAGGATATCGCAGACGTTAACCGGAAGGTGCGCGACAAAGCCTGGTATTCAATGGTCGCCCGCCTGAAATCCGGCGTCACCGTCGAGCAGGCGGACGCAGAGCTGAAGGCCATCGGGACGCGGCTGGCCCACGATTTCCCGCAGTCCAACGAAAAGCGCGGCTTCCGCGTGGCGCCCTATGCCCCGGACTACATGGGCGACATCGGTCGCACCGTCGTCTGGCTGATCATGGGCCTGTCGGCCTCCGTGCTCCTGATCGGCTGCGTCAACCTCGCCAACCTGCAGCTCGTCCGCGCGACCGGCCGATCTCGGGAGTATGCCATCCGGCTAGCGCTGGGCGCCTCGCGCGGCCAGCTCATGCGGCTGCTGCTGACCGAAAGCCTGCTGTTGTCCCTTGCGGGCGGGGCCCTCGGCCTGCTGGTCGCCAAGTGGGGCAACCTCTATTTCTCGAACTACTTCAATTCGCCCATGCCGCTCGATGTCCGGGTGCTCACGTTCGCCCTGGTCACCTCCCTCGTCACCGGGATGGTGTTCGGGGCGATCCCGACGTGGCTCGGCTCGCGGGCCGACGTCAACGCCGCCCTGAAGCAAAGCGGCCGCGGGACCACCGGGGACCGCGCCCGGCACCGCCTCCGCCACGGCCTGATCGTGGTGGAAGTGGCGCTGACGCTCGCCCTGTTATCCGGCGCCGGCTTTTTTGTGCGCGGCCTCCAGCACATCATGGACCGCGAGCTGCTCTGGCGCCCGGACAACGTCCTCATCGGTTCGTTTGAACTGGGCTACTGGAACTACGGCGACGAGACCAACCCCCGCCACGAGGTGTTCACCGACAAATTCCTGACGGCGTTGCGCCAGCTGCCCGGGGTGGATCATGCGACCATCTCCTTCGGCTCGCCGGCCATGGGCCCGGGCGGCGGCACGGCCTTTTCCGTCGAGAGCCAGACGCCACCACCGCCGGGCCAGGAGCCGGTCGCGCTCATTGACCGGGTGACACCCGACTATTTCGAGACCTATGGAATCCACCTACTCCAAGGCCGGACCTTCAACGAGAACGATCGGCAGGGAGCGCCCAAGGTGGTCATCATCAACCAGGCCATGGCCGAAAAATTCTGGCCGGGCGAGAATCCCATCGGCCACCGCATCCGTTACTCCGGCCCCGGCAAGGAGGACGGCGATGAGATCGTCGGGATCGTCAGCAACGTCGTCTACGGGGGTGATTTCATCGGGCAGTATCCCCGCTATCACTTCTACCAGCCCTGGGCCCAGACCTCCGGCCGTTTTCCCACCTTCTCGCTGCACAGTGCCTCGAACCCGCAGGCACTCGGGGACGCGGTGCGGAAGGCGCTGGCGGGGATCGAGCCCGATGTCGCCATCACCCAGCTGGCCACGGCGCGGGAGACCCTGAAGGCGAACCTGTCCGGTTTCTCCGTTGTCCGCCGGACCCTCGCGCAACTGGCCGGCCTCGGCCTGCTGCTCTCCCTGGTGGGCATCTACGGCGTGATCGCGAACCTGACGGTGGAGCGCACCCAGGAAGTCGGCGTCCGCATGGCGCTCGGCGCGCAGGAAAGGGACGTCGTCTGGCTTTTCCTCCGCAACGGCATTTTTCTCGCCAGCCTGGGCACGGTGATTGGGGCGGCGCTTTCCTTCGGATTGTTGCGCTTCCTGAGCCAGCGACTGGTCATCGTGCCGGGCAATGACCCGTGGGTCGTCGTGGGTCTGGCCCTGATTCTCGCCAGCGTGGCGGTGTTCGCCTGCTGGCTGCCTGCCCGGCGCGCGACCAAGGTGGATCCCGTCGTGGCCCTGCGGGCAGATTGACTGCGCTGCTTTGGGTTTGTCCAAGACCTGGCTTGCCAGGTGACATCTTGCTTGGCGGCGCATGGGGCGAGAGCTACCAACAAACCCGCATGAGCGACCTTGTCCCGGACAGCCTGTCTCCCCTCATTCTGGAGAATTTCCTCCACGCGAAAATACCCCTCACGAAGGCGATGGGCATCCGCGTGATCGAGACCGGCCCGAGCCGGCTCGTCCTCGAGGCCCCGCTCGAGCCCAACATCAACCACCTCGGCTCGGTCTTTGGCGGCACACTCCACGCCCTCCCCACCCTCGCCTGCTATGCCACGTTGTGGTCTCTGTTGCGTGAGGGCGGCGTGGACGGCCACGTGGTCGTCAAGAAAAGCAGCGCGAACTACCGTCAGCCCGTGCGGAATGCTTTCCGCGCCGTCTGCCTGCGTCCGCCACCGGGCATCGCCGCCGAATTCATGGAAGATCTCCGCCGCCACAAGAAAGCGCGCATGGATCTCGAGTCCGTGGTCGAGGGCACCAACGGCAAAGCCGCCGTCGAATTCCACGGCAGCTTTGTGGCGGTGGTATAACACCGCTCCCACTGGCAGATTAATTTGGCTTCGCCCCGGGGCGCCCGGTCGCTTGGCTCAGCCACCCTCGCTCATGAAGACCTCCCGGCTTCTGATTCTCGGCACTGCGTTGTTGGCCTGCCCCGCATTCGTCCAACCCACCTCCGCCCCGTCGGCACCCGCCATCCGCCTGGCGCCGCCCGCCGCCGGGCTGCCCGCCCTCCCCGCCGTCGTGCGGAATGAAGCGCCGGAACAGCAGGAGGCACGTCTGCAATGGTTCCGCGAGGCCCGCTTCGGCCTCTTCATCCACTGGGGGGTCTACGCCGTGCCCGCCGGTTTCTGGCAGGGCAAGCCCGTCGCCGCCGAATGGATCATGAACCGCGGCAAGATTCCCGTAGCTGACTACAAGGCACTCGCCAAAAATTTCACCGCCGCGAAATACGACCCGGAGGCGTGGGCCCAGCTCGCGAAGGACACGGGCGTCAAGTACGTCGTCATCACCGCGAAGCACCACGACGGATTCACGCTGTTTGATTCAGCCTACTCCGACTGGAACGCGGTCAAGGCCTCCGGCGCCAAGCGCGACCTCATCGCGCCCCTCGCCGCCGCCGTCCGCGCCCACGGTCTGCGGTTCGGCACCTATTACTCGCAATCGCAGGACTGGGTGAACCTCGGCGGGAGCAAGGGCAACACGCCGCCGTGGGACGAGGCCCAGAAGGAGGGCGACTTCGACACGTATTTGAAAACCATTTCGCTGCAGCAGGTCCGCGAGCTTCTGGACAAATACCATCCCGACATCCTCTGGTGGGACACCGAATACTCGATGACGTCCGAGCGGGCGAAGCCGTTCTTCGATC
>JAYUBB010000123.1:0-6282 GCA_043741015.1 Opitutaceae bacterium
TGGTGCGAGTGCCGGGAGTCGAACCCGGATCATCAGCTTCGGAGGCGGATACACTATCCATTGTGCTACACTCGCAGGAACAGGCGGGACAGCTTTCGCCGTCCCGCCGTAAGTTCAAGCCGCTTTTGTGACTGAGCCCGGACAAATACACCAAGACGTTTTAGCCACGAAAAACACGAAAAGGTCTGTCCGGCGGTCTATGTCTCCCTTGCGCCTACAGGCGCCAGTCGCTTCGCCCTGCAACGGGCCTTTTGGTTTCATAGCCCTCGCCATTTGCCGACTGCATTCCTTTTTGTGCTTATTGTGTTTTTTGTGGCCAATCCCTCTGTTGCCTTGGACCGTCCGACCTCATCCTTAAAGCCAGCATTTGACGCTCGGGTGCGGCCGGCTATATCCAACAGACCCCATGGCTCCCCCGAAAGCTAGCGCCCGGCCCAAGACCGTCACGGAATACATCGCCGCCGCCTCAAAGGAGGCCCGCCCCAAACTCCGCGAGATCCGAAAGTGCATCCGGGCCGCCGCGCCCGGCGCCGTTGAGGAACTCAAATGGAACATGCCGGCCTACTCCTACAAGCGCATCCTCGTCATGTTTGCAGGGTTCAAAAACCACGTTAGTCTCTTCCCGACGGCCTCCGCCGTGCGGGCTTTCAAGAAAGAGATGGCGAAATTCAACACCTCGCCCGGCACGGTTCAGTTTCCGCTCGATCAGCCCCTTCCTCTCGCCCTGATCCGCAAGATCACTGCCTTCCGCGTCAAGGAGAGCCGTGAGAAAGACGGCAAGTGGCGCACCTGAGAGCCCCCGAAGGAATGGCCACGAAAAACACCAGAAACGCAAAAAACCAGCCATCACCTCAATGTCTGCTCTCCGCGTTTAAACCTTTTTGTGTTCTTGGTGTTTTTCGTGGCTAATCTCCTCCCTCCTTCTCCCTCCTCCCTGCTCCCTGATGTCCACCCCACCCCTCGGCTTCGCCCTTGTCGGCACCGGCATGATAGCCGGCTACCACGCCCAGGCAATTGCCCAGACCCCTGGCGCCCGCCTTGTCGGCGTGGTCAGCCGCTCCCCGGAGAAAGGCCGCGCCTTCGCCGCCCAGCACAACATCCCGATCCTCACGGCTACGGTGGAGGAAATGGTCGCCCGGCCCGACGTGCAGGTCATCAACGTCACCACGCCGAGCGGCGCGCACCTCGAACCCGCCCTCATCGCCATCCGCGCGGGCCGGCACGTCATCATCGAGAAGCCCCTGGAGACCACCCCAGCCCGTGTGGACCAGATCAACGCCGCCGCCGCCAAGGCCGGCGTGAAGGTCGCCGCCATTTTTCAGGGCCGCTTCGGCTCGGGCGCCCAGACGGTCAAGGTTGCCCTAGATGCCGGTCGCCTCGGCCGGCTCGTCCTCGCCAGCGCCTACGTGAAATGGCACCGCACTGCCGATTACTATAAGACCCCGTGGAAAGGCACGTGGGAACTCGACGGCGGCGGCGCGCTGATGAACCAGGCGATCCACGGCGTGGACCTGCTGCAGTGGTTCGCCGGTTTGCCCACCGAGGTCTTCGGCCAGTTCACGCGCCGCGTCCACACCGGCATCCAAGCCGATGATACCACAGTCGCCACGCTGAAATTTCCCGACGGCGCGCTCGGCACCATCGAGGCCAGCACCGCGCTCTGGCCCGGCTGGTCGCGCCGCATCGAGCTCTGCGGTGAGCACGGCTCCATCTGTCTCGAGGACGACTATATTTCCCGCTGGGATTTCGCCAAGGCCGAGCCCGGTGACGACGCCATCCGCAGCGCCAAGCGCGACAACGCCCTCGGCTCCGGTGCCGGCGTGCCGGGCGGCATTTCCCTCGCGGGTCACCTACGTCAGATCGGCGATCTCGTCGCGGCTGTCCGCGACAACCGCCCACCCGCCATTGACGGACGCGATGGCCGCAAGGCCGTCGCCCTCGTTCACGCCATCTACGAGTCCGCGAAGTCCGGCAAGGCGGTGAAGCTATGAGTGCCCCATTCTTTGTGGGAGGGGCTTTATGCCCCGACTCAACATACGCGTTAATCCTGTCGGGGCGTAAAGCCCCTCCCACACAAATACCTTAGCATGTCCATCCCGGCCCAACCCTGGTGGCGGTCGTTCAATCGCGATCAATGGTTCGTCTTCACTGTCGCCTCGCTCGCCTGGCTTTTCGACTGCCTCGACCAGCAGTTCTTCAATCTGGCCCGCGGGGGCGCAATGGACGACCTCCTGGTCGACAAGGCCCGGGCCACCGAGTTTGGCGCCTATACGACCTCGGTGTTCCTTGTGGGGTGGGCCGTCGGTGGCCTCATCTTCGGCGCCCTTGGCGACCGCTTTGGCCGTGCGAAAATCCTGTCCGTGTGCGTGCTGCTTTACTCGGTTTGCACCGGCCTGAGTTCGTTCTCGACCGGCTATTTTGATTTCTGCGCCTATCGTTTCCTTACGGGTCTGGGCGTAGGCGGCGTTTTCGGCCTGGCCGTCGCGCTCGTGGCCGACTCGGTCCCCGACCACACCCGCGCCCCCGCCCTCGGCCTGCTCCAATCGCTCTCCACCTGGGGCAACATCCTCGCCGGCCTCACCGGCATGGCCATCGGCGCCCTCGCGGCGCGGCATCTGCTGCCGTTCGGCCTCAAGGCGTGGCAGACACTTTTTATCGTCGGTGCCCTGCCGGCGTTCCTCTGCGTGTTCATTTTGCGCCGCCTCAAGGAACCCGCCAAATGGGTGGCGGCCCGCGCCACGGGCGCGAGCAAGGGGATCAAGTTCGGTTCCTACGCGAGCCTGCTCGGCCACCCGGTCTGGTCCCGGCACGCCTGGTTCGGACTCGTCCTCTGCCTCGCCGGCATTGTCGGCCTGTGGGGGTTGGGCAACTTTCATCCCAAAATTGTGGGCGCGATTGTCACCGACCATCTCGCGGCCTCAGGCCTTGCGTCCGATGACCTCGCCAGTGCCCGCGCCTTCTGGACCAGCGTCGGGCTGCTGTTGCAGAACATCGGCGGCTTTATCGGCATGATGGCCATCTCGTGGCTCGCGCAGACACGCGGCCGTAAATTCGCCTTCGCCGTGGGCATCATCTGCTCATTCCTCTCGACGTTGCTCGTCTTCCAGAGTCTGCGCAGCTTCAACCAGATGTTCTGGATGCTTCCGCTGATGGGCTTTGGCCAGTTGGGCGTCTTCGCGGTCTACGCGATCTACCTGCCGGAACTCTTCCCCACCAGCCTGCGAAGCACCGGCACCAGCTTCTGCTACAACGTCGGCCGCCTCATCGCCGCCACGGCGCCATTCACGCTCGGCCAGCTCACCCGCCGGCTCGGCGGGGACATCGAGGGCTTCCGCACGGCTGGCAGCTGGGTCGCCCTGGTGTTGCTCGTCGGTCTTGCTGCGCTGCCGTTTCTACCCGAGACCAAGGGTCAGCCCCTGCCGGAGGAATAATCCAAAGTCATTTAACCCCTCATTTCTGCATTTCCGTGTATTCTGCATATTGCCATGCCATCTTCGCCTACTGCTCCGTCCGTGGTTAATCCTTACCGCCTCATGCTTCGCCAATTTACTTTTGGGCTGATCGCCCTGTTTGCCACCGTGGCGCTGCACGCACAAAACGGCGACAAGGCCGACGAAACTCAAGCTCCGCCGCCGGCCAGCCTCGTCATCCCGCCAGCCCCGGTTCTAACCGCCGAAGACGCCCTCGGCACCCTGCACCTCGCCCCGGGCTATCGCGCCGAAATCGCCGCCGCCGATCCGCTCGTGGGCAATCCCGTCGCGATGACTTTCGGCCCCGACGGACGCCTCTGGGTCGTCGAGATGCGCGGCTTCATGCCCAACCCCGACGGCAAGGGCGAGGACGCCAAGATCGGCGCCGTCGTCGTGCTCGAGGACACCAATCACGATGGCCGCATGGACAAGCGCACGGTCTTCCTCGACGGCCTCGTGCTGCCCCGCGCCCTGGCACTCGTCGGCGATGGCGTCCTCGTGGCCGAGCCCCCTCACCTCTGGTTCTGTCGCGATACCAACGGCGATGGCATGGCCGACGAGAAGACGGAAATCGCCTCCGACTACGGTGCAGCGGACAATCCCGAACATACGGCCAATGGCCTCTTCCGGGCGATGGACAACTGGATCTACAGTGCCAACCACAATGTACGCTTCCGCTACCGCGGTGCAGGTCGCTTCGACCGCGAGTTCACCCTTTCCCGCGGTCAGTGGGGCATCTCGCAGGACGACACCGGCCGGCTCTTCCACAACAGCAACAGCGACCCACTGCGCTACGACCTCGTGCCATCCGCTTACTTTACGCGCAATCCCGGCCTCACCGACCCGGCCGGCGTCAACGTCCAGCTCGTCCCCGCCAACCTGCGCCTCTGGCCGCTGCGGGTCACGCCCGGCGTAAACCGCGGCTACAAGAGCCTCGACGCCAGCGGGCGCATCACGGCCGTCACCGCCGCCTGCGGACCGCTCATCTACCGCGGCAACCTGCTGCCTGATTTGCATGCTGACGCCTTCGTCTGCGAACCCTCGGGCAATCTCATCAAGCGCATCACCCTCGCGCCGCAGGGCGACCGCCTCGCCGGCCGCAACGCCATCGAGGGCTCCGAGTTTCTCGCCTCCACCGACGAGCGTTTCCGTCCGGTCAACCTGGCTGACGGCCCCGACGGCGCCCTCTACATTGTCGATATGTATCGCGGCATCATCCAGCACCGCATCTATCTCACCACCTACCTGCGCAAGCAGATCGAGGCGCGCGGCCTCGCCGAGAGCCTGGGCCTGGGCCGCATCTACCGGGTGGTGCCAGCGACGGCTGACGTCACCCGCCCGGCCCCCTTTAACCTGCTCAAGGAATCCTCCGCCGAACTCGTCGCCCGACTCGACTCTCCCGGCGGCTGGTGGCGTGACACCGCGCAACGCCTGCTGGTCGAACGCCGCGACCCCGCCGCATTGCCCCTGCTGCGTAAACTCGCCCTCAACCTCCACGCAGCGGCTCTTGCCCGCCTTCATGCCCTTTGGACGCTCGAAGGCGTGGACGGACTCGACCGCCCCACCCTCCTCGCCGCCCTGGGCGACCCCGAGACCACAGTCTGTGCCGCGGCTATTCGGCTCAGCGAGAAACTGCTGGCTGCCCATGATGCTGAGATTTTCACCTCCGTCATCGCGGCCATGTCCGGCCCCGGCACGGACACGCCGTATGCCGTCCTGCTGCAGCAATGCCTTTCTCTCGGCGCATCACCGAGCGCGCAATCCCTGCCCGCCCTGCTCAATCTTGCCCGTCGCCACGGTGCGCGACCGGTCATCGCTGACGCCATCGTCAGCGGTCTCGCCAACCGGGAGGTGGAGTTCATCGCGCTTGCCTTCGCCCAGACGGACCCCGCTTCCGCTACCTCCGCAGTCACGCTCGCCGCGACCTGCGTCTGGCGTTCAGGAGATGCCGCCCCTACCGCCGCACTCGACCGGCTCTTTGGCGCCGTAACCTCTCCGACCTGGGGTACCGACTGCCTGCTTGAAAGTCTGAAGCACGTCATCCCCGCTCAGAGCGACGGTAAGTTGCTCACCGCCCGCCTGGCTGCTGTCCCGACCAGCCTGTCCAGGTTGGCCGCCGTTGATTCGCCAGTTCGTGCGCGCGCCGCCGAACTTCTCGCGCACCTGCACTGGCCGGGCCATGAAGGCGAGGCGGCCGCCAAGGTCGCCCCGCTCACCGCCGCACAGGCGCAACTGTTCGAGAAGGGTCGCGTCATTTTCACAAGCATCTGTGCGGGTTGCCACCAGCCGACCGGACTCGGTCTGAAGGGCCTTGCCCCGTCCCTGGTCAATTCACAATGGGTCGCGGGTGACGAACGCGCCGTGGCCCGCATCGTCCTGCAAGGCAAGACCAGCGAAAACCTCATCATGCCGCCGTTGCAGTCGCTCGACGATGAATCGCTGGCCGGCGCCCTCACCTTCGTCCGGCGCTCCTGGGGCCAGGGCTTTGACCCGGTCGATCCCGCGGTCATCGCCCGCGCCCGGCGCGAGACCGCCGGCCGGACCGAGCCCTGGAACGACAAGGAACTCACCAAGTTTCTCGAAGCGGACCCGGTTGTTCGCAAATCTGACTGACCTGCTTTCAGTGCCTTGCCAATGATACCCCGCCGGCATTTTATCAAAACCCTCGCCGCTGGCGCCGCCACGGTCGCCGCCTCCGCCCAAACCCCTCCGCCCATGACCCAGAAATCCGACGGCCAGAATTACGCCCCCCAAGGCAAGCCCAGCCCCGTCGTCAAACCCGGCGAGTTCATCTTCGCCGCCGCGCATCTCG
>JAYUBB010000124.1:0-1838 GCA_043741015.1 Opitutaceae bacterium
GATCATGTTTTCTTGATCGGAAATCGTCAGTGCTTTCATTGAACCGACGATAAACCCACCCAACGCTATAGGCAATTACTTATGACGTTGTGTTTAGCAGTCCCGCGAGGCGTGATAATCGCCGGTGGTAATCCGCGGGACTGCTAGTCCCGCCTCCATTCGCTTACTCCAACGGAGTGGGGCCCCCGTGGCTCTGGCGGCACTCGTTCATGACGCGCAGCCAGATTTCACGGAGATCGAAAAGGCGCGGCAGGGCGTATTCGCGGTAGCGCACGGCGAGGGGAGTGGCGGCGGCATCGGGCTCGTTCAAGCGGGCGAGGGTAAGGTTGAGCTCGCGGAGCGCCTTCTTGAAGAGGAGCACGGCGAGGGTGTAGTCGCCCATTTCCAGCGCCTGCACGGCCTGCAGCGCCTGCTCGTTGCCCCGGTAAAGGAGGGCCTGGAAAGAAATGCCGAGGGCGGGCGGCACGCGGCCGGGCTTGGCCGCCGCACGTTCCCAGTGGGCCAAGAGACTCAGGTAGAGAGCGCGGGTGGAGATATAGACCGGGTTGCGATGCAGGGTGTAGGGATCCCAGTCGCCGTCGAAAATATCGTCATCCGCCTCGATCTCGTCCGCCTCTTCGACGGCCTCAGGAGCGGGGGCGGCGGGTGCTTCGGCCAGTTCCCAGCCCATGCGACGGGCGGCCTCATCAATCCGTTCCATGGTGGCGGGCAACTGGTCGTAATGCTTGATATAGTCGCGAACGGCGGTCTCCTGGCTGGCGAGGTATTTTTGCCAGTCGGCCTCGGTCCAGGAAAGTTCTCCGCAGTCGTCCCAGTCGTTATCGAACAGCCCGTCGGAATCAGGATTCGTCATGTAAGGAATGCGCCTTGCGGCGTTGAGATGCACAATGCGTGCCGGACCCCCGCTGGCAAATAAAATTCCTGTGCTGCGTGTCATCCTGAGCGGGGTGCAGAATCCATGAATGACGTGCACCGGCGGTTATGCTGCTGGATTATCCACTGCGTTCAGAATGACAGGAAATGATTGCCCCGGCGGGGCGCGGGGGTTTTCTGCCTGCATGTCCGGGGTTCAACATGTGACGGTGTTTTTCAGCGGCCGGGTGCAGGGCGTGGGGTTCCGCTACCAGGCGCTGCAGGTGGCCAAGGGGTATGACGTTTCGGGCTGTGTGATGAACCTCTCCGACGGGCGCGTGCAGCTTGAGGCCGAGGGCCGGCCGGACGAGGTGCGCGATTTCATCGCCGCGGTGCAGGAGCGCATGGAGGGCTACATTCGCAAGGTGGAGCAGACCGACGCGACCCGGGCGCCACAATTCAATGGCTTCAACATTCGATGACGATGCGCATCGGTGATCATTGGGCGGTTGAATTGATGGGCTTCGCCAAGTCCTATCCGACCGGTTGGGCGGGCAGCCGGATCGAGGCCGTCTGTTCCATCTCGCTGAAACTGGCGCCCGGGCAGGTGCTCGGGCTGCTCGGGCCCAACGGGTCGGGCAAAAGCACGATCCTGAAAGCCCTCGCGGGACTCGTCGCGCCGAGCGCGGGTTCCTGCCGGATCATGGGTCATCCGGCGGGCAGCGATGCCGCGCGGGCGCTGGTCGGCTATCTGCCCGAGTCGGTCAGCTTCGCCCCGCACCAAACCGGCCGGGAATTCATTCGCTACTGTGCCAGCCTGAGTTTGCTACCAGCGGACAAGACCGCGCAAGGGGTCGCCGCCGTGCTCGCCTGGGCCGGGCTTGGCTTGGCCGCCGACCGCAAAATTGCGACCTACTCCAAGGGCATGCGGCAACGGCTCGGGCTGGCGCAGGCCATCGTGCATGAGCCGTCAGTCGTGTTGCTCG
>JAYUBB010000125.1:0-6243 GCA_043741015.1 Opitutaceae bacterium
GTGAAGATCGGCCGGCCGGTGCGTGCATCGCGCAGGCTCAGGCCCTCGCCGGCAAACCGCTCCTGAATGTCGCCGATCTCCAGGCCGGGGTTGTCCGGCACAAAATCGCCGACATGCAGCGCATCGCCATGGCCCCAGCCGGTGGAATAGAGGCCCTTGCCGTCGGAACCGACGACCATGGCGCCGTAGATGATGTCCTGCTTGCCGTCGCCATCGACGTCGGCGATGGCGAGCTGGTGGTTGCCCTGGCCGCGCCAGGGGTTGGTTTTGTCGGGCGGCCCGAGTTTGTCGCTGTCGAAGACCCAGCGCGACGTGAGCTTTCCGCCGCGCCAGTCCCAGGCGGCGATGACGGTGCGGGTGTAGTAGCCGCGGCACATGATGAGACTCGGGAGGTGCCCATCGAGGTAGGCGACTCCGGCGAGGAAACGGTCGGAGCGGTTGGCATAACCGTCGCCCCAGACCGCGTTCATCTGTTCCGGGGTCGGGTTCTGGGTGTCGGGATGCCGGCCGGGCACGTAGTCAGTGGTGGCGAGGGCGGCGCCGGTGCGGCCGTCGAAGATGGTGAGATACTCCGGGCCGCGGATGATGCGGCCCTCCATGCGGGCAACCATGCCCGTCGCGGTGGTGGTGGCGCCGGTGTGGTCCGTGGTGGGCACGGCGGCCGCTCCCTTTTCGCGCCAGTCGGCGTTGGGGTCGCCGATGACCTTGCCGGTGCCGTCAATGGTGCCGTCGGCGGTCTTGCAGGCGACCTCGGCGCGGCCGTCGCCATCGAGGTCGATGACCATGAACATCGTGTAGTGGGCGCCTTCGCGGATGTTTTTGCCGAGGTTGATCGTCCAGAGCAGTGTTCCATCGATCTTGTAGGCCTGAATCAGCGTCTCGCCGGTCATGCCGGCCTGGGAGTTGTCGCGCGGATGCTGCTCCTGCTTGAGAATGATCTCGTAGTCGCCGTCGCCGTCGAGGTCGCCCAACGAGGCGTCGTTGGGCGTGTAGCCCTCGGGGGTCTGGATCGGCACCGAGACATAAGGCAGCGGCGCGGCGTTGGCCGGGAGCGCGAAGGCCTTGCCGGGTTCGCCTTCGATTCCGTTCACCACGGGGCGGACAAAGTATTTGGTCTCGCGCTCCAGGTGGGCCCCGGCGTCGAGAAACCAGGTCGGGCCGGCGAGCGGCTCGGGGTTTAGCTTGACGACCGGTTCCTCGCGTGGCCGGCCGGCGCCACCGCCAAAAGCCGGTGCGACGGGAACGGTTTCGCGGTACAGATTGAAGGCGACACCCTCCGGGTCGGAGGCGAGCAGCCGCCAACTGACAAAGACCTTGCCGTCGGGCTGGTGCACGGCGACGACCCCGCGGGACAGATTTTCAACAACCGGGGCGGCGGACAGCCGGACGAGACCAAGCAACAGCAGCGCAGCGAGGAGGCCGCGCCCGGGGAGGTGGGGCAGGTTCATGGGCGAGTGGGGTTACTTCTTGACGCTTTCTAGCAGACCCCGGTGACGAAACCATTCCTCGGCCCTTTTCGGCCAGTCAGATGCGGTGCCAAACTCGGCCTTCATCCCCATGCCGTGGGTGCCGTGCTCAAAGGCATAGAACTCCGCCGGCACGTGGGCGCGGGTGAGGGCTTGGAAGAAAAGGATGCTGTTCTCGATCGGCACGGCCTGGTCTTCCTGCGTGTGGATGAGCAGCGTGGGGGGGGTGGCTGACGTGACCTGCTTCTCGACGGACATGAGTTGAAGCAGTGCGGGCGCGGGGCTGGTCCCGAGCAGGGCTTTGCGCGAGCCGGCGTGGGCGACCGGGTCGTCCATGGTGATGACCGGATACATCAAAATGAGAAAGTCGGGCCGGGCATTGACCGCGTCGAGGGGCGCGCCGGTCTTGCCGTCGGCATGGTCGAACAGCGTGCCGGCGCTGGCGGCGAGGTGGCCGCCGGCCGAGCTGCCCATGACGCCGAGGTGGGCCGGGTTGATTTTGAATTCCGCGGCGCGCGACCGGACCAGGCGCACGGCGCGCAACACGTCCTGCAACGGTGCGGGGTGGCCAAACTCCCCCAGACGGTATTTAAGCACGAAACTCGTGACGCCGAGAGTGGAGAGCCAGTTGGCGTATTGGACGCCCTCGCGATTGGTGGAAAGATTGCCGTAGCCACCGCCGGGGCAGATGATCACGGCAGTGCCATTGGGCCGGTCCACGGCCGGGGCATAGACGGTGAGGGTGGGGACGGAGATATTGGACTGGTGGCCGTCCACGTTTTTCTCGTCCCCGATCGGGCCCTTGGCCGCTGGCGCATCGGCGCGGACGGCCGCAGGCACGCCCTCGGGCCAGAGTGGGATCACGAGGTTTTGGGCGAAGGCTTCGGTGGCAAGGAGTGAGCACATAAGGGGGCAGAGGAGTTTCATGAGGGGCGTGGGGTCACTTGGCTTTCAGGACGAGAGTGTCGGCGAGCTCCTCGAGTTCGAGGAACACCTCGCGCTCATGCGGGGTTTTGTTCGGCTGGTGCAGCGCGAGCATGAGCTGGCCGTCGAAGCGGCGGAAAAGCATCGGGTGGCCGCCGTCGGCGTCGAAGAGGGCGCGCGGAGCCTGCACCCACGGGCCGGCAAGTTTGCCGGACGAGGAAGTGGCGACGCCGACAGCGTAGCCACGCTCGCTGCCACTGGACCAGAGCAGGAGGAGTTTGCCGCTTTTGGTGCGATGAAGCCAGGGGCCGTCGGTGACGTGGCAGCCGTATTGCTCGGATTTCTTGCTCCACGGGGCGTCGCTGCCGTGAAAGAGCCGCACGGGCTCGCCGACCGTGGCGGACAGATCATCCTTGAGGCGCACCATCTCGACGGTGCCATCCTTGATCTGCACCCATTCGTGACAGAACACCATGTAGGGCACGCCGTTCTCCACCCAGAGCGTGCCGTCGAGCGTCATCATGTCCTCGGGCAGGGTCGGTTTGTTGGCAAAGGGCACAAAGGGACCCATCGGGGAGTCGGCCACAAGGACCTGCGAGCCGCGTTTCACGCGGGGCAGCCAGTCGCGCCACTGCTCGGGGAATTGGTGCGTCGAGTCGAAGGTGAGGAAGAGGTAGAATTTGCCCTGGTAGGAGTGCATCTCGGGCGCCCAGAGCCCGCGGTCGGCCCACCACTCCGCGGGCCGCTCGAACACGGTGGTCGGGCCGGTCCAGGTCTCGAGGTCCTTGCTGGTGTAGGCGGCGACGGCGGCGCGGCCGTTGGGTCCGCGCGATGCGAAATAAAGGAGGTAGCTGTGCGTCGCGGGATCGGGATAGACGCAGCCGTCACGCGCGCGGAGGTCGGTGCGCTTGACCGGGCCGAAGGGCCGGGGCGGCGGCGGCCGGTAGGCGGGCGCCTCCAGCTTGATCGGCACCGGACGGTTGCGATCGCATTCGAGCCGTCCATCCTGCTCGGTCAGCTCGGTGACCTGGATCGAGCTGCGGCGCAGGTCGAGGGAGTCCTTGTCCTCCGGCTTGATGGTGCCGGCGCGGCCGGGATGAGTGAAATAGAAGAGGTAGGCGCGCTCGCCGCTCACCACGACGCCCGGATGGCCGCCGTTAACGCCGTCGTCGGTTCCCGTGCCGGGCGTGCCGAGCAGGTTGTCGGGCTGGGCGGTCCAGTGCAGCAGGTCGTCAGAACGGTAAACGCCGAGACCCTTCCACAAATCGACCAGCATCCAGTAGGCTCCTTTCCAGCGGAAAACATACGGGCCCTCGCCGGGGCGTTCGCCGACGCCGGCGCATTTGCCGTGGTCGGTCCACGTGTTCAGGTCGGGGCTGTCGGCGTAGTAGATGGATTTGTGGTCGCGCTCATTGTTATACCATAGGCGCCAGCCGCCGCCGGGCAGCGGATGGACGACCGCATCGATCACGCGGTCGGAGGCCAGGTTCAGCGCGGACGCATAGGTCCATTTGCGCAGGTCGGTGCTCGTCAGATGGACGATGCGGCGCGGGTGCTCCCAGTTCTCGAACACGCCGGGCACGACGGTGAGGAACATGTGGTGGGTGCCGTCGGGGGCGGTGATTACCTCCGGGGCCCAGTACGTTGGTTCGGTGCCGCCTAGGTCGGCCGGCAGCTCAATGTCGGCCGTGCCGACGTAAGACCAGTTCGCGCCGCGGTCAGCCGATTCGGCGATGCCGACCTTGGTGCCATGCACCCAGGCGACGCCGGACAGCCCCGGCACGTTGGCGCGCCGGTTGGTATAGAACATCCACCAGCGCCGCACCTGCGGATTCCAGATGACGACCGGGTCGGCGGCGCCATCGAACACGGGGTCACGGAAGAGCGGCTTGGCAGCGACCGGGGCGGTGTCTGCCGCAACCCGCGGGATTGCCAGTAATCCGAGGAGCGAAAGCAGGAAAATAATTCGAGGCATGGCAGGGGTGGTTCAGCGTTCAGGGCTGGCGACCGACAGGACAGAGGGGGTTTGTTAAGACAGAGGCATTTTCCGCCCAAGGGCAAATGGATGTTGGGCCCCACCGTCGGGTGGTTTTGCGGACAATCCGATTCCAGGCGCTTTTGACGGTCGACCGGGGCGGGGGTTGACTGGGCCTCCCCTCTGTGGTGCAAGCTCAGGCCGCGCCCTGTCCCCCCATGAAGCAACTTTTGCACGGCACCTGCTATTACCCCGAGCTCTGGCCCGAGTCCGAGATCGACCGCGATATTGCCGAGATGAAGCGCGTGGGGCTCAACATGGTCCGCATCGGCGAGTTCACCTGGTCGAAGCTGGAGCCCGATGAAGGGCGCGTATCGGTGGATTTCTTCGTGAGGGTGCTGGACAAGCTGCACGCTGCCGGGCTGGGCGTGGTGTATTGCACGCCGACCCCGACGCCGCCGGTGTGGCTGACCCACGGCCGGCCGGATCGCTGCTTCGTGGACGCCGAGGGACGTGTGATGATCCACGGCGCGCGGCAGCACGCCTCCTACGAGCATCCCGAGGTGCGGGCGGCCTGCCTGCGGATTGTCGAGATGCTGGCCCGGGCGGTCGGCCAACACCCGGCGATCATCGCCTGGCAGATCGACAACGAGTTCAAGTGTCACGTCGGCGAGGACTTCAACCCGCACGCCATCGCGCACTGGCAGCGCTGGCTCGAGCAGCGCTACGGCACGATCGCCAGGTTAAACGACGCCTGGGGCACCGAGATCTGGAGCGAGCGCTACCAGCGCTTCGACCAGGTGCCCGCGCCGCGGCGCACGCCTTTCCTGCACAACGCCTCGCTCAGCACCGCCTGGCGGATGTTCAGTCGTGAGAGCATCGCGGAGTTCATGGACGCGCAGGCCGCCATCCTCCGCCGCCACACCGACAAACCCATCACGCACAACACCGCGCTGCAGTTCTCGGTGAACCTCGAGCGCAGCTTCGCCCATCTCGATTTCGCGGCCTTCGACAATTACCCCGACCGCGACCACTGGTCGGCCATCGTGCTCGACAACGACGTGTGCCGTCCGGCCAAGCCCGGCCGCGCCCACTGGTTCATGGAAACCAGCGTGGCGCACAACGGCTGGTTCGGAAACCACGAGGTTACGCACCCGCCGGGCTTTCTCGCCGTCGAGGCCGTCGCGTCCTTCGGTCTCGGCGCGCAGGCGATCAATTACTGGCTCTGGCGCCAGCAGCGCACCGGTTGCGAGCTGCCGCACAGCGCCATCATGAGCGCGTGGTTCAAACCGTCCCTCGGGTACGCGGAGGTGCGGGCCGTCGAGGCCGCCCGAAAACAACTCGAGCCGCTCATGGTTGCGAGTAAACCGGCGGTCGCGGAGGCCGCCGTCACCTGGTCCGACCTCGGCCGCGCCATGCTCCAGACTGAACCGCTCGGCGCCCGCCCGGGTTATGAGGTGGATTTCAACCAGAGTATCGCGCTGTGGCACGGGCTGCTGCTCGAGGCGGGCATCCACCGCGACGTCCGCTTCGAGGGCGCGGCCCTCGACGGCCTGAAACTGCTCATCACGCCGATGATGCCGTATGTGCCACCGGAGTTTCTGGCGAAGGTGGAGAAATTTGTCCGCGCCGGTGGAGTGTGGCTTTGCGCGCCGACGACTGGTACGCGCGGCGCCGAGCATACGGTACCGACCGACGCGGGCCTCGGTGCGGTGGACGCGTTCGCGGGCATCGAAACCGTTTTTTCGTTTCCCATCACCGGCACGGGTTCGACCGGCGACGCCTTTGGTCTGACGGCGCCGCTGGCCGGTTGGTGCTCGGCGCTCCGGCCCGCGTCACCCGACACGAAGGCCGGCGGCAAACTCCACAGCGAACAGG
>JAYUBB010000126.1:0-18662 GCA_043741015.1 Opitutaceae bacterium
GACGGAGAAACTCGCCGAGGGGTCCCAAAAAATCGATGCACAGGTCACCCTCCGGCCCCAAAGGAAACGGATTTCAGACATCGTTGTGCCACCGCCGGATACCAATCCGGCCTCACCTCCTCCCAAATGAAATCACGCATTTTTATCGTCCACCTGTTCATGCTGTGCGGTCTGGCCGGCGGACTTATGGCCCAGATGCAGCTCGGAACCGTGCCGGCCGCCATGCCGGCCAGTTCGCGCGCCGTCTACGAAGGGAGGCGGGCGCAGATCGAGCGGGATTGGCAGGAATACGAACGCCAGAGGGCTGCGTTCCAGGCGCAGTATGGCGGCAGGGAGGGTACGCCCGAGGAGGTCGCCGCCGCCGACAAGCACAAGGCGGAGCTGACGGAACAGGGTAACGCCGTGCTCGAGGCCGCGGACATTTTCAACGATCACCTCGATGCGTGGGGCCAGGCTCTGACCATCGACCATGAGCTGGCCCAGATTCCCCGGCAGCTCGCGGGTTTCGGTTTCACCCACGCCAACCACGATTTCGCGTGGTACGAGGGCCAGTCCGGGCAGGCCCGCGACCAGATGATTGCCCAGCTGGTCGCGAGCGCGGGCACCTACGTGACCGACAAATCCGAGGCCGTGCTGAAGGACCGGTTTCTCGAGCGCATCCAGAAGATGAGCAAACACGACGCCAACAAACTGGCGCAGAAGTTCGTGGACCTGCATATCCGCAATCCGGTTTTCCAGGACTGGCTCCGCAGCTTTTCCCCGAAGGCGTCGCGCGCGGTGTTGGTGACCGGGGCCAAGGAGGCCATTGACACGCTCAAGCGGCAGGAGGATTTCTTCAAGATGGTTGAGTCGCTGGACAAGGGTTCGGTCGCGGGTCGGCAGGAGGCGTTTCTCACCGTCGTATCGCTCTTCGACGACTATCCCGGCCTGAAGGAACTGAAGGCCCTGAGCGCCGGGCTTTACGATGTTGGCGCAGCCTGGGCGACGATCATCATTCTCGACCGGGGGATCGACGACCTGACCGCGAGCACGGAGACCCAGCTGGTGAACCAGAAAAAGCTCATAATCCACCAGCAGGAGCTCGTGAAAAAGCGTCGCGAGCTGGCACCGCTGCTCGTGGGCTACCCCTGATTTTCCCCGTCACCGCTGATCAGCCCTCGCCGCTGCCGCGGCGCTGGCGGGCGCGCTCGGGCATGGGCACCGGCCCGGTGCGCGAGGGCATCGGGGCGTAGGCGGGTTTTTCCAGCCCGGTGACGAGGTCGGTAATTTTCACGGGCTGGCCGGTGGCGAAGCACTGGTTGGCGGCGACGCCGATGAGGATGGAGGCGGCGCCGGCATGCTCGTTGGAGGCACGCAGGTATTTGTCGGCGGGGGCGTCGGGCAGGAAAATCTCATCGAGCATCACCTTGTCGCCGCCACCGTGGCTGCCGGTGCCGGTCCAGGCCTCGAGCTTGCGCGGCGGGCCGCGCAGCGGGATGACGCGGGTGGTGACGCCGTTTTCCGCGATGCCGCCCTGCACCGTGTCAGTGCCGTTGACGTAGGTGGACTCCACGATCGTGTGCTCGAGGCGGCCCTTGGTGCCGTTGAACGCGACCGAGTAGCCTTCCCACGCGTTGAAGGCGTTGAGCGAGTAGGCCATCGTCACGCCGTTGTCGTAGCGGACCATGACGTTCATCGTGTCCTCGATGTCGATCTCCGGGCGGAAGACGCACTGGTCGCGGAAGTAGCTGTCGTAGTGCTCCTGGTCGAGGTAGAGCTCCTTCAACTCGGGGTTGGCGGCGAGATCCATGAAGAAGCCGCACTTTGCCTGCTCGGGGCAGGTGTGGCAGCGCTCGTGGTGCGACTCGAGGCCGAAGCGCTTCGCCATGGCCGGCGTGTAGAACTCGCGCTTGCCGACGCCCCACACGGTCTCGGGCAGGGCGCCGACCCACCAGTTGGCGAGGTCGAAGTGGTGCGAGGCCTTGTGGAGCATCAGGCCCTGGGAGAATTTCTTGTGGCTGTGCCAGCGGCGGAAGTAGTCGGCGCCGTGGGTGGTGTTGAGCATCCAGTGGAAGTCCACCGAGAGCACGTCGCCGATCTCGCCGCTCATGAGGATGTCCTTCACCTGGGTGCGGGGCGGGGAGTAGCGGTAGTTGAAGGTGACGCGCAGGTGGCGGCCGGTGCGGCGGCGGGCATCGAGGATGCGCTGGCATTTCGCGGCGGTGTTGGTGAGCGGCTTCTCGGTGATGACGTCGCAGCCCAGCTCCATCGCCCGGACGATGTAGTCGTCGTGGGTCGAGTCGACGGTGGTGACAATGACGAAGTCGGGTTTTGTCTCCGCGACCATCCGGTCGAAATCAGTGTGGGCGTAGCCGGGGGGCACGGGGACACCGTTCTTCGCGGACAACCGCCGGGCCACTTCGACGCGGCCGGGGTTGAGATCGCAGAGGGCGACGAGCTGGGCGTGCTCCTGGTAGGTCGTCTCGATGGCCATCTGATACATTTTGTGGCGCGAGCCGGTGCCGACGATGGCGAAGCGGCGGCGGGGCGTGACCGCCTGGGCAAAGGCGGCCGGCGCGGCGCCGAGCACGAGGCCGGCGGCGGAAAGGGTTTTCACGAAATCACGGCGGGCAAGTCCGGCCGGGGCAGGGGTATCGTTCATGGGTGAAAGCATCGTTCAGAATATTTATTGGCCCCGGGTGCAGCCGGCAAGCCTTGGAACGGGACTTCGCCTCTGCCTCGTCGTGTTTACGGACTGGCACCAATCAGCGGGATGTCAGGAACGCTCACTTCACAAGGTAGATCGGATTGGGCAGCTTGAAGGTCTTCTCGGCGTAGCCACCGAGGAGATCGCTATCCTGGTCGCCGATGTTGAGGATGATGGTGTAACCCTCGGCAACCAATTGTTTCCGGATGCCGGTCTTGAAGCGGCGCACGGGCTCCTGGGCGTCGTCCGGCGTGTAGTAGATCTTGGTCCAGGCCTCGTAGCCGACTTCGCGCAGGTTTTTTTCGGTGCCCGCCCGCTGGCTTTCCTTGCGGGCGGTGATGAAGAAGACCGCTACATTGGCCCGGACGGCCATGTCGTAGGCCACCTGCACGGGAACGATGGCCTTGGCCTGGCCCGAGGCCACGTAGCGCTGCCAGACCGCCGGCACGTAGCCGAAATCATTGGCGATGAAATGGGGGAGGTTGGTCAGCGCGGTCTCGTCGATATCGAGGACGATGGCGCGTTTCTCGCCGGGCTTGGGTTTCTGGTTAAGGCGTTTGGCAAGGTATTTGGTGGCATTCAGGGCCACCTCGCCAAGGTCCTTGGCATAGGATCCGGAATTGATGTAGCGGTAGATCTCGCTCTTGGCGGTGTCGAGGTTGGTGGGTTCGGCCGCGAAGTGGGCGACGGGCAGCGCCAGGACGGCGGCGAGGGCGAGGAGGGCGGGAAGGCGCTTGAACATGGGCCGATGAAAGCATCCCGGACGGAAAATTCAATCCGGGGATGACTTGGACTGAATTTAAACCGCGGATGGACTTGGATGGTTTAAGGAACCACGAAGGACACGAAATGACCCAAGGAGGAGGTTCGCCCTCGCCTGTGGCTCCCTGGCTTCCGGCATGATTTGCAAATCGGCCGGATATTGTGGTTTGATCGGATCGTCAGGTATCACGGGATCGCGATCATTTTCTTGATCAGCCCGAGCCCAAATCCCCCTCCCGCCATGTCCCGTCGTTCTCGCTTCTGCCTGCCGCTGCACACCTTTTATCTTGGGGTGTTGCTTTCCCTCGCGTTGATCCGGCCCGCCAGTGCGGCCGACATGTTCGTCTATTTCGGTTCGCACAGCTCGAGACCGGGCACCGGCTTTTCGCTCGCCCGTTTCAACCCTGGCACGGGCGTCCTCACGAAACCGGAATTTCTCCTCGCCGCCAAAGAGCCTGCTTTCTTCGTTCTCTCGGCCGACGGCACGCGTCTTTACACCTGCAACTCCGGTTCACCCGGCGGGCTCTCCGCCTACGCGGTCGAGCCGCACACCGGCCGCCTGACGCTGCTTAATCGCGTCTTCGCCGGCGGCGGCGACACGAGTTTCATCACTCTCGACCGGACCGGCCGCTTCGTGCTCGTCGCAAACTATGATGGCGGGAATCTCGCCGCCTTCGCCCTCAAGCCCGACGGTGCCATCGGCGACTGGACGGCGTTCCACCAGCACCGGGGGCAGAGCGTGCACCCGCAGCGCCAGACCCACGCCTACGCCCATGCGATCGTGCTCGACCCCACCAATCGCTTCGCCCTCGTGCCCGATCTCGGCACCGACAGGCTTTACGTCTATCACTTCGACCAAAAAACTGGCGCACTCACGCCCAACGATCCGCCGTTCGCCGCGATCGCGCCGGGTTCAGGTCCGCGGCACGTGCGCTTCCATCCCAATGGCCGCTGGGTCTATCTGATCAACGAAATGGCCAGCACGATTGCCGCGTTCGGGTGGGATTCCGCGCAGGGCACGCTCACCCCGTTCCAGACCGCGACCACGCTGCCCGCCGGTTTCACCGGCGTCAGCACCTGCGCCGAGCTGGAGATCCATCCCAACGGGAAGTTTCTCTACGGCTCGAATCGCGGCCACGACAGTCTTGCGGTCTTCGCCATCGATCAGGCCACGGGCCGGTTGACGCCGGTCGAACATGTGGCCAGCGGCGGGAAGACTCCGCGCAATTTCGCCTTCGATCCCACCGCGCAATGGATTGTACTTACGAACCAGGACAGCAGCAATGCCGTGGTCTTTCGCGTGGACGCCGCCACGGGTCGCCTGGCCCGCACGGGCGAGCCTGTCTCCGTGCCTTCTCCGTTCTGCGAGCGATTCCTCGCTGTCCCCTGAAAGGATTGATTGGTCACGTGCACCCGGTCGGCGAGGGGATCAATCGCGGCAGCGCGGAGGGGCGGAAGAGGAGGACAAAGCCAGCCTCAGTCAGTTTGATTTCGTTGCCGACCTGGAGCGTCAGGATGGATTCCTCCGGTTGGTATTTGATGGTCTTGTCCGCCGCGAGCCCGCCGCGGTTCTGCAGAATGGAACTGTCGAGCCGGACTTCATTCAGCGGATTGCCCCGGCTGGCACTTTGCGCGTCCAACATGCCTGTTGCGAGTCGGTGACTGTAGCGCTATTGAGGGTCGGTGTTCCCCTTTGTTCCCGTGCGACCCTCTGCTCTTCCACCGCCCTCACTCCAATTCTTTCGCCGGCTCGGGTGGCTGCGGGCCATGGCCCCTAAAATCGGTTTGGCGTTCGCGCTGGTGGTATTGACCGGCTGCAGCCTGCTGTTGCGCGACACCCCGACGCCCATCCCGACGCTGGCGTCGCCGCTGTCCGCGGCGGGGCGGACCGAGACGCTGGTGGTTTTTCTGCGCGGACGCGGCGGCTCGGTGGCGGATTTTGAACGGGAAGGCATGGTGGCGGTGCTAAGGGCGGCCGGCGTGAGGGCCGACACGATCGCGGTCGATGCGCATCTCGGTTACTATTACAAGCGAACCGTGATTGAGCGGCTGCGCGCCGATGTCCTGCTGTCGGCGCGGGCGCAGGGTTACCGCCGGATCGTGCTGGTCGGCGTGTCACTCGGCGGGCTCGGGGCGCTGTTGAACGAGCGCGACAATCCCGGCTCGGTGGACGCGCTGGTGCTGCTCGGGCCCAACCTGGGCGACGACAACGGGTTGTTCGACCGGATCGCCGGAGCCGGCGGGCCGGTGGCGTGGGCGGTCGGGCGCGACCCGCGGGCCGGCAGCGTCTTTGAACAACTCTGGACGTTCCTCGGAACGAAAACGGCGGCCCTGCCGCCGACGTGGCTGCTCAGTGGCCGGAGCGATTCCTACGGGCGCGGCCATCGCCTCTTTGCCGGGCTGCTGCCGGCGATGCGGGTGGCCACAATCGCAGGGGCGCATGACTGGCCGACCTGGCGCGCGCTGTGGCGCGACGTTTGTTTTAACTCCGACCTGTTCCAAGTCGAGCGGGCGGGCGGCGAGTCTGCTGGGGAAGTGAGTGGAGAAGCGGGGAGAAGAGGCCGGAGGACAGAAGGCAGCAACTGACCGCGTACAGTCGATTGCTTAACGCTCAGCCCGGCTCACTTCAACGACGCCATGTCAATCACGAAGCGGTATTTCACGTCGCTCTTGAGCATGCGTTCGTAGGCCCCGTTGATCTGGTCCATGCGGATCATCTCGATGTCGCACGTGATGTTGTGCTGCCCGCAGAAATCCAGCATCTCCTGCGTCTCGGGCAGGCCGCCGATCAGCGAGCCGGAGAAGGAGCGGCGGCGCATGATCAGGGGGAAGGCGGCCACGGGCAGCGGCTTCTCGGGCGCGCCGACCAGCACCAGGTTGCCGTCGCGCTTCAGCAGGTTGAAATAAGCGTTGAGGTCGTGCTGGGCGGACACGGCATCGAGGATGAAATCGAAGCTGCCGGCCTGGGCCTGCATCTGGGCCGCGTCGGTGGAGACGACGACCTCGTGGGCACCGACACGCCTGGCGTCCGCGACCTTGCCCGGGGACGTGGTGAACAGCACGACATGGGCGCCGAAGGCCTTGGCGAACTTGACGCCCATGTGGCCGAGGCCGCCCAGACCGACGATGCCGACCTTCTGGCCGGGGCCGACTTTCCAGTGGCGCAACGGGGAATAAGTGGTGATGCCGGCGCACAGCAGCGGCGCCGCGGCGGCGGGATCAAGGTTGGCGGGCATCCGGAGCACGAAGTCCTCCGTCACGACGATGCTCTGGGAATAACCGCCGAGGGTGGGGCCGCCAAGATGCTTGTCCGTGCCGCCGTAGGTCCCGCCCAGCATGCCGGCGTCGCAATACTGCTCCAAGCCCGTGCGGCAGTTCGGGCAGGTGCGGCAGGAGTCAACGAGGCAGCCCACGCCGACGGTGTCACCCACCTTGAACTTCTTCACGCCGCTGCCAGTGGCTGTCACGCGGCCCACGATCTCGTGGCCCGGCACGCACGGATACTGCGTGAAGCCCCATTCGTTGCGCGCGAAGTGCAGGTCGGAGTGGCAGACGCCGCAGTATTGGATCTGGATCTGGACGTCGCTGGGGGTGGGCGAGCGGCGCTCGATGGTGGTCGCGCTGAGCGGTGACGCGGCGCTGGTGGTGGAGAAAGCCTTGGTGGAATAGCAGACGGGTTTGGCCATGGGGGAGGAGATTGGGTTGCCTGCCAAGGTTGCCCGATTGGCGGGAAGTGCAACCCGCGAAGACGCCGCGTCCCTTACCGCTGGCCTGCGCCTTGCGCGGCTTGCACCGCGGCTTGGATCTCCCGGGCGGCTGATTTCCACAGGCCATTGATATAGATCGGCTGGCTGCCGCCGGACGTCTCAATGTTAAGGTTGGACAGAAAAATCCCGTTCTTGATGCGAAGGGAGGCAACTGCGCGATAGTTTATGTGCTCTTCCTGCGAGCCGAAGAGCGAGCCCTTCCGGAAATGCAGGCCATCGCCCGCCAGGGTCAGTTGATCAGGGAAAAACAGGTTTCCCGCCGACCACCGGCTTGAATGATAAATCTTTTTGTTGCTCATGATCCCGCTGGCTTCGGGGGCAGCCGTAACGGGCGAGGCCGGGGGCGGCGCCTCCGAGCCGAGCAAACGGGTTTTGGCGGCGGCAAATTCCTCGTCGGTCAGCTGCCCGTCGCGGTGCAGCTCGGCAAGTTTTCGCAGTTCATCGGTCAGGTTCATGCGGGCATTTTAATCTTCGGCATGACTATGCATCGCCCCCGTCTGCCTCGCAATAGGGTGTTCTCCTATGGCAGCCGCCCGAAGATTCCAACCGCAACGCATTCGGAAAGGACGCTTGCCGATGGACTGCGCCTCCTTTGGGCCTGCCCGGCAGGGTTTTCACCGGTTCGGCAGAAAATATAATTTAGATCTTGCTTAATTAAGAAAACACTTAATCAATGGGGCATGCAAAGCCTGGCCGCCCTCGCCGATCCCACCCGCCGCCGCATTGTCGAGCTGCTCGCGCAGCGCGACCACACGGCGGGCGAGATCGTGGACGAGTTCGACATGAGCGCGCCGGCGATTTCCCAGCACCTCAAGGTGCTGCGCGACGCCGGCCTCGTGACGACCCGCGCCGAGGGCCAGACGCGCATCCAGACCCTCAACCCCGGCGGACTCGACGAGCTCGGCGCCTGGCTGGCCCGCACCCACCAGTTCTGGAGCCGCCGGCTCGACGCCCTTGAGCGCGAGCTCAAGGCCGAGGACGCCAAAGCCCGCAAAAAATCATCATGAAAATCAACAACCACGACCATGGAAAATTCACCGCGCCGGGCGAGGTCCGCCTCATGCGCCTGCTGCCCGGCCCCATCGAGCGGGTCTGGGAATACTTGACCGACCCGGAGAAGCGCAGCCGCTGGTTTGCCGGCGGCCCGATGGAGTTGAAGGCTGGGGGCAAGCTGCAGTTGCACATGCATCACGCCAACCTCGCACCACAGGAGACCCCGCCGGACGAATACAAGCACATCCACCATGGGGGGATGAAGTTCGACGGCCAGGTGCTCGCCTGCGAACCGCCCCGGTTGCTGCGCTACACCTGGGCCGAGGGTGGCAAGTTCGACGTCACCTTCGAGCTCAAGCCGGAGGGCAACCAGGTTTTGCTCGTGATCACGCACCGCTGCCGGGGCGACGCGATCGCCAACATCCCCAGCTTTGCCTCCGGCTGGCACACGCACGTCGGGATACTGATCGCCGTGCTGGCCGGCGATCCGACACCGCCTTTCTGGTCCACCCATACGCGGCTCGAGCCCGAATACGAGAAACTCTACGCCACCTTCACCGCCTGAACCGCCCAAGCCTCAGCTCACAACCATGAACATCATCCACAGCATCACGATCAAGACGACGCCCAAGCGCCTCTACACCGCCCTCACCACCGGCAAGGGCATCTCCGGCTGGTGGACCCCCAAGGCCAAGGCAGTGCCCAAGGTGGGCTCCATGGTCGAGGTCACCTTCCAGGGCGGGTTTGAGGTGAGTTTCCGCGTCAAACAGTTGAAGTCCGGCCGCCGCGTCGTCTGGACCGCGGAGCAAGTGCCGCCGTCTTGGGCTGGCTCGCAGATCAGTTTCGACCTGAAGAAAGAGGGCCGCATGGTCGAGTTCACCTTCACGCACGCAGGCGTGTCCAAGGACTACGCTTTCTTCAATTTCTGCTGGGCCCAGTATGTCCGCAGCATCAAGCTTCTCCTCGAGACCGGCAAGGGCGAGCCCAGGGGCAGCCGCGCTTGCGACGCGTGGCATCCGCTCGACGCGTAGTCGGCGCCGCTGCCGCGCCTGATTTCTGCCTGGCTCGATTTTATTAAATCTCGCGGAAGCAGCGGGCGGAGCCTAGGGCTTGGCCGGCGATGACCACGAGCGCACCAAAGGATTTGCCGGGAGCGGGCGGGCTGCTGCGTCGCGTGGCCCTCGGCGCGACCGTGGCCGGAGCCGTCGGCTCGGTGGTCTGCACGTTCATGGTGGGGCGGCACAACCAATCCGTGGTGCTGATGGTGATGTTCATGGGCTGGGTGCTCGCGCCGTTTGTGTCCCTCCTCGTGGCCGACCGGCGTTCGCGGGGCTGGCCGGCAGCCACGCGGACGGCTTTGCAGGTCGTCATGCTCATCGTCGCGCTGGGCTCGCTGGCCATTTACGGCACGGTGGCCTTGGGCCCGCCCCGGCCGCAACCCGCGGCGTTTTTCCTCCTGGTCCCGCTGGGCTCATGGCTGCTGGCACTGGTGGTGCCCTTGGTCGCGATAATCTCACGCCGACGCTCTTCGAGCTAGAGCGGGACTCGATGTCGTCCCGGCTTACTTGTCCAGCACCCGCTGGATCTCACCGATCTTTTTCTGCACCTGGCCTTCGACTTGGTCCGCCTTGCCCGCCGCTTCCAAACGAGGATTTCCGACCATCTTGCCGGTGGCTTCCTTGACTTTGCCGGCGATGGACTTGGCGGTGCCGGCGGCCTGGTTCTTGGTGCTGGATTTCATTTGATGGCTGGGTTGCGGTGAAGAGGCGGAGGGAAGGCCTGAAGGTAAGCGAAATGGCGGGCTGGCGCCATGGGGCGTAACCCGTAAGCCATGCGCAGCGGTCGTTATCAGTGATAAGCAGCAAGCCCGGATGAATACCTCGGGCGCAGAGGCACGGGGCTCGTCGCGGGGAGGCTCGGGTTACGGTGGCACCTTCAGGGGCGTAGCTGCTGAACTCGGCTGGGGCTCGTCGGCGCTGACCACTTGGTCGGGCAGCCAAAATTCAAGACCTGTCGTCGTTGGCTCGCCCCTTATGGAACGACGGCCAGCCGGTCACCGAGGTAGATGCGATAGGTCTTGATGCGTCCGGTGACATTCTCCGGACCCTGGCGTGGAGTGTAGCGAAAGCCGCTCAATCGGCCAGGAATGCCCAGGTCAATGATCAGGCGGTGGGGGTGGGCGGGCGGGTCCTGATCTTTGATGGCGGTGTGCCAGGCATCGGCCGCCTGCCCATTGATGGCGTTGACGGCGGAGCCGCTCAGGGCCTTGTCTTCCTCGCTATCGGCATAGGCGATGGTCCAGTTTGACTGGTTGAGGGCATTGCCCGCCTCATCCAGGAGTTGAATCTCAGCCGCAGCCGCGTATTCCCTGCCGTCAAAAGCGTCGACTGACTCGAGACAGAACTGCCGGCCGGTCGCGGGCTGGGCGAATTTAATCTCCTGAACGGCAGAGCCAGCGGTGAACCTGCCCTCCTGCACCGGAGTCAGGCCCTTGAGTTGAAGGATTCTCCGGTTGTTCCTGGAATAGAAATCCTTTTCCGGGCGCAGCACATTGAGAAGCGGAGTCTTCAGCCCCTGGATACCGGGCTTTTCCGGGCCGGAGAGATCGAGGACCACAATCTCATTGGCGCCGGTCTTCAGCCACGGACCGGGCAGGTACATGGTTTGCGTGGGCCCGATATTCCAATAACGGCCGAGGCAACGGCCGTTGACCCAGACAATCCCGACGCCCCATTTCGACAGGTCGAGAAAAGTGTCGGCGGCGGTGGCCAGAGTGATGCTTCCACGCCAGAAAGCGGGCTGGCCGGCGGCCGCCGGGCCCTTTTCCCAGTGGAGAGCCGGCAGGTTCGCATCGGCGCCGAAATCGATCGGCAGGATTTCCCAGCCGTTAACCTCCTGGGCTGAACCATCCAGAGTTGTGAAGCGAACCGGTCCCTGAAAGCCCTTGCGGTCGTGCACCTCGATCCCGAAGTTGACGCGGGCGATGGTGTAGAGGAGCACCTCGATCCGGGCGGGCTTGGTCCGCGCGGGCAGCTGGACTTTGAAACGGCGGGTGCGGACGTCCATGACGCCGGCGGAGCGACCGTCGAGATACACCCAGGCGAGGTCGCGCACGTTTTCGGCTTCAAGAAATCCGGCGGGTCCCGCGGGCAAGGTGGCCCGGTAGACGATGACACCGCGGCTGATGTCGTAGGCCTCAATGTTGCGGGGAGTGGAATCCTTGATCGGATTAGCGGGCAGATTGGCGAAGACGGCTGCGCTCTCGCTCAGCGGGAATTCAGCAATTTCCATGACGGGATTTTGCTGCGGTGGCTCCGGGATCTTTTCGCCCGGCATCAGGTGGCGGCTCATGAGCTCGCGGAACTGGGTGAATTTTGGGGTGATCCAGCCCGCTTCGCTGATGGGGGCGTCGTAGTCATAGCTTGAGGTATCCGGCTGGAAGGGACGATCGCAGCCGCCCCAGAGGCCGAAGGTGGTGCCGCCATGGGCCATGTAGAGGCTGAATGAGCCGTTTTGCTTCAACATCGTGTCGAGGTCAGCGAGCATTTTGGCGGCGCTGCCCGTCTTGTGCGGCTTGCCCCAGATATCGAACCAGCCGGCGTAATATTCACCGCACATGAGCGGGCCCTTGGGCTGGACTTTGCGGAGCGCTTGGAAACCTTTTGCCGGATCTGAGCCGAAGTTGGCGACGGAGAAAAGCCCGGGCAGATGCGAACGCTCGACTTCGGAAGTGGGATTGCAGGCGAAAAGCGGAACGGTGAAACCCGCGTCGAGGATGATCTGGCGCATGGCGGGCATGTACCCGGGATCTTTGCCGAAGTAGCCGTATTCATTCTCAACCTGGACCATCAAAATCGGGCCACCCTGCGTGACCTGCAGCGGCGCCAGCACGCGGCTGACTTCGGCGAACCAGCGCTGGCAGGCCGCCAGAAAGAGCGGATTCCGGGTCCGGAGGAAATTTGCGTCCGATTTCTTCAGCAACCACCAGGGCAGTCCGCCCATTTCCCATTCAGCGCAAGCGTAGGGGCCGGGCCGGAGGATGACCCACAAGCCCTCTTCCTGGGCGATGCGGCAGAACTCGGCGGCGTCGCGCTGGCCGCTCCAATCGTATTTTCCCTCTTCCCACTCGTGGTAATTCCAGAACAGGTAGGCGCAAATGGTATTCAGACCCATGGCTTTTGCCATCTGCAGCCGGTGCCGCCAATACTCGTGCGGCACCCGGGCGAAATGAATCTCCCCGCAGCGAATCTGGAGCCGCTGGCCGTCGAGCAGAAAGTCCGTGTCACCAATCTCGAAACGATGAGCAGCCGCGGCACTGGTGCGCGGGGCCAGGGCCAGGATGAGGATTGAGAGGATGAGCGGGGTAAGGGCTTTCATGGGGCGGGGGATAGAGGACACGACCTGCGCTCGGAAATTGGAGGGCTAAAAGAGGAGCTTCGAGCGAATGCGCCAAGGTTGTGGTGGGTCATCAAGACTGCAAGTGAAGGGGTGAGTGGGAGACGGGCTCCAAATGACAACATACTACAGGAAGCCAAGGCGCACATGATGGCGGTGGCGGAAGAGTAAGCTTTGGCCTTTCAGGAATCCCGGATCAGGCGTTCGTATTCACGGTGGTCACCGATCCAGAACCATCTGAGGCATTGGCCACAAAAAACACAAAAAGCGCAAAAGGTAGGGCGAGTTCTCCGAACGAGCCGGGCAGTTACCTGCTACTTGGTTACACCGCGTAGGAATACGTTCTTGTGGTGAAATTCGAGGAAGCACTTCTGGTCAGAATTGAAACGGCCCACATTTGCATGACCGGAAGCAACGCCCATTCGATTTAGTGAGGTCGTATCTGCTACGGGCGAAATGACCAAGGCTCCGGTGTCCTCAAAGGTAATGAATCCACGGTCGAAGAGGTGGTCGATGGTCGGGGTGAGGAGCAGGCCATTGGTCCCGGCAAGGCGTTCTTCGTTTGAGGAAACCCGCCAGGGTTTGATGTGGCTGGCGATTAGATGGGTTCCACAACGGTGCCGGTATCGTCACCCGCCCCCGGCTTAAGAATCGAACTTGGTAGCCTGTTCGCGTGGAGCTCATAAGCAATTCCAGCGTCGCGGGTGAGTTCTGGCCCAGGTTCCAAGCCGCCTCCGCCACAACCAATTCGCTGGTCCAAAGCGGTTCACCGATGGCGAAAAATACCTCCGTTGCCCATTTGTGCCAGCGGTCGCGCCGGGCAAACAGCGCGATCAGCGGGCCGGCATCAACCAAGTAGCCTGGGGCCAAAGCCTTCACGGCTGGAGAGGTCGGGGGCGCCTTCCATCATGCCGGCCACACGCTTGGCCGCATCGGCAAAGCTGGGCAGGCGCGAGGCGGAAACACGCCGACCGTTCCTGGCCTTGGCCCGGGGAGAAACAGTCCGGCGTGACTTGAGTTTCGTGCTCATGGCGGGAACATAGCCGGGAAGGGGAGTCAGGCAAGGGGACTTTTCAGCGGCCCGCAGGGACCCGCCGTTGCTGGAGCTATGGCGTGACAACACGGCGAGGCGGCGCGGACCATCTAGCAGAGGCGGAATGCGGTGATCCCGCCCTACAGTCGTCGATGCGGAGATCGACGACCACCTACTTCAAAGCCAGATCGTTAACCTTCACTTCCTTGATGGCCCATTTCGTGACGAGGAGGCCTTTCGAGGTTCTCGTGGAGACGGGGACAGGCGTGAGGTCGAAATCCAGCTCGCGGACGCGGGCGCCGGATCGGCCATCGAGGCTCACGTGGATGCTCTTTGGCATGTCTTTCTCTTTCTCGGCAACGTCCATCCAGATGAGCTTGGAGCCCTCGGTCTTGGCTAACGGGTAGAGTTTGTCGCGGGAGAGGCCGCCGATCTGGAATTTCTTCGCGTAGGTTTTTCCTTCGGGGCCGTCGCGGTAGACCATGGTGTAGAAACGGGTGTCGCCTTCCTTGGGCCAGATGGCGATGTGGCGGATATCGAGGCCCATGAAGGTCTTCTCTCCAACCTTGGTGACCTTGAGCGAGGCGTCGCCCATGATGGTGAGGACGCTGTCGAGGATCGTGCACTCGGTGACGAACTCGTGCTGGCGCCAGTTGAGGCCGATGAAGCCGTCCGCGCGGTTGACGTAGAGCCGCTGGTTGGCCGAGACGACCTCGGAGGCGTCGATCTGCTCGATCTCGTCGTAGCTGGTCTTCCGCTTGATGCCCTTGCCGTATTTCTCGGCGAGCATCTCGAACCAGGCGACGGCATACTCGGTGAGCTTTCGGAGGTTGGCCTTGGTCTCCTTGATACCTTCCTCGATCTTCTTCATGGCCTCGTCGGCCTGGAAGCGGTTGTAGGCGGAGATGCGCTTGATGCGGATCTCGGTGAGGCGGACGAGGTCGTCGTCGGTGACGTCGCGGCGGAGCTGCTTCAAGAACGGTTTCAATCCGGCCCGGATTTCCGTCAGGACACTTTCCCACGTTTTAGATTTTTCAATGTTTCGATAAATGCGCTCCTCGATGAAGATGCGCTCGAGGGAGTCCCAGTGCCACTGCTGCTCGAGTTCGCCGAGCTTGATCTCGAGCTCGCGCTTGAGGAGCTCGCGGGTGGCCTCGGCGCTGGTCTTGAGGATGTCGCGGACGCCGAGGAACTGGGGCTTGTCGTCGCCGGTCTTGGGGTCGCGGACGATGACGCAGGCGGCGGGGTTGAGCTGCACCTGGCAACTGGTGAAGACGTAGAGCTGCTGGATGACCTTGTCGGGCTCGGAACCCTGCGGGAGGTGGACGAGGATCTCGACCTTGTCGGCGGTGTTGTCGTCCACGTGCTTGACCTTGATCTTGCCCTTGGCGTTGGCGGCGAGGATGGACTCGATGAGACTTTCCGTCGTGACGCCGTAGGGGAGCTCGGTGATGGCGAGGAGGTATTTGGAGCGCTCCTCGATCTTGGCGCGGACCTTCACCTTGCCGCCGCGCTCGCCGTCGTTGTACTCGGCGAAGTCGGCGGTGCCGCCGGTGGGGAAGTCGGGGAGGATGCGGAAGGTTTTTCCCTGGAGGTGGTTGACGGCCGCGCGGCAGAGGTCGTTGAAGTTGTGCGGAAGGATCTTGGTCGAGAGGCCGACCGCGATGCCATCTGCGCCCTCGAGGAGGACGATGGGAAACTTGGCGGGGAGGGTGATGGGCTCCTTGTTGCGGCCGTCGTAGCTGAGCTGCCAGGTGGTGGTCTTCGGGTTGAAGAGAACGTCCTTGGCGAAGGCGGTGAGGCGGGCCTCGATGTAACGGGGGGCGGCGGCATCGTCGCCGGTGAGGGTGTTGCCGTAGTTGCCCTGGGGTTCGATGAGCCAGGCGCGCTGGCCGATGGCCACGAGCGCGGCGCCGATGGAAGCGTCGCCGTGCGGGTGGAGCTTCATCGTGGCGCCGACGACGTTGGCGACCTTGTGGAAGCGGCCGTCGTCCATGTCCCAGAGGGTGTGGAGGACGCGGCGCTGGACGGGCTTCAGGCCGTCGTCGATGTGCGGGACGGCGCGGTCGAGGATGACGTAGGAGGCGTAGTCGAGGAACCAGTTGCGGTAGGAGAGGGCGAGGGGCGCGGGGTCGTCTTGAATCTTTTGGCCCTTCTTACGTTTTGGGGCGGGCGGGACCTCCGCAGCGGCGTCAGGCGTGAGGCGTGAGGCGTCAGGTTTCGGCGCAGTAGAGGGTTCGGGTTTTGAGTCTGAAGCCTTTGGCCTGCTGCCTGCTGCCTCGCTCTCCGCCGCCGGTGCTGCAGCGCCCTCAAGCGGGAGCTCGGCTTGGTCTTTGTTCTTGGAAGGTTTCTTCTTGGCCATTTCGGAAAGGGATCGGAATTTAAACGCGGAGGGCGCGAAGAGCGCGGAGGGGAGAAAGGATTTGGGTTTTTATCTACGGAAAACCAGATGCATGGGATTGAACTCTGCGTCCTCTGCGTTCTCCGCGTTTAAAATGTCTTAGGCTTCGACGAGGTCCTTCTCGATGCGGAGGTTGGCGATAATGAAGTCCTGGCGCTCGGGGGTGTTCTTGCCCATGAAGAAACTCAGGAGCTCGTCGCTGCTGTAGAGGTGGTGGAGGTTCACCGGGTCGAGGCGGATGTTCTCGCCGATGAAGTCCTTGAACTCACCGGCGGAGATCTCGCCGAGGCCCTTGAAGCGCGTGATCTCGTGGGCGGCGCCGCACTCGACGACGGCGGCCTGCTTCTCCGGCTCGGAGTAGCAGTAGCGCGTGATCTTCTTGTTGCGGACACGGAAGAGGGGCGTCTGGAGGATGAAGAGGTGGTTGTTGCGGATGACGTCGGGGAAGAACTGCAGGAAGAACGAGAGCAGGAGGAGGCGGATGTGCATGCCGTCGACGTCGGCATCGGTGGCGATGACGATCCGGTTGTAGCGGAGGCCGTCGAGGCCGTCCTCGATGTTGAGCGCGGCCTGCAGGAGGTGGAACTCCTCGTTCTCGTAGATGACCTTCTTGGTGAGGCCGTAGGTGTTGAGGGGCTTGCCCTTGAGGGCGAAGACGGCCTGCGTCTGGACGTCGCGCGTGGCGGTGAGGGAGCCGGCGGCGGAGTCGCCCTCGACGATGAAGAGGGTGCTTTCCTCGGCGCGCTCGTTGCGGTCGCCGAGGTGGAGGCGGCAGTCGCGGAGCTTGCGGTTGTGGAGGGAGGCCTTCTTGGCGCGCTCGCGGGCGATGTTGCGGATGCCGGCGAGCTCCTTCCGCTCGTGCTCGTTCTCCTCGATCTTCTTCTTGATGATCTCGGCGGCCTCGCGGTTCTTGTGCAGCCAGGTGTCGAGCGCCTGCTGCATGAACTTGCCGATGAATTCCTTGATCGACGGGCCCTTGGGTCCCATGTCGCTGGAGCCGAGCTTGGTCTTGGTCTGGGACTCGAAGACGGGTTCCTGCACGCGGACGGCGATGGCGGCGTCGATCGACTGGCGGACGTCGGCGGCGTCGTAGTCCTTCTTGAAATGGTTGCGGACCGTCTCGACGAGGGCCTCGCGGAAGGCGGCGAGGTGGGTGCCGCCCATGGTGGTGTGCTGGCCGTTGACGAAGGACCAGTATTCCTCGCCGTAGTGGTTGCCGTGGGTGAGGGCGACCTCGATGTCCTCGCCCTCGAGGTGGATGATGGGGTAGAGGGGTTCGCCGCTGAGCTCCTTGGTGAGGAGGTCCTCCAGGCCGTTCTCCGACTTGAAGGGCTTGCCATTGAGCGTGAGGGTGAGGCCGCGGTTGAGGAAGGCGTAGTTCCACAGCATGTCCTCGATGAACTCGGTGCGGAACTTGAAATCCCTGCCGAAGAGGGACTCGTCGGGCGTGAACTCGATCAGCGTGCCGTTGCGCTCGTCGGTCTTGGTGGTCTTCGACTCCTTCTTGAGTTTGCCCTTCTCGAATTCGGCGGTGCGGGTCTCGTTGTCGCGGAAGGCCTGGGCGCGGTAGTTCAGGGCGAGGGCGTTGACGGCCTTCTGGCCGACACCGTTCAGGCCGACGGCCTTCTGGAAGGTCTCGCTGTCGTATTTCGCGCCGGTGTTGATGATGGAGACGCAGTCCACGAGCTTGCCGAGCGGGATGCCGCGGCCGTAATCGCGGACCTTGACGCTGCGGTCGGTGAGCTCGACCTCGATCTTCCGGCCCGCGCCCATGGTGAATTCGTCGATGGAGTTGTCGATGGTCTCCTTGAGGAGGACGTAGATGCCGTCCTCGGCATGGGTGCCGTTGCCGAGCCGCCCGATATACATGCCGGGGCGGAGGCGGATATGCTCGAGCGAGCTGAGGGTCTTGATGCTGGCTTCGGTATAGTTGGACGCCATGGGGTTGCGTCTGAAACAGACGCCGCCGCGACGCGGCTGACAAGCGCAATCAACCGCGGCGCCGGCCGCCGAAGTGATCCTCCTTCGCCAAGGTTGCGGAGGACAGGCAAGGGCCAAGTGACCCGCCCTACGCCTGACTTCCGCCTACGCCCAATTTCGGCGGAATAAGCCGGCGAGGCAAACCGAGGGCGGGAATAAACCAGGAGCCGGGCGGGGCGGTCAGCCCGAGGCGAGCAAGCGACCATGCTCCATTCGTCACAAAATTATGAATTCGTCCCGGGCGGTACCGGCAGAGGGTCACCCATAGAGGAGGTGGTGAAGGTCTTGCATGGGACTCAGCTCATTTTCTATTGCCCGGGCCGGTAAGCCTCCGATGCTGCCGCCTTAACCTTAGCATGACCCATATCCTGGTAATCGACGACGATGTGCTGATCTGCAATGTGCTACGGCATACCTTGGAGAAGTCGGGCTACCGGGTAACCGCGGCGCACAATGGACGCAAGGCGCTGGCCGCGCACAAGGCCGCCCCGGCCGACTTGGTGATCACGGACATGATCATGCCCGATATGGAAGGAATTGAGACCATCATGGAATTTAAACGGAGTTCCCCGGCCATGAAGATCATCGCCATGTCCGGCGGCGGCATGGGCAAAGGCGGAGATTACCTTTCGATCGCCAAAAAGT
>JAYUBB010000127.1:0-1822 GCA_043741015.1 Opitutaceae bacterium
CCGCGCGGTTTTCCGGAAAACAAGATTGCCGGACTTGTCGCCCTTCCACGCCTTGACGAGCGATACCTCGGTCTTGATGCCGGGTTCGAGCACGTATTCCCTGCCGGCGAAAGTTTTCGTCTCCTTGCCCTCGGCGAGCTTCGTGCCGAAGGCGGTGCGGGTGTAGAAGCCCGGAATGCCCGCCCCGCCGGCGCGCAACCTTTCGGCGAGGGTGCCCTGCGGGATGAGTTCGAGTTCAAGTTCCCCCGCGAGCACCTGGCGTTCGAACTCCTTGTTTTCGCCCACGTAGGAAGCCATGACTTTTTTCACCTGCCGTGTCGTGAGCAAAATCCCCATGCCGAAGCCGTCCACGCCGGCGTTGTTGCCGACGATGGTCAGACCCTTCACGCCGCTGTCCCGCAACGCGACGATCAGGTTCTCGGGGATGCCGCACAGGCCGAAGCCACCCGCGGCGAGTGTCATGTTGTCGTGCAGCAAACCCTGGAGGGCGGCAGCGGCGCTGGGGTAGACCTTGCTCACAGCAATTCCACGCACACGGCCAGGCCCTCGCCGCCTCCGATGCAGATGGCGGCGACGCCGCGTTTGTGACCGCGCTCCTTGAGCGCGGCGAGGAGGGTCACGAGAATGCGCGCGCCGGAGCAGCCGATGGGATGGCCGAGCGAGATGGCCCCGCCGCGGACGTTGAGTTTGTCGTGCGAGACCGCCAGTTCCTGCATGAAGGCCAGCGGCACGACCGCGAATGCCTCGTTCACCTCCCAGAGATCGACGTCCGGCACCGACCAGCCGGCGGACTTCAGCGCCCGCTGCGCGGCGGTCACCGGCGCGGTGGTGAACCACACCGGGTCCTGCGCGTAGCTGCCGAAAGCGACGAGCCGGGCAATGGGCTTGAGGCCCTTCGCTTTCGCGGTGTCGGCGGTGGCGAGCACCAGCGCCGCCGCTCCGTCGTTGAGGCTGGAGGCGTTGGCGGCCGTGATGGTGCCGTCCTTCTGGAACGAGGGCCTGAGCGAGGGAATCTTGTCATACTTCACCTTGGCGGGACCTTCGTCGTGCTCGACCCGGGTGAGGTTGCCCTTCGGGTCGGAGAGCTCGACGGGCGTGATTTCCTGCGCGAAAAGTCCATCCTTCTGCGCGACGTTGGCGCGTTTGAAACTTTCAATGGCGTAAGTGTCCTGCTGCTCACGGGTGAAATGGTATTTCGCGGCGCACTGCTCGGCGCAGTTGCCCATGTGGATGTTGTTATAGGGATCCCACAGGCCGTCGGTGATCATCGAATCGACGACCTGCTGGTGGCCGATGCGATAGCCGTCGCGCGCCTTCGGCAGCAGGTAGGGCGCGAGCGACATGTTCTCCATGCCGCCGGCGACGACGAGGGTGCCCATCCCGCCCGCGAGGAAATGCGAGGCGCCGATGACCGTCTGCAGGCCGGAGCCGCAGACCTTGTGCACGGTGGTGCAACGCACCGAGGTCGGCAGCCCGGCGTGGATGGCAGCCTGGCGCGCCGGAGCCTGGCCCAGGCCGGCCTGGAGCACATTGCCCATGAGGCAGTCGGTGACATCGGCCGGATCGATCCCGGCCTGTGCCACGGCACCCTTGATGGCGGTCGCCCCGAGACGCGGGGCTGGGACGGCGGAGAGTGCCCCTTGGAAGGCGCCGAGGGGGGTGCGGGTGGCGGAGAGGATGACGATGTCGGTCATGGGGTTGGAGATAGCACAAAGAAGCAAAGTAGCTAGGGTGTGTTTGCAAAATAGTGGAACCGATAGTGGGCGCCGGAGTCAGAGCCGAACCATGTTCTGTGCAGATCGTCGGATGATCCCGGAGCCGC
>JAYUBB010000128.1:0-6146 GCA_043741015.1 Opitutaceae bacterium
ACCGCGCCTCCGCGAGTGGTCGCGCCCGAACTCCACGCTTCAGCGTCTTTGTGGCATCACCTAACATCGGCATCTATTTATGACGTTGTGTTTAGCTGCGTGCGATCAGCGCAAAAAGGCGGGTTGATTTCGAACGGTTCTTGCACTCCATTGGAGCAACCCTAACCCCTGAATTTTAGTGCCGGTCCACCTGAGGCGCTTTGCTTATCCCCATGGCTGAATCCAAGAACACCTATGACGCGATCGTCGTCGGCTCCGGCATCACCGGCGGCTGGGCGGCCAAGGAGCTGACCGAGAAAGGCCTCAAGGTCCTCATGCTCGAGCGCGGCCGGAACATCGAACACATCAAGGACTACCCCACCGCCCTCACGCCCCCTTGGAATCTGCCCCACCGCGGCAAGAAATCCAAGGCCCTCATCGCAAAGTACCCCGTGGTGAACCGCGACTTTCTCTACACGGCCAATGCCAGCTTCTGGGCCGACGAGCAGGACTGCCCCTACAAGGAGGTTAAACCCTTCGACTGGTTCCGCGGCTACCAGGTCGGCGGCCGCTCGCTCATGTGGGGCCGGCACAGCTACCGCTGGAGCGATTTTGACTTCGAGGCCAATCTCAAGGACGGCATCGCGACCGACTGGCCGATCCGCTATGCTGACATCTCCCCGTGGTATGACTACGCCGAGACCTTTGCCGGGATCAGCGGTTCGCTCGAAGGCCTGCCCCAGCTGCCCGACGGAAAATTTCTGCCGCCCTTTGACCTCAACTGCGTGGAGCAGGATGTGGCCGCGCGCATCAAATCGCACTTCCACGACCGCCGCCGCCTCATCATGGGACGCCTCGCCAATCTTTCCCAGCCACATGGGGGACGCGTGAACTGCCAGTTCCGGGACAAGTGCTGGCTCGGCTGCCCCTTCGGCGCGTATTTCAGCACGCAGTCCGCCACCCTCCCCGCCGCGGTCGCCACGGGGAACCTCACCCTCCGGCCGTTCTCCATCGTCACCCAGGTGAACTACGACAAGCACTCCCAAAAGGCCACCGGCGTCACCGTGCTCGATGCCGAGACCAACCAGACCTACGAGTTCAAGGCCAAGATCGTGTTTCTCTGCGCGTCGGCCTTCAACTCGACTTGGCTGATGATGAACTCCGCCACCGACCTGTGGCCGGATGGCCTCGGCAGCAGCAGCGGCGAACTCGGGCACAATGCCATGGACCATCATTTCCGCGTCGGTGCCTCCGGCGACGTCGAGGGTTACACCGACCGCATTGTCTACGGCCGCCGGCCCGGTGGTTTCTATATTCCCCGTTACCGAAACTTGTTTGGCGAGCGCCGCGATTATCTCCGCGGCTTCGGTTACCAGGGCGCCGCGAGCCGCCTCGGCTGGGAACGCGAAGTGCCCGAGGTCGGCATCGGCGCACCGCTCAAGGAAGCCCTCACCGAGCCCGGCCCGTGGACCATCGGCATGACGGGGTTTGGTGAAACCCTGCCCTACCACGACAACCGGATCTATCTCGACCGCACCACCAAGGACAAATGGGGCCTGCCCATCCTCGCCATGGAATGCGAACTCAAGGAGAACGAACACAAGATGCGTCGTGAAATGATCGCGGACGCCGTGGAAATGCTCGAAGCCTCCGGCATGAAGAATGTCCAGCCGATCAACACGGGTTACGCCTTCGGCCGCGGCATCCACGAGATGGGCACCGCCCGCATGGGCCGCGACCCCAGGACCTCCGTGCTCAACGCCCACAACCAGGTGTGGGACGCACTCAACGTCTTCGTCACCGACGGCGCCTGCATGACCTCGGCCGCCTGTGTGAACCCGTCCCTCACCTACATGGCGCTCACCGCCCGCGCCGCCGACTTTGCCGTCACCGAACTCAAAAAGGGGAACCTGTGATGAATACCCCGACGACCATCAGCCGCCGCGAGGCCCTTGCCCGCATTGCCCTCCTCATGGGCGGTGCCTTCATCGGCGGTGACGCCTACCTGCGCGGCAGCCCGCTCGCCGGAAAAATCGTGCCGGCCAACTTCAACGCCGCAGACTTTGTGCTGCTCGACGAGATCGGCGGCACCATCATCCCCGCCACCGACACGCCCGGCGCCAAGGCCGCGGGCATCGGCGCCTTCATGGCGATGATGGTCACGGAATGCTACGACGACGACCATCACGCCGCCTTCATGGCCGGCCTCGTCAGGATTGATGCCGTCAGTCGCGAGATATACGGCAGGGATTTCATCGCCGCATCGCCCAAGGAACGCACCGCCCTGCTCAACGAGCTCGACGCCGAGCAGAAGCGGCACACCGCCGCCAAGGCGAAGGGCGCGCCCGTCCACTATTTCCGGATGATGAAGCAGCTGACCTTGCTCGGCTATTTCACCTCGGAGATCGGTGCCACACAGGCCCTGCGCTTCGTCGAGGTCCCCGGCCACTTCGACGGCAACGCCCCCTACAAGAAAGGCGACCGCAACTGGTTTACCGCTCCGTCACGGTCAGTGTAGGAGGGGAACTAGGCAGGCGGGTTTTCTGGGTGGTGATTCGGAACCGGGCCTGCCAAGCATAGGGCGACTTCATGCCCACCGACCCCCTCCAACTCACCCTTGCCATCCTGGAATACACCCTGATCTTCGGTGGCGCGGGACTGTTACTCTGGCTGCTTTTCAACCGCGCCCAACGCTCCCGCTGGCTCCGCACCTACCCGCTGCCCGCCCTTTCCTTGTCCCTGGCGGAATTCGCGCTGGGAGCCGTGTTGATTTTTCTCACTGGTTTCGCATTCAACGCCCTTGCCCAACTTCTGCTCGGGCACTTTCTGGCCAAGACTCAGGATCACGAAGGTCTGCAGTTGTTCGTCTACAACGTGGCGAACTACAGCGGCGCCCTTATCGCCTGGCGCCTGCTGCTCCCCTCCGTGCTCCGGCTGTGGCAGGTGGGACCCGACCTGCCCCCGGCCCGGCCCAACCGGCAGGCTTTACCCTGGTCCGAGGCGACGGGATACGCGGTCGGCACGCTGCTGGTCGCCTTGCCGATCATCATCATCCTCAGCCTGGGCTGGACGGAACTGCTTCGCACCTGCGGCCTCCCCGATGAACCGCAGGACCTGATCGCCCTCTTCACCCGGACCAAATCCGCGGCCGTGATCGCGGGGATGCTCCTGGTTGCCTGTGTGCTTGCCCCCATCTACGAGGAGTTGCTGTTCCGCGCGGGGCTCTACCGCTTCATCCGCCAAAAACTGGGGCGGACGCCTGCGCTGCTTATCAGCGGCGCCTGTTTCGGCGCCATGCACGCCAACTGGGCGGGCTTCCTGCCGCTCGCGGTGCTGGGGATGCTGCTGGCCTTGGTCTATGAGGCGACCGGATCGATCCGCGTGGCGATCATCGCCCACGGCCTCTTCAACCTCAACACGATCATCCTCCTGCTCTCCGGCCTGACGCAGGCGAACTCATGAAACTGTTCACGTCCAGCCGCGCCCGGTCGGCCGGTGCCCATGGCGAGCGGCGCCTGATTGCGGAAATTCGCCGCTGGCTGGGCGACGCCTCACCCGCCTCGCCCTTCGGCATCGGCGACGATTGCGCCGTCATCCCCCCGACCAGGCGGCACCAGCTCGTCACCACCGACCCGGTGATCTACGGTCGGCATTTCGACGACCGCGTGCCGGCCCGGGCCGTCGGCGCCAAGCTCCTCAAGCGCAACCTCAGCGACATCGCCGCCATGGGCGGGCGCCCGCTGGCCGCGGTGATCTCGCTCGCGATCGCCCCCGAGACCAGCGTCGCCTGGCTGCGCGGCTTCTACCTCGGCCTCGCCGATTGCGCCCGGCGCCACCGCGTGAAAATCGTCGGCGGTGATATTACGCAAGGGCCGCGTGGATTTTTCGGCGCGTTTCTCACTTTGCATGGCGAATCCACCGGCCGGCTCATCACCCGCACCGGGGCCAAGGCAGGTGACTGCATCTACGTGACCGGTCGCCTCGGCGGCAGCCTGCTGGGTCACCATTACCAGTTCTCCCCCCGGCTTGCGGAAGGCGCATGGCTTTCGGGCCGCGGCGAGGTGCGCGCCATGATGGACGTCAGTGATGGTCTCGCCAAGGACCTCGACTCCCTTACCCCCGCCGGCCTCGTCCCCGTGCTGGGCGAGCCGGCGATCCCGATCAGCGCCGCGGCCCGGCGGCAGGCGCAGCGCTCGGGACAGAGCCCGCTGCACCACGCGCTCGGCGACGGCGAGGACTACGAACTGCTGATCGTCATCCGCGCCAAGGCGGACCTCGTCCGCCTAGAACGCGACTGGAAGAAGCGTTTCCCCTCGGTGCCGCTGGCGCACCTCGGGCATTTCGTGGCCCAGGACCAGTTGCCCGCCGGCGCGCTCAACCTCAGCGACTATCGCGGCTATGAACATCTGCGGTAAACAGGTGGAGCCCGGCCTCCGGACGGGCTCAGAACGCGCTCGGAGGTCGCGTTCCACCCCAATGCGCCCATGAGCCTCCTCGAAAAACTCAAGGCAGGCATCACCACTGCTTCGGCGGCGGAGACCCGCACCATCGCCGCCGAGTTGGCCGGCGCACTGCCGCCCGACACCACCCTCGCGCTCCACGGCGACATGGGTGTGGGCAAGACGACCTTCGTGCAGGGCCTGGCGCAGGGGCTCGGCGTACGTGAGCAGGTAACGAGCCCGACGTTTGCCATCTATTCGGTTTACCAAGGCAGTGGCCGCAAGCTGGTGCACCTTGACGCCTACCGACTGGAGAATGAGCGGCAACTCGACTCACTGCTGTTGGAGGAATTTCTCACCAGTCCATGGTGCCTCGCGATCGAGTGGCCGGAGAAAACCGGCGCGTGGCTGCCCAGGAATGCCTGGCACCTGACACTCTCGATTGTTGATGGAGACAGGCATCATCTGCACCTGAAATAAAAAGCCCGCTCAACTGAGCGGGCTACGTGAGAGATCAGGCTTGGGCCTCGGGCTTGGGTTCCCCGGAGGGCCCGCCAGCCGTCTTGTCCGCCATAGCTTCTCCAGCGACGGCGGAAGGCTCAGCGGCGGCTGGAGTGACAGTTTGCGGGACTGATTGCGTCGGAGTTGTTTCCGCCTCGGTACTGGCAACGGGCACCGGGACTTCAGCCGCAGGCGCGGCCGCCGTAACATCGGGAAAGTCCTCCGGATCATTCTCCTCATCGCCTGCCTCGGCCTTCTTGGCGGCCTGAGGCACCATGGCCGGCGGGGCGAAAAGCTTGCTGTCGGAGAATTCCGTCACGTAGCCCTCCATGACGAGCCAGCGCAGATCGTTGCTCATCTTGCGGAGCTTCTCGGCCTGCTCCGGTGGCAGCGCCGCAAAGGGCGCCTGGGACTGCGTCGTGCCCTCAGGGACCGGGGCGGCGGGCGCGGGGGCCTGCAGGGCGGCGACATCGATGCCGAGATAGTTCTTCGGCAGGTCCTTCACGTGGACCATCGGGTGCTTCTCGATGAAATCGATCAGCGCCGAGATGCTGTCGGAGAACACCTGGCCGGGCACGCGGAAGCGGCGCTTGACGGCGCAGACGTAGGATACGCCGCGCGAGCCTTTCTTGAAGATGGTGAAGCTCTCGCGACGGAGGCGGCCACGGAGAGCGTTGGCCGTGTCGAGGGGGAAGCGGCGCTGGCGCTCGATGTGACCCTCCAGCGCGCGGCGGATCTCGCCGGGCGGCAGCTTCTCGATGTTCTTGCCGTGGAAACGCACGTTCTCGAGCGCACGCACGACCTTGTCACGGGCGTGCGTCAGCAGATGCAGACGGGCGTCCTCGATGCTGTCGAAGGTGATGGCCGGGGTCGCCGCAGGGGCGGTCGCGGTTGTCTCGGGAACAGGGATTGATTCCGCCGCGGGCGCGGCTGGCGCCTCGACGGGCTGGGCATCGGCCGGGGCCGCCATGGGCGGCGTGGTCAGGGTCTTGGCGACGGGCGGCCTCCAGGTGTAGCGCGTGATCTTCTTCATCTTTTCCAACCAGGCGGCCGAAACCTCGGGCTCGCGCACCGAGACGATGCTCTCGCGGAAACGCTCGAAAGGCATGCGGCTGAGCTTGGCGGTGTAATGCTGTTGGATGATTTGCTGGTACCGGTGGTAATTCGGCGGCCCGAGCAGATCGCCGGTGATGCCACACTTGTTGATGATGGGGAAATTGCCCTTCG
>JAYUBB010000129.1:0-6146 GCA_043741015.1 Opitutaceae bacterium
GAAATTGACCTTTTCCAAAATGGCGGGACCGCCGAAGTGGAGCGTGACGTCGAGCAAAGTGAGGAGAGCGGCCATGGGAACGGGCCAACTTGGGCCACCCCGCGCCGGCAGGCAAGCCGGGTGTGGAAAAATATGCCCGCCGGACTTGGGCATCCCTCTAAATGGCTGTCATCCTGAATTGAAGCCCTTCCCCTTACCTTACTGTCCGCCGAAGGAAAACTCCTGCGCGGCGGCCACCAGCACCGGCCGGCCATGGCGGGTGGGCGGAGCGAATTTCCATCCCTTCAGCGCCTCGATCGCCACGGAGGAAAGGTAGGGATGGGCATCAGCCTGCACGGCCGGCATCCGCACCACCCCCTTCTCATCAATGTAGAAATGAACCGTTACCCGGCCGCGCACTCCCTCCTTCTCCGCCTCGGTGGCGTAGCGGGGCGCGATGGTTTCAACCGGCACCGGCGGGCGGTCGATCTCGCTGGCCGGGCAGGCCTGGAAATCCAACGGCCGGCCCCCAAGCCTTTCAATCATGTCACCCGCCATGTCCAAAACCGACCGGCTGACGACGGCACCCGTCTGGCTGAGGTCGATCGAAAGCTGCAACTGTGCCAGCACCGGCTGGCCGTTGTACCGCGCCGGTCTGTAGCGCCAGACCTGCAGGGCCTCGACGCAGGGTTTGATCAGCTCCCGGTGCGAAGCGCTCAGCACGAGCCAGTCCACCAGCCGGCCATCCGGACCGACGTCAATCACCACGACCACGCGGCCATTGGACAGGCCGTTCATCCGCAGGACGGCAGGCATCTGGGGTTCCTCGGTGACCTCGACAGCGATCGATTCAAACGCGGCCCACAGGGGCGAGGCCGCGGCGAGCAGACAGAACAGCACGAGCCGGAAGACAATTTTCATGGCGGAGGGGGTTGGCCGATTCGACTGCAGTATAGCCCTTCGGGGCGGATAATCTAGAATTGTTTTCCCCACCGGCCCCAAGTTTTTGCGTTTTGCGGCAAAGGAGCCAGCCTGTACCCATGTCAATCACCGCCAAGCCCCTCGCCACCGGCGTCCGCATCGGCCACGTCCACCTCAAGGTCGCCGACCTGTCGCGCGCCCTCGACTTCTATTGCGGCGTGCTCGGCTTCGCGCTGATGCAGCGCTACGGCGCGCAGGCGGCGTTCCTCTCGGCCGGCGGCTACCACCATCATATCGGGCTCAACACGTGGGAAAGCCTCGGCGGGTCGCCGCCACCGCGTGGCAGCACCGGGCTGTTTCATACCGCCATCCTCTATCCGGCCCGCGCCGACCTCGCCGATGCGCTCCGCCGGCTCATTGCCGCGAAGATCCCGCTCGACGGCGCCAGCGACCACGGCGTGAGCGAGGCGCTCTACCTGCGCGACCCCGACCAGAACGGCGTCGAACTTTACTGGGACCGGCCGGAAAAGGACTGGCCGCGCTCGCCTGACGGCGGTCTGGCCATGATGACCGCCGCACTCGACCTGGAGAATCTGCTCGCGGAAAAATGAGACGCCGGCCCGCTAGGCAGGCCGGCGTCTGGCACACTGGGCGATGACCTACCAGGCATCGCCAAAGGGAAAGCCTTGCACGGCATAACACCGGCGCCGCGCGCATCCCTTCAACTTCGAGCGTTTTCGCGGACACCCGGCCGGGTGGATTCGCTGGACTTGGCCGCGGCGACCCCCTTATTTGCCCGGCACCCCATGACCGTCGCCCCCACCCCTGCTCGCGAAGCGACGCGCCTGAGCGAACTGTCGCCCCAGCAGTGGAAATCCGGCGGCGCCGCGTGGCTCGGCTGGATGTTCGACGGCCTTGAGCTGCATCTTTACACCCTCGTGGCCACGCCGCTCGTCGTGCAACTGCTCGGCGCAGCCAGTTCCGCCGATCCCGAGGTCAAGGGCAAGGTTGCCTACATCCAGGCGGCGTTCCTCGTGGGCTGGGCCGTGGGCGGCGCGTTCTTCGGCCGGCTCGGCGACCTGCTCGGCCGCAGCCGGGCGCTTGCGCTGACTATTCTGACCTATGCCGTCTGCACCGGCCTGTGTGCCTTTGCCCAGACGTGGTGGCAGCTGATGATCTTCCGTTTCATTGCGGCCGTCGGCATCGGCGGCGAGTGGGCCGTCGGTGCCTCACTCCTGTCCGAAACCTGGCCCAAGGCCTGGCGGCCGTGGCTGGCGGCCGTGCTCCAGTCCGGCGTCAATGTGGGGGTGCTCAGTGGCGCCGTTTTTGTCGGCCTGCTCCTGAGCTATATGCCGGCCGGTTCCGAGCGCTGGGTCTTTCTCATCGGCGTGATTCCCGCGTTCCTGGTCTTCTGGATCCGCCGGCATGTCCCCGAGCCCGCCGCCTGGCAGCAGGCCGGCACCGCCGTCCGGAAAAAGCCCCGGGCGATCGCGCTGTTCCAGGGCGAAGTGCGATCAACGACGCTGCGCACCACGATCGTCTGCGCGCTCGGTCTCTCCGCATGGTGGCTGTATCTTTTCTGGCAGACGCAGCACCTGAGGAAAGTTCTCGCCGATGCCCATACCCCGGCCGGAGACGTCACGCGACTGGTCTCCGCCGCCTTCTTCGCGTTCAATTTCGCCTCCCTGTTCGGCAACTTCGGCGCCGGCTGGCTCGCGCAGCGCCTGGGCAACCGCCGCGCAATCGCCCTGCTGTTCGCCGGACTCGGCGGCAGCATTTTCGGGGCGTTCATCGTGCCGCGCGGCTTTGGCGAGCTGGCGTGGTTCTGGCTGCCCATCGGCGGATTTTTCGGCGGGGTGTTCGGCCTGTTCACCATGTATCTTCCGCCGCTCTTCCCCACCTTGCTGCGCACGACCGGCGCGGGCTTCTGCTACAACATCGGACGCATCGCCGCCGCCGCGGCCTCCATCATCTTCGGCTGGCTGGCCCCGGTGGGCGATTTCCGCACCGCCCTGCTTTACTCCAGTTTCCTCGCGCTCGCCGCCGCCCTCTGCGCCTGGTGGCTGCCGGAAGATGCGCGCGACACCTGAGCCGGTGGAATGGACCAACCGCTCACCCCGCCGCCAGCCCGGCCGGCTCGGTGTGAAACCGCCCGGCGAAATCGCGCAGGCTCGCCAGGAGCGACTCGATCAGGCGCTCGTAGTGCTCGTCCGACAGTCCGGCGGGTTGCGTGCAGACGAGCCTGAGCAGTGATCTCCCGTCCCGATCGGTCCCCACGCGCAGCGAAAGCACAATTTTCCATCCCGCCACCTGCCCGAGCCGCAGATCGATGGCTCCGGCAATGTCATCAACCTTGGTCTCGACCGCCAGTTCGCCCAAGGCGGTGTAAGCCCACCAGCCCTCGCGGTGCAGTTCGATCCATTCACAAAATCCCCCCGCCCAGCGCGGCAGGTTCTCGATGTCCGCGAGCAGATTGAAGACGTCCTCCCGCGGCGCGGCGACCGTCAGGGTGATGGTGCGGATTTGCATGGCGGGGCGGATCTCAGGCGTGGGATTTGCGTTGGTGGAAATAGAGGTCATTGCCATCGGGGTCCTTGACCGCGAAGCTGCGGCAGACCGGAAATTCGTTGGGGCCCCACGTGATGGTGACCCCGGCAGCACGCACGAGGGCGAGGGCCGCCTCGTAGTTGGACACCTCCAGCGCGACGCCCGGACTCTTTGTCGCATTCATGGCCGGCGATTCGAAATTGGTGATGGCGAGCGCACTGGGACCGCCCGCGTCGTATTCGACCCACCACTTGCCGGGCGCGAACTCCATCTCCGCGCCGACCTTCAGGCCGAGGCTTTCCTCGTAGAATTTGCGCGCACGGACGACGTCGGTGACTGGGTAGATGGCGAAGGCGATGCCGGTGACCTGGAAGGCAGCAGGGGTTGTCATGCCCCGTTTATACCACCCCGCCCTGACAACCCTATGTCAGGAGTGATTTGTCATCGCGAGGCCCGCAGCACGGGCTGTGGCGATCCAGCTGGATTGCTTCGTCGCCAAGCTCCTCGCAATGACGATACAGTTAAGCGTGTTTCGCCGCGATTTTCTCCGCCGCTGAATGCACGAGCTGGCGGAGCTTCGGCGGTGCCACCGCCTCGGCCCGTTCGCCAAACGAGAGCAGCCACTGTGCGGTCCATTCGAGCGAATAGGAATACAGCGTGAACTCCGCGCCGCCGTCGCGCCGCTTGTCCTCGCTAAGCGTGGCGTAGCTTTCGCGCTGCGCGCGCTCCCGGGCGTGGTCGTGAAACCAGATGCGCACGGGCCGGCTTTCGCCTTCCACCCCCGAGCGCTCCATGTGTTCCGCCAGCGAAAAATCCTCCCGCGCCGGGAAGGTCACGGGCAGCAGCTCCAGCCGCTGGATGCGGTCCACCCGGAAATGCCGGATGCCTTTCCGCAACCGGCACCACGCCACCAGATACCAGGAGCCGCCGTAGAAAACCACGCCCAGCGGTTCCACTTCGCGTTGGGTGTCCTCGTCGCGCTCCAGCCCGCGGTAGGCCAGGCGCAACACGCGCCGCAGCACCACGCCCTGCTGGACCGTCACCATCCAGCGCTGCGTGCCCACGTCGGGCGCCGCCCGCCCCACCCGCCCCCGCACGATCGTGCGGCTGACCAGTTTCTCCACGTGGTCCTGCCGGTCGCGCGGCAGCACCGCGCGCAGTTTGTCGAGCGCCGAGGCCATCGGCCCCTGCAGCGAGGCGTCGGTGAACTGTTTCACCAGTTCGCCGCCCACAAAAAACGCCGACGCCTCCTCGGCCGTGAACATCACCGGTGGAAGCTGATAGCCTTTCATCAGGCAGTAGCCCACGCCCGCCTCGCCGCTGATCGGCACACCCGCCTCGCCGAGCGCGGACATGTCGCGGTAGATCGTCCGCTCCGTCACCTCGAAGTGCCGGGCCATCTCCGCCGCGCGCACGACGCGCCTTCCTTGCAGGAACATCACCATCGCCACGAGCCGGTCGGTCCGATTCATGCCGCCAGCACAAGCGAGGGGCCGGGGCACGGCGAGATTATCCTGCCAAAACCGCAACCCCCGCCTCGGGCATCTGTCGTTAGACGGGATGAAACCATCCAAGCGCCTCGTCCAGGCTCGCCAGCGGGTGAACACCGTCGTGGCCGCCCTGCGGGCCATCCCGCGCGGCCGCTATGTCTCCATCCTGGCGGGGCTGCTGGGGCTGGTCATGCTGCGCTCCTTCATCGGGGCGTCCAAGCCGTTCACCTGGGCCATGGAGAACGCGCTGGTGGTGCTGCTCTTTCTGCCTCTGGTCTTCTCCTACCGGCGGATGCCGCTCTCGCGCTTCAGTTACACCCTGATTTTCCTGTTCACCTGCCTGCATGAGACCGGCGCGCACTGGACCTACGCCCGGGTGCCCTACGACGACTGGTGGCATTCGCTCTTCGGGGTGACCCTCAACTCCCAGCTCGGCTTCACCCGCAACAATTTCGACCGGCTGGTGCATTTTTCCTACGGATTCCTGCTCGCCTACCCCATTCGCGAGATCTTCCTGCGCGTCGCCAGCGTCCGCGGCTTCTGGGGCTACTTCCTCCCGCTCGATTTCACCATGAGCACCTCGATGATTTATGAGCTCATCGAATGGCGCACCGCGCTGATCGTCGGCAGCGACGCCGGCAATGACTTCCTCGGTTCCCAGGGCGACGTCTGGGATTCGCAGAATGACATGGCGATGGCCTCCCTTGGTGCCCTCATCGCCATGACCGTCATCGCGCTGATCACCTGGCACTACAAGCGCGACTTCGCCCGGGAATTTGGCGAGAGCCTCAGGCTCAAGCGCTCGGCGCCGCTCGGCGAGGATGCGATGGCGCAGATCCAGATGGACGCGCCCAGACGCTAGCATGCGGCCTGCTTCCGTCCATTGACTGTGCCCAAAGGCCGGGGCGACACCGGGCTTTTGATTGCGCGACGACGGAGGGCCGGTAGCGTGTCGGCTCCCTCCGTCGTGAATCCCGCCTACGCTCCCGGTTCCCCTGCATTCGCCGCTCCCATCAACGGCGACAAGGTCTTTCATGTGCGCGGTCTGACCAAGATCTACGGCACGGGCACCGCCGAGGTGCGGGCGCTGGACGGCGTGGACCTCGACCTTAACGCCGGCGAGCTGGTCGTGCTGCTCGGTCCCTCCGGCTCCGGCAAGACCACGCTCCTCAACCAGCTCGGCGGCCTCGACATCCCGACCGCCGGCGA
>JAYUBB010000130.1:0-6120 GCA_043741015.1 Opitutaceae bacterium
CGCGCTCCGCCCGCTGTCGTTTTCGGATTTCGCCGGGCAACCCAAGACCGTCGAGCGGCTCAAGGTCATGGTCGGTGCCGCCAAGCGCCGCGGCGAGGCCCTCAACCACATTTTGCTCTCAGGTCCGCCCGGCCTCGGCAAGACCACCCTTGCGTTCATCCTCGGCCACGAACTCGGCCGCACGGTCCGCGTCACCTCCGGCCCGGTGATCGAGAAGGCGGGCGATCTCGCCGGCCTGCTGACGAGCATGGAGGAGGGCGACATCCTCTTCATCGACGAGATCCACCGCATCCCGAAAACTGTCGAGGAATACCTCTACAGCGCGATGGAGGACTTCCGCCTCGACATCATGATCGACCAGGGTCCCAACGCCCGCAGCGTGCGGCTCTCGATCCCGAAGTTCACGCTCATCGGCGCCACCACGCGCTCCGGCCTGCTCACCGCCCCGCTCCGCTCGCGCTTCACGCTCAACACCCGGCTCGACTACTACGACCGCGCTACGCTCGAGGGCATCGTCCGCCGCAGTTGCGGCCTGCTCAAGGTCGGACTCGACGCCGGGGGCGCGCTGGAGATCGCCACCCGTGCCCGCGGCACGCCCCGCATTGCCAACAATCTCATCAACTTCTGCCGCGACTACGCCTCCGAGAAAGCCCAGGGCAAAATCACCCAGCCCGTCGCGGCCGCCGCACTGGAGCTACTGGAGATCGACGCCGCCGGACTTGACGAGATGGACAAGCGCGTCCTCCGGCTTATGGCTGAGAATTACGCGGGCGGCCCCGTCGGCCTCGGGACCATCGCCATCGCCGTCGGTGAGGAGGCCGAGACCCTCGAGGAAGTCCACGAACCGTTTTTGATTCAGGAAGGCTACCTCGCCCGCACCGCCCAAGGCCGCATCCTCACCGCCAAGGGCTACGGCGCCATCGGCCTCAAGGCCGCCTCGAGCAACCAGCAGACGCTGCTGTAAGGCCCAGGCATCCCACCCCGGGGCAATCTGCGCGGAGATTTCCGACCTCGTTCCTGCCATGAAACGCTCTGCCATCAATCGCGCCTGTCGCGATGCTCTCGCCTGTTTCGCACGGCACCATTGGAGTCTGCCGCCCGACCCCCGCTGGGATGTCACCGATTTCGGCCTGCGCGACTTCGCGCGCTTCGGCCTGACCCTCGTCAACCTGGCCACCGAACCTGAGTATTGCGAAAAACTCATGTATGCCCGGCGCGGCCAGATGACGCCCTGTCACACTCACGCCAGGAAAAAAGAGGACATCGTCTGCCGCAGCGGCGAACTCACCCTGCGGCTCTGGCCGGCCAAGCCCGATGCAAAAAAGGACTTCCCTGCGACATTCATACTGTCGGTCAATGGCGAGCCCGCACCGGTCCCGACCGGCCGGCCATTTTCCCTCGCCGCCGGTTCGCGCGTCACGCTCGCGCCCGGCATATGGCATGAGTTTCAGCCGTTGAGCGAGGAATGCATCATCAGCGAGGTGTCCACGGCCAACGACGACCTCCGGGATAATTTCTTTCTGAATCCGGAAATCGGGCGTTTTCCCTCGATCGAGGAGGATGAACCGGCCACCTTCCGTCTGCTTTCGGAGCAATGAATCCACCCCTTTCATTCAGCCACCAGCTTTGCCGGCTGCTCACCCTCGGACTGCTGGTGATCGGATCCGCTGTCGCCGCCCCCTCACTTCGCATCCACACCGAGCTGGGCATCATCGAAGTCAAACTCGATTCGGCCCACGCGCCCGCCACCGTCGCCAACTTCCTGAAATACGTCGAGGCGGGCCGCTACACCGGCGGACAGTTCCACCGCACGGTCACGCTGCATCCGGACAACCAGCCTAACAACACCGTGAAGATCGAGGTCATCCAGGGCGGAGTGAGTCCGGAGTTCGCCGAGAAGGACTGGCCGGCCATCGCCCTTGAGCGCACCAATGCCACCGGCCTGAAGCATCTCGACGGCACGATCTCGATGGCGCGCGACGGGCCTGACACCGCCACCTCGGATTTCTTCCTCTGCGTCGGCGATCAGCCCGAGCTCGACTTCGGTGGCAAGCGCAACCCCGACGGCCAAGGCTTCGCCGCCTTCGGCCGCGTGACCCAGGGCTTGGATATCGTGAAGAAAATCCAGACCGCCCCCGCCGACGGCCAGAAACTCACCCCGCCCGTCCGCATCCTGAAGATCGAGCGCCTGCCGTGAATCTTCCAGGGCTGCGGGTGCTTTTCGAGAGCACCGGCACGGCCCCGGAGGCTGCAGACGGATCACTCATGCGCGGGCCCCCTTGCCGGTCTCTTGGGCGAACCAGTCCACATTGCGCGTGAAGAACATCACCCCGGCCAAGGCGACGAAAAGCGCGGCGGTGCCGGCCAGCAGGGCATAATCCTCCATGCGAAGCACGACATACAGCACGCTGTGCTCGGCCGCCAGCAGCACGGCGATACTGGAAGCCCGGACGTAGCTTCGCAGGATTGAGACGCTATAGCATACGATCAATAGCGACGACGCCACCGCCGCCACGATATACGCTGACCCGGGCGGCAGCACTTCACCGAGGGCCAGCAACGCCAGGTAGAAAAGACAGAGCGCCGTCCCCACCAAGCCATAATGCACGGCGTGCAGCCGCAGACCGGCGAGGGTCTCGAAGAGGAAGAACGCCGCGAATACTAATGTCAGCACCAGCACGCTGTGCTTGAGAGAGCGCTCGACCATGCGGTAACCCTCCGCCGCAGCCACGGCCGGCGAGTAAGCCTGTTCCGGGCTGGCTTGGCGCAAATCGTCTTGGCGCGTGTGCGCCGCCTCGCGGTTGCCACTGCGTTCCTTGCGGAGGTCATTGATGAGGCTGAGCGGAAGCTGCAGCAGGAGCACCAATGCCGCAATGAACAGCAGCTTCAGGGTGACGGTGTTGCGCCGGTTCGGTGCCGGCGGGGCGATGACGGGAGGCTCGGTCCCTTGGTTTGTTGGGTTCATAGGTCGAGGAAAAGGACCGGGGCCGCAGCTCCAACCGCGGCCGCGAGCTGCCATGCGAGAATTGTCAGTGTTGCCCTAGGCGCACGAGACAGCCACTTCACCGCGAAGAACATCATGATGGGAACCTGCGTGACCATCAGCAATTGCCACAGATGGGCGGCGGTGCCCTCGTCGGCCTCCCTGACCACGCCGTAAATCGCGACGTGCCCCGCCACCAGCGCAAATGCGGCCAGCGAAAGCACCAGCGGCGCAAACGCACTCGGACGCCGCGCAAGGTCACGCCAATCCATGCTGGCTGGTTCCGCATCACCGGCACCGCGCCGCGTGTCTCCCTCACTCACCGGCCACCGCCGTTTTCGTCACTGGCGCGCGAGCTGATCCACATCAGGCCCAGGAACGTCGGCGCGGCGAAGACATAGAATCGGTAGAGCGTGTCCGTTACCGAATGAGCCTGTGCATCAATGACCACGAGGACATTCACCAAAAACGCCCCTGCCGCCAGGGCGGTGAACCAGCCGAGCAAATGGACCGGGCGGTAGAACCAGCCCCAGCGTTTGAACCAGCGGACCCGGGCAAGAGGTATGGAATTCATCGCTCTACTCTGCCCGGTTGGTGTGAAGGCAGTGTGAAGAGACGATGAATTCGCCCGGAAATGTGTTGTTCAGGCCAATGGAACCCACACCGTCCCCCGGGCGCCTCCCCCGGTCCGGTTTTCCAAGGTGGCATCGCCGCCATGCAGGAGGGCAATCTCGCGCACCAAGGCCAGCCCGAGGCCCGTGCTTTTCCGCTCCCTGCCCGGACGCGGCAGCGAATAGAAACGGTCAAACACCCGCGGCAGGGCGTAGTCGGGCACACCCGGCCCGGCATCCTCCACGGCAAACACCACCCGGCCGTGGTCCACCGTCCAGCCCAGCGTCACCTCGCCGCCGTCAGGCGAAAACTCGAACGCGTTTTGCAGGAGATTCACCAACGCCTCGCGCAGGAGCACACCCTCACCCCGTACCGTCGCTTCCGGGCCGCCCCGCACCGTGAACGTCACCTCCCGGGTCGCACCGGCGGGCCGCACCACGTCGGCCGCTTCCCCCGCCAGTTGCGCCACGGCCAGCGTCTCGGTCTGACGCAGCGCCTTGCGGGCCTCGAGGGACGAAAGTTCCAGCAGCCGGTCGATGATGCGCTGGATGCGCGCGGCTTCCGTCCGGATGTTGCCCAGAAATTTCTGCCGCTGTTCCGCCGGCATGGTCTCGTCGAGCAGCTCGGCTGCGCCGCGGATCGCCGCCAGTGGGGCCTTCACCTCGTGCGCCAGCAGCTGGGTGTAGCGCTCGACATGCTGCCGGCCTTCCAGCGCGTCGCGCATTTCCTCAAACGCCAAGCTGAGTTCCGCGATTTCTCTGGCCCGCGACTTGGGTGGCGCGGCTCGGCGACCATCGCGGACGTTCCGTGCATAGGCCGTCAGTCGTTCGAGCGAGTGTGTCAGCCGCGCGGCGATCCACCAGCCGGCCACGATCATCACCAAGGCGATCACGCCCGCATACCCCACCAGACGCCAGCGCGCCACGCGCACCCCCTCGACCACGGATGCCAAGGGCCGGCCGACGCCGACCCAGCCCAGCAACTCGCTGCCTCGTCGCACTCGCGAGGCCACCCGCAGCTCATTGCCAACTTCCGCCACGTTCGAAACCGTGTAATTCTCCGAGGCGGCCGGACCGCCTCCGGTCATCGGCCACGTGTAGATTTGTCCCAGATCACGACCCGCCGAGTCAAAGATCACCCGCCCGTCGCGATCACAGGCGAACACGCGAAGCAAATCCGCATGCTTGGGTAACGCCGTGAGTTTTCTGGTCCACTCCTCGGCTGGTGACTCCGGCGCGGCAAACGCCGCCAAGTAGGCCGCCGTGTCGCCCAGGGTGCGGCGCATCGATTCCACATAGCGCAACCGCACATCGCGCAACACCAGTCCCATCATGGCGGCGAACCCAACCGCCGAGGCGATCACATAAACGCCGAAGATGGCCGTGCGGATTTTCATTCTTCCCTCAGCGCATAACCCAGCCCGCGGTGCGTCACGATCGGGTCGGACTCCGGCGCGGCCTCGCGCAGTTTGGCCCGCAGCGTTTTGATGTGCGCATCCACCGTGCGGTCAAGTGCCGCGCCGGGATCGTCCCACGCCGCCGCCATCAGCTGGTCGCGGTTGAACACCCGCCCCGGCGACGCCAGCAACGCCACGAGCAGCCGGTATTCGTTGCGCGTGAGCTCGAGGGCCTGGCCCCGGTAGGTGATCCGGCAACGCGCCTCGTCGTGCGCCCATCCTGTGGAAACCGGCGCCGCAGCACCCTTGCCAGTGGCCCGCCGCAGAATCGCCCGGACTCTCGCCGTCAGCTCGCGCGGACTGAAAGGCTTGGCCAAATAATCGTCAGCCCCGAGCTCCAATCCCACGATCTTGTCCACTTCGCTGCTGCGGGCGGTGAGAAAAATTACGGGTGGGGCGCCGAGCTTCTGCATTTCCCGGCAGACATCGAAGCCGCTCATGTCCGGCAGGCCGACATCAAGTACCACCAACGCGACCGGTTGCTGTTTCAGCGCGGCCAGTGCCTCCCGGCCGGTCGTCTTCCACAGCGGCGTAAACCCCTCGGTCTGCAACGCATAGACGATGGTCTCGGCAATGGACGCCTCGTCCTCAACCACAAGCACGGTCTGGCGGATTGTCGGCATGCAGGGATGGATAAGTCCCAAGTATCAATTAACAAGTATCAAGGCGACGGCCAGTCGTCTTGTGCCTTGCCCCTTGTTACTTGTCCCTTGCGCGGCTTCGCCGCGCTTACACATCGCCCAACTGCGGACGAAGGACGATCTCCTCGACAACGGTGCGGCGGCTGAGGCGGTACACATCGAGAATGGCGCGGGCGATGTCCCCGGCGGGCATGATCCGCTCCGGCTTCACTCCGCTCCTCTCCCACGAGGGAGACCAGGTGGCGCCGGGATGGACGCAGCACACGCGCACGCCCTTGGCCTTGGTCTCGGCCCGCAGCACCTTGGCCAGGCCGGTCACACCGAACTTCGCGGCGCAGTAGGCCGCGGCGTTCGGATAGGCCCCGAGCCCGGCGATCGAACTCATGAAGAAGATATCCCCGTGCTTCTGTTTCAGCATCGCGGGCAAA
>JAYUBB010000131.1:0-1798 GCA_043741015.1 Opitutaceae bacterium
CGTTGATGAGCCCCATCGCGGTCGCGCGATCCTTGGCCGGAAACCACTCGGCCACGACCCGTGTCGCCGCCGGAAATCCCCCGCCCTCCCCCATGCCGAGGAGGAGCCGGCTCGCGGCCAGCGCCAGCACGCCGCCCGCAAAACCATGGCTCGCGCAGGCCAGCGACCAGAACACCATGATGAGCAGAAAACCGCGCCGCGTGCCGAGCACATCCAGCAGGCGGCCTCCGACGACATACATTACCCCGTAAGTGAGCAGGAAAGCGGAATCCAGGAACGCCTTGACCGAATTCGAGACCGGGAACTCGCGCTGGATCTCGCCAATGGCAATGGGCAGCGTCTGCCTGTCGAGATAACTGATCGCGATCGCGAGACTGACGAGAAGGGCGATGCGCCAGCGGAGGGCCATGGGGTACGCCGTAGCTAGCCCCGCCATGGAAAGCGGCACAAGGGCGGATCGGTGGGACAGTCCAGTAAGCGGCTATTGAGGTTCGCATGACAGACTGACGGCAAGAGTGAGTCATGCCGCGTGCGTTCCCGACACACCCCGCCCTGTCGGGCACCCCTCTTGAGAGAGGGGACTTCGGCTGCGCGGCTTTAAATTCCCCTCTATGAAGAGGGGTGGCGCGCAGCGCCGGGGTGTGTGGGTTGGACATGGAGGGGTGTGAAATATTGCGGCTAGTGCTTACTTGCAATGATTAGAGATATATGGCAGACGGGGTGCATGTCACGAACCGCCGCTCGTATCACGTGTAATGAAGCCGACCTTCAAGCCCTGAAGGTGCGGGCGGCGAGCCGAACGGAGGCGAGGCAGACGGTGGAGCGGGCGCGCATGATTCTGGGGTGCGTGGCCGGAGAGACGGTGACGGCGGTCGCCGAGCGGTGCCAAACCCGGCCGAATACGGTAATCAAATGGCGGCAGCGCTTTGCCCGGCACGGACTGAAGGGCCTGGCGGATGCGCCGCGCCCGGGTGCGAAACCAATCTACGACCAAGGGTTTCGCAACCGCGTGCTGGCGACGCTGGAGCAACCGCCGCCCGCCGGCCAAGCGGCGTGGGATGGTCCGGCGCTGGCGAAGGCCGCCAAAGGCTCGGTTCATGCGGTCTGGCGGGTGCTGCGCAAGGAGGGCGTCTGCTTGCAGCGCCAGCGCTCGTGGTGCGTCAGCACAGACAAACAGTTCGCGGCGAAGGCGGCCGATATTATCGCCCTGTATTTGAATCCGCCGGAAAAGGCCCTAGTGATCAGCGTGGACGAAAAACCGAGCATTCAGGCGCTGGAGCGGGCCACCGGCTATGTCGAAACCGACAACGGCAAGATCGTGCGGGGCTGCAAGAGCACCTATAAGCGTCACGGCACCCTCAATCTGTTCGCGGCCCTGCAGGTGGCGACCGGCGCAATTACGACGAGCCAGACGACGCTCAAGCGGCGCGCGGAGTTCCTGCAGTTCATGGATCAGATCGTGGCGGACGCGCCACCGCAACGCGAACTGCACGTCATCCTCGACAACTACTGCACCCACAAAAAATGCGACGACTGGCTGGCGCAACATCCCAATGTGCACTTCCACTTCACTCCAACCTCGGCGAGCTGGCTCAACCAAGTTGAAATCTGGTTTGGGATCATGTCCCGAAAGGCCCTTCGCGGGGCCAGCTTCCGCAGCGTCGCCGAATTGGGCCAGGCCATCGATGCGTTCATCGCCGCCTACAATCCCACGGCCAAGCCTTTCAAATGGCGCAAGCGCGAGGTCAAAGGCGCGCAACTGCGAAATACTATCGTTAACTTACGCAACTAAGCACTA
>JAYUBB010000132.1:0-1771 GCA_043741015.1 Opitutaceae bacterium
CGGTGCAGACTGTAGTGCCAGAGCAGCTTGTTGTCGGGATCGGCGGCGGCGCCAACGGGATTGGCCTGGCTGCTTTGCTGGTAGGTGCTGCTGAGGAGAATGGTACGGTGGAGCTTCTTGATCGACCAGCCGTCGGCGACGAATTTTGTCGCAAGCCAGTCGAGCAGCTCGGGGTGGGTAGGCGTGCCGCCCATATTGCCGAGGTTGTCGGGGGTCTCGACGAAGCCGGCGCCAAAATGCTGCTGCCAGAGCCGGTTCACGAGGACGCGGGCCGTCATGGGATTTTTCGGATCGGCGATGGCCTGCGCGAGCTCGAGCCGGCCGCTGCCCTTGGTCCACTCGAGACGTTTCTTGGGATCAGGTGAGAGGATCTCGAGAAAGCGGCGCGGGACGATCCCGCCCTCGTTCTGCACCTCGCCGCGGAGCAGGACAGGATAATCCTTGGGATTGGGCACATCGGTGAGGGCGTGGGCGCGTGCGGGGGCGCCGGGGTGGTTCATCTCAAGGTTGCCAATCTCACGCTGGAGCAGGCCCTCGGCGCGGACGAGTTCGCGCCGTTTGTCGGGATTGCGCGTGCGGGAGCGGCGGAACTCCAGGAAGTCCTTCTGCAGGTCGGTCACCTTGGTCTGCAACTCCGAGGCCTTGGCCAGATAGTCATCCAGTTCGGGGGTCTTGGGGATCTTGGTTTGCAGGGTGGGCTCCTGCATGACCGAGCGTGGTTCGGCCGTGTTGGCGAAGACGCCGTAGAGTGAATAGTAATCCTTGGTCGGAATGGGATCGAACTTGTGGTCGTGGCAGCGGGCGCAGGAGACAGTGAGGCCGAGAAACGCCTTGGTGGTGACGTCGATGCGGTCGTCGATGATGTCGTTGCGGCGGCCGTCATGCTGGTTGCCGAGCGTCAGGAAGCCGAGGGCGGCGAGGATGTGCTGGTCGGTGGGTGGATCCTTTTTCGCGGCCTTGGCCTTCGCGACGGCGTCGTTGACGAGGCGGTCGGCCGCGAGCTGCTCGATGATGAACTGGTTGAAGGGCTTGTCGGTGTTGAAGGCCTCGATAAGGTAGTCGCGGTAGGTCCACGCGTGCGGGAAGCGCGGATCGTCGCGCTTAGGCGCGTCGCCCTTGGTGTCGGAGTAGCGGGCGACATCCATCCAGTAGCGGGCCCAGCGTTCGCCATAGTGCGGCGAGGCGAGGAGGCGGTCGACGACCTTGGCGAACGCGTCAGGTGAATCGTCGGCAAGGAAGCGTTGGATCTCGGGCTCGGTGGGCGGCAGGCCGGTCAGGTCAAAGGTGCCACGGCGGATGAGCGTGCGTTTGTCGGCGGGAGGGTTGAGGGTGAGGCCGGTGGCTTCGAGGCGGGCGAGGACAAAATTATCGATGGGCGACTGGACCCACGCGATATTCCTCACTGCCGGCACGGCGTTTTTTTGCACGGGCTGGAACGCCCAGTGCTTTTTACCGACGCCGCCGTAGGAGTTGCCGCCGGCGAGGGCGAGTGGCACGCGCGGGTCGGGCGCGCCGCGGCGCACCCACTCGGTGAAGTCGGCGATCTGCAGGTCGGTCAGCTTGCCGCCGTGCTCCTCGGGCGGCATCCGCAGGTCGGCGTCGGTGTAACGGAGAGCCTGGATAAGGACACTGTCATCAGGCTTGCCGGGCACAATGATGGGGCCGGAGCTGCCGCCGTGGAGGACAGCGTCGCGCGAATCGAGCATGAGGCCGCCCTTGATTTTGTCGGCGGTGTGACTGTGGCATTTGTAGCACTGCTCGGTGAGGACCG
>JAYUBB010000133.1:0-1765 GCA_043741015.1 Opitutaceae bacterium
GCGCAACGGCTCGGGCTGGGCGGAGAGCGCATGGGCGAGCAAGCCCTGTCCCATCGGGCTGCGGCAGATGTTGCCGGTACAAACGATGAGGATGTGGCCGGGAGCGGGCATCAATCAGTGAACGGTAAGCGGTGAGCAGTGTGCAGCCAAGACAGGAAACGCACCATGTGCACGTTCCGGGCAGCGTCAAACTAGCGGCGCAGGGCCAGCAGAGCGCGGTGAAGCTGCACGGCGCGCTGGAGGACGCGGTCGGTCAACCGCTCGACTTGACCCACGGCAGGCCGGGCAGGCGAATCAGCGGGCTTCGCCGGACTGGTTTCGGGCGGATGGGCGTCGTGGTTACCATTCTTGAATTCCTGGACGAGCGTGGCCTCGTCGAAACGTTCCTTCTCGATCTTGCCCGAGATGAGCTGGGCGAGGGTTGTGCCTGTTTCGAGGGCGGCGTAAGCGGCGCGGTCGGCTTCGGCTGTCTGCTCGACGACGACCTGTGCAGCGGGGCGGGAGTCTTTCACCCCAAGAGTCACGAGCCGGGTTGAGGTCGAGGTGATGATTCCGGCGACTGACGCAGGGGTGGTCGGGCTGACGAGTATGTAGAGCGTGGGTTTTGCGGGATGGCTGTTCAGCATCCGCAGGATGTTGGCAGCGTCGGGCTCGTCGGCGGTGTAGCGCAGGTCGAGCACCACGGGGGCGGGGCGAAGGAGGACGGCGTTGAGGTCGGGTGCAGACGTGGTCAGTGAGTTTATCCGCAGGTAGGAGAGGCCCTGGCCGAGGTCGATGGGTTCGGTGGCGCTTGAGCTGGGAGCAAGGAGCAGGGAGCTGAGAGCCAGGAACAAACTGAAGAATCTGCGAAGCCTGTCATTCTGAGCGCAGCGAAGAATCCAGGATGCCATGCGGTGCGGCCGTGCCGATGGATCCTTCACTTCGTTCAGGATGACTCGCCTTCGCCAGGCTTCGGCGCGGCAAGCAGAGAACAGGTGGAGATATTGATTCATTTACGGTTGAGTTGACGGGCGCCGATGTCGCGGCGGTAGTATTTCGACGCGCACTGGATCTGCTCGCAGGCGGCATAGGCGCGGTCGGCGGCCTCGCGGAGCGTGGGGGCCAGGGCGGTGATACCGAGCACGCGCCCGCCGTTGGTCACGATCTGGCCGGTGGCGTTCTTCGCTGTGCCGGCGTGGATGATGGAGGTGGCAGGGGGCAGGGAGGAGGGAGCAGGGAGCAGGATCGGATCACCCTTGGGGTAGGCATCCGGGTAGCCTTTGGCCGCGATGACGACGCAAATCGCGGCATCGGGGCTGACCTCGAGTTTCTGGCGGTTCAGTTTTCCGTGCGCCGCGGCCCAGAGCAGGGCGAGGAAATCGCTTTTGATGCGCGGGAGCACGACCTGGGTCTCGGGATCGCCGAAACGGGTATTGTATTCGAGCACATTTGGGCCGTCGGCGGTGAGCATGATGCCGATGAAGAGCGTGCCGCGAAACTTGATGCCCTCGGCGGCGATGGCATCGACGGAGGGCTTGACGATCTCGCGGTCGATGCGGGCCAGCAGTTCCGGTGTGACGACCTCGGCGGGGGAGTAGGTGCCCATGCCGCCGGTGTTGGGGCCGGTGTCGCCGTCGCCGATGCGCTTGTGGTCCTGCGAGACGGGGAGAATCACGTAGTCGCGGTCAGACACGACGACGAGGATCGAGGTCTCGTCACCAAACATGCAGTCCTCGATGAGAATCTGGCTGCCGGCGGAGCCGAATTTGTTGCCCGCGAGCATGTC
>JAYUBB010000134.1:0-1764 GCA_043741015.1 Opitutaceae bacterium
GCTCTTGAAGCCGGACCGCGCGGCGTGCGGTGAATCCGGATAGGTCGCCGGCACGTCAGTGCGCGGGCGGTCCAGCGCACAGGAAATTTCCTGGTGGCCGTAGCGCAGCGACAATTCCTGCACGGGCTGACGGGGATGAAGCGCCCAGCCTTCGACATGGACGCGTTTAATCACCTTGCCGCCGGAGGCAGGCGACTCGATGCCGACGGCAAGGGGCCGGGCTTCGACCAGCAGGCTCAGGGTTTTGAAGCATTGCCAGTGACCATCGGGTAATTGCGCCTCGAAGCGCGCGAGGTAAACTCCCTCGGGCAAGCGGCCTGAAAGGGTGAATCCGCAGCGGGCGGCCGCCGGTTCACCGGGTAGCAAAGTGGGCAAATCGGCGCGCTTGGCCCGGCTGGTCATGGGCAAGGTGCCCGCTTCGGTCGTGAGCCGCACCGTCGGGGGTTCGGTGCTGCCTGTAATCAGGCACCAACCGGAGATCGAAACCGCTCCGCCACGAGCCCGGAGTGGGCGAGGGCTTTCCACCTCGCCCTGCAGCCGGTATGCCACCGCTCCGCTCATGGTTTGTGGCCGCCCCAGGCGCGCTCGAGGGAGCGGAGCCAGGCGGTCCAGCGCCAACTGCGGGAGCCTTTCAACCCGCGTTGCTCGGCATCAAGTTGAGTGAGGCGTTCCAACCGGGTGGTGGATTCGGCCTGGGTCGTGCGAAGTTCGGCGACCAAGGCGGAAATACGGTCGAGCTGCCGCCGGCTGCCTTCGGCTTGCTGCCGGGTGAGGACCTGCAGGTTTTCCACTTCGGAAAGGAGGCTCTGCTCCCGGGTGGCCAGGGCGGCGGCCTCGCCCCGGGTGGCGGTCAGGGCTTCATTGGTCACATGCTGCATATGCCGCATGTGCTCAAACTGGGCCTGCAGATCGGACCGGACTTTTTCGAGATGGGCGGCTTCTTCGAGTTTTCGGTCGGCGATGGTCTGGGCGGCGGTAAGGAGCTTTTCCGTTTCGTTCAGTTTCGGCGCCAGTTCATCCCGAGTGTCCTCCAGCTCCATGATGCGGACCTGGGCCAGGATAAGCTGCTGGCGGAGGAGATTCAACTGGTCAGCCGGCACGGCGGGGTCGGGCTTCATGGCAGGTCAACAGCAAGCCGCGCTGCCGGACGGATGTGAAGCCAATTGTCCGGCCCGGGGGCGCGGGTCAGAGTTTGTAACCGGCCGAGGCGGCGTCGTTGGCGAACATCTTCACCGTGTCGAGGGACAGCTCATCCAGGTCCATGCCGAGGAGCTTGGCGGCCTTGGCGAGGATGTCGTGCTGCACGGTGACAATGTGGCAGCCGCATTGCTCGGCCTGCACGATGTTCAGCACCTCGCGCACGCTGGCCCAGAGCAATTCGGCCTTGGGCTGGCTGGCGAGAATCTTCCGGCTGGTGCGCATGATCGGCATCGGGTCCACGCCGGTGTCGGCGATGCGGCCGGCGAAGATGGAAACCACCGCCGGCACCTTCGGGTCGAGGGCGCCAGCGACGTCGCGGACCTGCTCAAGGGTGAGGATCGCCGTGATGTTGAGTTGCACGCCTTGGTGCGAAAGCTCGCGGATGAGCGGAAGGGCCGGCTCGCGGCGCGTGTTGGTGATCGGAATCTTGACGTAAACGTTGCGGCCCCAGCCGGCGATCATAAGCGCCTGGCGCTTCATCTCGGAGAAGTCGTCGGCAAAGACCTCGAGCGAAATGGGCTTGGCGGTGACGATTTGCAGGATGTCCCGGGCGAAGGCCTCATA
>JAYUBB010000135.1:0-18099 GCA_043741015.1 Opitutaceae bacterium
AAGCGCTTGCGCCGGATGGTAAAGAAATCCCAGCAGAACACCGAACCAAACACCGTCAGCCGGAAAGCCCAGCCGGACACAAGGTAGGCCAGCAAAATAATGATGACCGACAGCGTCGCACCCACCACCGGGTCGATCCACGCCGTGGCCGTCACGAGGCCCAGCAGCGAGGTGCGCAGGCCCTTGAGCGCGGCATCGATCGCGCCCCACGGGCTGAGCAGGATGAGCACGTTGATCGCATGCGACGACAGCCACACCACGGCGAACACCGCCACTGACAGCGGCACCATGAGAATGCTCAGCAGCCAGCCCGTGTCGAAGGTCGCCACGGGCAGCATGGCCAGGCCGGTGGCATGCAGCTCCACTGTCGCGCCCAGCCCGGAGGAATCCATGATCATATTGGAGCCCAAAGTGACGAGCGAAGGGATGACTGCGCCCGCCGCCACCAGGCCGCTCGCCTTGTTTTCCATTGTCTCGAGGATATCGAGCGGCTTTTTCCAGCCGGGAGGCAGCGTGGCCCCGAAGGCATCCTTGGCGGCCACGACACTGACCGCCAAAATACCCAGGACCCAAAAGCCCGGGTTGGCGAACCAGGGCAGCGCCACCTTTTCCTCGTCCGTATGCGCCTGCATCCATTTATACGCCCCCACCGCGCTCACCCCCAGCATCGGCGAGATCGCGATGCCCGTGACCTGCGTGGCCAGCGCGGCCAGCTCGAGGCCGGGGGTCTTGGCCGCCGGGGTGGCGGTCTTCGTCTTCGCCTTATCGGCCGCCCACAGGGGCAGACCGCAGAGCGAAAAACACAGCAGCAGTGCGACCAGCGGGGCATAACGTTTCATGCGGCCGATCCTAGTTTCTCCCGGGGCTTTTGAAAGCCTGCTTTTCAAACCGGCCCGCGCCTGCTCTGCTCCCCGCATGCCCCTCACGAAAGCCGAGATTGCCCGCCTGCGCTCGCTGCAGGAAAAAAAGCACCGCGAGGCACTCGGCTTGTTCGTCGTCGAAGGGGAGAAGGTTGTGAGTGAATTGCTGGCCGCCAATTTTCCGTTTGTGGAAATCTACGCGACACCGCAGTGGGTGGAGCGCGGCCTCCGGACGCGCTCTGAACTCCAGATTATTCAGATCACCCCCGACGAGATGGCCCGCCTCAGCCACTATCCCACTCCGTCAGCCGTCTTCGCCGTCGGCAAAATCAACCGGGCTGCGCCCGCTTCCGGCGCCATCAACCACGGCCTCACGCTCGCGCTCGATGGCATCCAGGATCCCGGCAACGTCGGCACACTGTTGCGCATTGCCGACTGGTTCGCCTTTGACCGCGTGCTGCTCTCACCCGATTGCGCCGATCTGTTTTCTCAGAAAGTCATCAACGCCAGCATGGGGTCCTTCGCCCGCGTCACCGTGCACACGACGCCACTGGATGAGGCCTTCGCGGAAGCCACCGTGCCGGTGCTGGGTTGCGATTTGCAGGGCGAAGATGTCCACACTCTCAAGCCGCGGCGCGATGCTGTCGTCGTGATCGGCAACGAGGGTCGTGGGCTCTCCCCCGCGGTCCAGGCGCTGGTCACGCAGCGGGTCACCATCCCGAAATTCGGCGGCGCCGAGTCCCTCAACGCCGCGGTGGCCGCCGCGATCGTGTGCGACAACCTCCGGCGCGGTGCGGCCAAGTAGGACCGATCTCCGACCGGTCATCGCAACAATCGCACCATTCATCGCGCCGCGCTTGCCCCCACCCCATCCGCCGGCATCCCTGAGCGCATGAAACTCCCGCACCTCTTTTTCGTCCTGGGCTTCACCGCCTTTCGCGCAGTGGCGGCGGACGACCCCGACGCGATTTTCGCTTATGACTGGACCGCGCCGTACAATGTACAGGAAACCGCACGCGAGACCCGCGGCGGCGCCTTGGTGCGCGATCTCACGTTCACCCCCGCCAGCCAGCCGGTGAAGGCCTACCTCGTGTCCCCCGCCACCGGCCCCGGCCCACACGCCGCCATCCTCTACGTCCATTGGCTCGGAGAACCCAAGACGACCAACCGCACCGAGTTCCTCGACGAGGCGGTCGCACTCGCCGGCCGCGGTGTGGTGTCGCTGCTGGTCGAGACCATGTGGGCCGAGCCCGGCTGGTATAAGAACCGGGTCCCCGAGGAGGACTACACGCGCTCGGTTCGCCAGGTGATCGAACTGCGCCGGGCGATGGACCTGCTGCTGGCCCAGCCCGGCATCGACCCGGCGCGCGTGGCTTTCGTGGGCCACGACTTCGGCGCCATGTACGGCATGATCGCCAGCGCCCTCGACCACCGCGCCAAGACCTACGTCTTCATGGCCGGAGTCCCGCACTTCATCGACTGGTTCCTCTTCGCCAACAAACCGAAGGACCCGGCCGCCTATCGCGCCCAGCTCGCCCCGGTCGATCCGGTAAACTTCGTGCCCCGTCTCGCGCCCGCCTCGGTCTTCTTCCAGTTTGCGAACAAGGATGAATACGTGAACGCCACGCAGGCCGCTGCGTTCTACGCCGCCGCCCTGCCGCGCAAGCAGCTGGCGACCTACGATGCGGGGCACGACCTGCACACCGCCGAGGTCGCCGCCGACCGCGTGGCGTGGCTGGAACGCGAGCTGGGATTGAAGTAGGGTGAGATGGTGGTCGCCGATTTCTCAGCCGCAGCACAGGCTGCGCGATTGACCTTGGGTTCGCAGCAGCAAACAACAGGACATATCGGCGACTGGCACCGGTGGCCGCTAATATGGGGTCAGGTTTCTCCTCGACACCAAGCCCGCTGACTCAATTCCAAGGCCGGGCTTCCGCATTTTCACGGCCACTGGATCTGACTGTTCGTCGACGTGCTGAGGTGGCGTGGAGAAACCTGACCCCTAGGATTTTCTTTTTAGATTTCGCACGCATGTAGGCCGGCTGCGGGATCGAGTAACGGATCTTCCAGTAGCGAAAAAATCTCAACGTGGAAATCGGTCACGACATCGATCACCGCGCCATGTAGGCCCGAATGTATGCCTCGTGCCGCTTGCTTCTTCATCGCGTCCGCAAGCTGAGCGTCGTCCACGAATTGGACCAATGCGTGATACCGTGGAAGCTTGGATCGCGGAGGCCCGCCCTTATTAGAGAGCAGCTGAAACGTCGCGGCCTCATCGATCGTGCAAAGTTTCTTCAGGAATCGCGCGACCGTCGCGAGTCCTTCCGACTCGCGCACCTCGGGCTTCAAATTAAACCAGACGTGATAGTGGATCATTTTTCTTTGCCGAATGTTGTTTCGGCCACTGCCAGTGGCTCAATCAAATGGGAATTTGATTGGAGATGAAAGTTTAACCGAAAATCAGGTCGGGCCCAAACCCGATCCGCCTCGGCTTCCGTGAACGTAATTTAGTCGCCGGCCAAATCAACCGGCAAAACACCCGTGGACCACGAGGCGTGGCTGGAGCGGGAGTTGGGGTTGAAGCAAACACACCCGCGCTGCGGGCACCCCTCTCCAGAGGGGATTTTCTCCAACCTTGATTTGGGTCCCCTCTAGGAATAGGGGTGGCGCGCAGCGCCGGAGTGTGTCGGTTTGGTCGCCTCACCCCTTTTGCTGCCTAATCCAGCTGCGGACGTTCTCCTCGAGCAGGTTCAGCGGCAAGGCACCGTTCTTCAGCACAAGGTCGTGGTAGGCGCGCAGGCTGAACTTCGGCCCGAGTTCCTTCTTCGCCAGCTCGCGCAGCTCGAGGATCTTCAGCATGCCGACCTTGTAGCCGCAGGCCTGGCCGGGCCACACGATGTAGCGGTTGGTCTCGGTGAAGGTATCGCGCTCCGAGCTGGCCGTGTTGGCGCCGAAGTAGTCCATCACCTGCTGGCGCGTCCAGTGCTGGGCGTGGATGCCGGTGTCCACCACAAGCCGCACGGCGCGCAGCAGCTCGTCGGAGAGCCGGCCGAAGTCCTGGTAGGGATCGCTGTAGTAGCCGAACTCCTTGGGAAAATATTCCGCGTAGAGCGCCCAGCCCTCGGCGTAGGCGTTGTAGCCGCCGTACATCCGGAACTTCGGCATGTGCTCCAGCTCCTGCGCGATGGCGATCTGCATGTGGTGGCCGGGAATCGCCTCGTGGTGCGCCAGCGTCTCCATCTCCCAGATCGGCAGGCCGCGCATGTCGAGCGTGTTGATGTAATAGCTGCCGGGACGGCTGCCGTCGGCGGAAGGTTGCTCGTAGAACGCGCCCGCGTTCCCCTTCTCGCGGAACGGCTCGACCTTCTTGACCACGAGCGGGGCCTTGGGCTGGACGCCAAAAAACTCGGGGAGCCGGACGCGCATCGCGTCGATGATCTCGTTCGCCCGCTTGATGTAGGCGGCCTTGCCGGCGCCGGTCGTCGGGTAGCTGAACTGCGGGTCGTCGCGCATGAACTTGAGGAAGGCCGCCAGGTCGCCCTTGAAGCCGACCTGTTCCTTGATCTTGACCATGCCCTCGTGGATACGCGCCACCTCGCGCAGGCCGAGCGCGTGAACCTCGTCGGCGGTGAGCGTCGTGGTCGTCTGGTTGTGCAACCGGTAATTGTAGTAATCCCAGCCCTCGGGAAGTTTCCAGACGCCATCCTCAGTGGTGGCGACTTTCGCCTGCGCCTCGAACAGCGCGATGAGCTTCGCGTAGGCGGGCTTGACCGCCTCGAGCAGCGCAGCGCGGGCGTCGGCCACGAGCTGCTTCTTGGCGGCGGCCTCCACGCCCTTCAGCGCCCCGACCTTGGTCTCAAAATCCTCCAGCAGCGCGCACTGGGTGGCGGTGTTGTCGAAGGGCGCGCCGGTGACCACCTCGCGGCACGACTCGATCAGCAGCGGGAAGACGAACTTCGGCGGCAAAATGCCCCGGGCCGCCTGGTCCTCAGCGAGCGCGATCAGCTGGTCGAACATCGGTTGCATCCCCCGCAGCCGGGTGATGTAGGCCTTGGCGTCGGCCACATCGTCCACCGGGTGATAGTTCATCAGGAAGGCCGGCGCATCGGCGTGCTGGCCCGCCATCTGGGTGAAGGTGTAGCTGTGGCGCCGCCATTTCCAGCCCTCGATCGTCTGCTCGGCCTGCGCGACGAAGAGCCGGTAGCTCATCTGCGTCTGCTCATCGAGCCAGTCGTAATGGATCGTGCTCTGCAATTCGCCGAGATGCCGAACGGTGAGAACGAAGTCCTCCAGCTGGCGCGCCTCGGAAAAGTCATCCCACTTGTCGTGGTCCTTCTTCAGGCCGAGGTAACCCTGCGAGATCGGGCTGCGGTCGATGCTCTCGTCAAAGACCTGGTCGAAAAACTTGTTGGCCTTGGCCGACTCGGTGGCGATGCGCTCGGCCATGACCGCGTCTTTCGTGATGGCGGAGGAGGCGTGGAGGTTCAGGCTGAGTCCGATCGCGATGGTCGCGCCGAGGAGGAATGGGCGTAATTTCATTTGCCGGGCAGTTTGCCGCCCGGCCACCCGCCCGCAAGCCCGCTGCGACCAACGGCGGAAATCCGAGGTGGAGCGGATTGACCTCAATCCGCTGGTTTGGCGACGGAGAAGGCCAGCGCGTTGGGGTCAATCCGCTCCACCTCAATCATACCGCAACCCGACCCCCGCCAGCCACTGGTCGAGCATGCCAGCGATGCCCGTGGAATCGGCCCAAGGAGCCTCGGGCACCTCGTGTTCCCCACGCGCCAGAGCTTCGGCCACCGCATCGGCCTCGTAGGCATAGAGCCCGACCCCGGAACTGTTGATCACGATGGTCTCCGGCGTGTCCGTCCGCCGGCGGTGCAGGACGATCTGCTCCGTCTTGCCTGCCAGGCCCGGTGTGAAGGGATTGGGCACGTCAATCCAGCCCTTCGTGCCGTGGATCGAGGCTGAGTTGTCGTTCACGAAGGTCGAACCGCAGCTCAGTTCCGCGAGGATGTCGCCGGGATACTTGGCCACCGCCGTCGCAAAGTCGTCGGTGCCGGCCTGCGGATGCAGGTGGCCGGTTCCGTGAAACTCCACCGGCTCGGCGAACACCTTGCCCTGCGCCGCTCCCGCGAGGTGCCGGGAAAACGACACCGGATAGCAGCCGAGGTCGAGGATGGTGCCGCCCCCGAGCGCCTTCTTGAACATGCGGTGCTCGGGGTTGAAATCCATGAGGACGTTGAACGATGCGCGGATCAGCCGCAGTTCGCCGATCGCGCCGCTGCGCACGAGTGCGACAATTTTCCGGGTCTGCGGGTGCAGGCGATACATGAAGGCTTCCATCAGGAGAACGTTGTGCTTTTTCGCCGCCGCGATCACCCGCTCGGTATCGGCGCGCCGGAGCGTCAGGGGTTTTTCGCAGAGGATGTGCTTGCCGGCCTCGGCCGCCTTGACCGCCCACTCCATGTGCCATGGGTGCGGCGTGCCGATATAGACCGCCTCGACCTCGGGATCGGCCAACAGCGCCTCGTAGCTGCCATGCGCCCGGGCGTCACCGAAATCCGCGGCGAACTTCTCCGCGTCGGCCAGGCTCCGCGCGCCGACCGCCACGAGCCGGCCTGTCTGCGACTGCTGCAGGTCCGTGGCGAATTTCCGCGCGATCCATCCCGTGGTGATGATGCCCCAATTGAGTTTCTTCGCCATAGGCCGGCAGTGAAACCACGGCGCCGGAGGTCGTCAATGTTACCCGTGTTCAGCGGTAAGGTTGGTGTAACTCGACCGGCTTGGACTTGGCACGCATCCGCAGGTTGACCATCTCCACGCCAAACGAGAAGGCCATGGCGAAGTAGACATAACCCTTCGCGATGTGCGCGCCGGTGCCCTCGGCCACGAGCGTGACACCGATCAGGATCAGGAAAGACAACGCGAGGATCTTGAGTGTCGGGTGCCGGTTGACGAAGTCGCTGATGGAGCCGGCCGCGAGCAACATCACGCCCATCGCGAGGACGACGGCGGCGATCATGACCGCCAGATGCTGGGCCATGCCGACCGCGGTGATGACCGAGTCGAGCGAGAAGACGATGTCGAGCAGCATGATCTGCACGAGCACCGCGCCAAACCTGGCCGAAGCCTTGGTGGGGTTCGCCCCATCGTCATGACCCTCGAGCTTTTCGTGGATTTCCATGGTGCTCTTCACGAGCAGAAAAATGCCGCCGCCGATCAGGATCACGTCACGGCCCGACACGCCGTGATCGAGCAGGGTGAAGAGCGGCGTGGTCAGCTTCGCCATCCAGGCAATCGAGGCCAGCAGCAGGATGCGCGTGATGAGCGCCAGCATCAGGCCGGACTGCCGCGCCTTCGCCTGCTGTTCCGGCGGCAGTTTGCCGGCGAGAATCGAGATGAAGATGATGTTGTCGATGCCGAGCACGATCTCGAGCCCGGTGAGGGTGATGAGGCTGATCCAAATCTGCGGGTCCGTAATCCAGTCCATGCCGGGAGAAAGGCTCTGCGATGCACCGACGTCAACGCCCGGCCGGCTACAAACTCCTCTTGAGATTCAACCCGCCGGGGCTCAGGGGGCGAGGCCGGCGAAGGCCAGTCCGAACCTGACCCAAAACGGAATCGTGAACACCGCCAGGGCGGTGGTGCCGAGGATGATCTGCACCGCCACGAGCGGCCGGCCGCCGTAGATCCGCGCCACGATCACCGAGATCACCGCCGCCGGCATCGCGGCCTGCACCACCAGCACCTGCTTCAATCCGACCGGCACGGGCGCGTAGCGGGCCGCCAGCAGATAGATCCACGGCAGCACCGCCAGCCGCAGCAGCCAGGCGGTCAGGATGATCCGCGGATTCGCCAGTTGCCGGGGATCGTTCAGATGGGGGGCGAAGCTGGCCCCGGTCAGGAGCAGGCCCAGCGGCACGGCGCAGACCGCCAGCAGATGCACGAATTGCCAGGCGACCTGCGGCACATAAACATCCAGACCCGTAAGTTTTACCGTCAAAGCCACCACGAGCGCCAGCAGCGGGGCGTTCAGCAGCTTGCGCCACGCCGCGCGGGGCGATTCGCCCGTCACGATCAGCACACCGGTCGTCCAGATCGCAGCCTCCACGCCGGCGTTGTGCATGAAAAGCAGCGCGCGGCTCTCGGACCCGAAAAGCGCATCCATGAGCGGCAGCGGCAGGTAGCCGTAGTTGGTCAGGCCCACGGCCAACGCAAAGGTGCGCAGGCCATGCCCGATGGTGAGGCCCAGCCCCCGCGCCACATACCAAGCCACCGCCAGCGAGAGCGACGTCAGCGCAAAACCCGCCAGCGGTGGCACGAGCACATCGCCCACCCCGCTGACGGTCGCGCGTCCGACCACTGACTCGAAAATCAGACACGGCATCAACACCCGCACGATGAGGTTCAGGAGCGTCTCCTCCCCCGCCTCGCTGATCCACCCCATGCGCCGCAGCGGCAGACCGAGGCCGATCAGTGCGATCACCGGTGCCACCGCCAGGAAAAGCTGCGCATAGGTCATCATGCGGTCATGGCCATACCAGCCAGATAACCCGTGGTCCATGCGGACTGGAAATTGAAGCCACCCGTGATGCCGTCGATGTCGAGAAATTCACCGGCGAAATACAGTCCGGGCACGAGCCGGCTTTCCATCGTCTTGAAGTCCACCTCACCCAGTCGCACGCCGCCGCAGGTGACGAACTCCTCCTTGAACATGCTTTTGCCATTCACGGCGAACTCACCCTCGCACACCTGCGCAGCGAGCGCACGCAGGGCCGGATTGCCGATGCCGTTCCAGATCGCGTCCGGCGCGAGGCCGGCGGCGACCACGAGCTTCTCCCATAGCCGCAGCGGGAGGCCAAGCGGACACCACGTCGTCACCTGCTTGCGTGGATTGGCGGCGCGGGCTGATTCGAGCACGGCGCGCGCCATCTCGGCATTGAACTGCGGCGCCCAGTTGACGATCAGTGTAAATTTATAGCCGCAATCATGCAGCGTGCGCGCGCCCCAGGCGGAAAGCTTCAGGATGGCCGGGCCGCTCAGGCCCCAGTGCGTCACCAGCAACGGTCCGCGTTCCTTGAGCGTTGTGCCGGTGACCGCCGTCGCGGCGTCCTCGACCGAGACTCCGGAGAGTTCCTTCAGCCGCGGATCATCCACATGGAAAGTGAACAGCGACGGCACCGGGGGTTCGATCGTATGACCGAACTGCGTCGCGATCGAGAACCCGGCGTTGGATTTGTTGCCGCCCGTCGCCAGCAGCAGCCGGTCCACCGCGATGGTTTCGCCCGTGGTGGTGGTCAGGGCAAAACCACCGCCGCTTGCGCGTCCTGCCGTTTTCACCCCGCAATTGGTCCGGATGACCACGCCGGCTTTACGCGCTGCATCCATCAGGCAGTCCACGATGGTCTGCGAGTTGTCGCTCACGGGAAACATGCGGCCGTCGGCCTCGGTTTTGAGTTTAACGCCACGCACCTCGAACCACGCCACCGTATCGCTCGGCTGCCAGCGGGAGAACGCCCCGAGCAGTTCCCGCCCGCCCCGCGGATAGCGCTGCACCAGTTCCCGCGGCTCGAAGCAGGCGTGCGTCACGTTGCAACGGCCGCCGCCCGACACCTTGACCTTGGCCAGCAGGTGCGCCGTGGCCTCGAAAACCGTCACGGCCCAGTCTGGCGCCGCTTCCGCCGCCGTGATGGCGGCGAAAAATCCCGCCGCGCCCCCCCCCACGATGCCGATGTGCCGTTTGCCCATGTCCGGCCATCGTGCGGCCCGCCGGCAGGGTTGTCCAAAAAGAAAACACCGCAGCCTACCCCAGGCTGCGGTGCTCTTGCACACCCACGACCCAGCCGTGGTGAAATCTATTACTTGGCGACGGGCTTTTCCTGGCGCTCCTCGCGGCGTTTTTCCATTTTCTCCCGCATCTTCCCGGCTTTTTCGCGCTGCTCCGGGGTCATGAGCGCCTGGCGTTTTTCCATGTAGGACTTGCGGATCGCCTCGGCCTTGGCGTGACGGTCCTCCTTCGCCATTGCGGTGTCCTTGTGGAGGGCCTCGAGCTCGGCTTTTTCCTGCTGATTGATCTCCTTGAACTGGGCTTTCTGTTCCGCACTGAGCCCGAGCTCCTCGGCCATGTGATCACCCATTTTCTCGCGGCGCATTTCCCGACGGCCGTCTCCCGGGCCGCCTGCGGGAGTGCCACCGGTGGTTTCTTCCGCCCGAAGGGCGGGAAGCGTGAGCAGGGCGGCACCCAGTGCCAGAACGAGATATTTGAGGGAGTTTTTCATGATGAGTATTGGTTACACGCCGAGACGCCTGCCACCGGGCCGGGTTTCGCACCTACGCAATTTTCCCGTCCAACCTGCCGGCTGGCCGCGCATCGTCATAATTATAAAGCTGATCCAACCGCTGCTTTACAGCAACCATCCCGCCGCCAAGCTCCGCCGCATGATTGAAGTCAGCGGCCTCACCAAGCGCTACGGCGATTTCACCGCCGTGCACGATCTGTCCTTCACCGTCCAGCCGGGCGAGGTCATGGGCCTCGTCGGCCCCAACGGCGCGGGCAAAACCACCACACTCCGCTGCGCCACCGGCATCATCCCGCCGAGCGCCGGCGTCCTGAAGGTCGCGGGCATCGACCTCGCGGCTGATCCGGTCGGGGCCAAACGCCTGCTGGCCTTCTTTCCGGACGAACCCCGGCTCTTCGACCACCTCACCGTCCGGCAGCATCTCGCCTTCGCCGCCAAGATCTACCAGGTGCCCCAGCACGAAGCCCGCGCCGACGCCCTGCTGGCCGAGCTGGAGATCGCCGACAAGGCCGACCAGCTCCCGGGCGAACTCTCGCGGGGCATGAAGCAGAAACTCGTCATCGCCTGCGGCCTGCTCCACTCGCCCAAGGTCATGTATTTCGACGAACCGCTCACCGGCCTCGATCCGCTCGGCATCCGCCGGATGAAGAATACCATCAAGCGCCTCAGCCGCGAGGGCGCGGCCATCATCCTGAGCTCGCACCTGCTCAGTCTGCTCGAGGAAGTCTGCACCCATGTGCTCATCATGAAGCAGGGCCGGCTGATCGCCGTCGGCACGCTGCCGGAGGTCGTGGCGCAGTTCAGCAACGGCGAGCCCGGCGTCAGCTTGGAGGAAGTCTTCATCCGGGCGACCGGCGGTTCCGAGATCTGAGCGCCATGCACCTCCTCCGCGCCCTGCTGTTCCTGCGGTTCATGTCGCTGCGCAATCTGCTGCACAGCCGCCTGCGCCGGTTGCGCCAGCCCAAATATCTCGTCGGCGCCATCGCGGGTGCCGCCTACTTTTGGTTTTTTATCTTCCGGCGCGGCGGAAAGGGTGGTCCAAGCCAGGCATTTGAGGCGATGGTCGCCCCGGGGCACATTGAGGTGATCGCTGCCATTGTGCTCACCCTGTTCCTCATGCTCATTTGGGTCACGCCGGGCGACAGTCCCGGTCTCGCCTTCAGCGAGGCCGAGGTGGCCTTTCTCTTCCCCGCCCCGCTCGCCCGCCGCCAGCTCATCCATTACAAGCTGCTGGACGGCCTCCTCATGTCGCTCCTGGGTGCGGTATTTTTCACCTTGATCGCCGGTGGATTGCACTCCGGCTGGGTCGGCGCCCTGCGCAAGCTGGGCGCCTGGTGGTCGCTCAACGCCAATCTTTCGCTCCACCAGACCGCGGCGGCGCTGACCATCACCCGTCTTTCCCGTCTCGGCCTGCGCCCCGGCCTGCGCCGGGGACTCATCATCGTCAGTTTCGGCCTGCTGCTGGTTGCGGTATTTGTCTTCAGCATCAAATCAGACGTGGCTTCTTTGGAATGGCTGCTCTGGCCGGCTAAACTGGCCGTGCGGCCGTTTTTGGCCGACAGCTTCGGCCACTACCTGCTCGCCTTGTGTCCCGCCTTTGGCCTCGTGGCCGGGCAATATTTCTGGATTCACCGGATGGAGTCGCCGTTCGAGGAGGCTTCGATCGCCCTGGCCCAGAAGCGCGGCGAAACCATCGCCCGGATGCGCTCCGGCAAAGGGGTGCGCTTCGGCGGCAAGGCCAAGGCGAAGCGCGGTCCCTTCCGGCTCGGCGACCGGCTGCCGGTGGAGTTTGCTTTCCTCTGGAAAAACCTCCTGGCCGCGCCCTCCTATCTCAACCGCAAGGTCTTCCTCGCCGCCGCTCTCATCATTTGTTCTGGCATCACCTGGCTGCAGCACCGGCCAGATATCGGCGGGCCCCAGATCGCCACTGCGGTCGCCTTCATTGCCCTTGCGCTCCTGGGCTATCTGCTGGTGTTCGGACCCCAGCTGGCCCGCAACGATCTGCGCGGCGACATCATCAATGCCGACATGCTCAAGGCCTACCCGCTGCCGGGCTGGCGCATCGTGCTCGGCGGCCTGCTCGCCCCCACGATGATCTTGACCGGTGTCGCCTGGCTTTTCCTGCTCGCCGCCGGGCTCGGCCTGACGCCCCCGACAGGCAAGGCCCTCTGGCTCACCCTCCAGCTCAGATTCGTGGCCGGCGCCGCCCTTGCCGTCATCATGCCGGCGCTGTGTGCCGTGCAGCTTCTCGTGCCCAACGCCGCCACGCTGATCTTCCCCGCGTGGTCGCAGACGGGCCGCACCATGGGCGGCGGCATGGATGTGATGGGCCAGCGGCTCATCTTTTTTGCCGGCCAGTTCCTCTGCCTCGTGGTCGCGCTGCTGCCAGCCGTCGTGCTCGGTGGCGGCACGATTTTCCTCACGCAATGGTTGATCGGTCTCCCCGCCGCCCTCGCCCTGGCCGCCGTGCTGGTGCTGGCCGTCTTCGTCGGGGAAGTTTGGCTCGGCGTCCGGCTCCTCGGCCCGCGGTTTGAACAGCTCGACATTTCGGCGGAACTGCGACCGTGAATGGTCTCCGGGTGTGGGCGGGGCTTTACGCCCCGACTGTTTTCGGCCATCTTGCCGTCGCGGCATAAAGCCGCTCCCACATTCCCGATCCATGGATCTCCCCCGTCTGACCGCCCTCGCCCGCCAGGTTATTGCCGCCGCCGAGCGCCGGCTGCCGGCCGAGGTGCGTGCAGTCGCCGAGCAAGTGCCGGTCTGCTACGAAGCGGTCCCCAACGCCGGCATCCTCGCCGAGGGCTGGGAACCGGACATTCTCGGCCTTTTCGTCGGCCATGAGCACGGTGGCGAGCTGCGCTCCGACGGGGTTCCTCTGCCGCCCCAGATTTTGCTCTTCCTCGACAATCTCTGGGACTACGCCGAGGGCGACGAGTCAGTCTTCCGGGACGAGGTCCGTCTCACCTATTTGCACGAATTGGGCCATTACCTCGGCTGGGATGAGGATGAGGTTGCCCGCCGGGGGCTGGAATGAGGCTCTCACGCCCGGTGGAGCCCGACCTCCGGGCGGGCTGCTTGGCGTGGGTTGGCCAAACCCGTCCGGAGGCCGGGTTCCACCACAAGCGGTCGCTTGACCGTCTAACTAGGGCTTTCATTCCCTCAGCGAATGTGTTTATTCCCCTCTCAGCGGACCGGCACACTCAGGCCGGACCGCTGTCTCTTTAAACACATGAAGAAGTTTCTCTCCGCCGTATTCTGCCTCACCGCGCTGGTCGCTGCACTGCCTGCCGCCGATAGCTTCAACCGCGCCAGCGTCCTCAGCCAGCTTGATTCCTGCGAGGCCATCCTCCAGGAGATCCAGGGCAACGTCCGCACCGCCATCCCGGTCGAGGTGCTGCGCAAGGCCAAGGGCCTCATCATCGTCAACCAGTTCCAGGGCAGCTTCATCTTCGGCATCAAGGACGGCTACGGCGTCGCCCTGGTCCGCCGCCCCAACGGCAAGTGGTCCGTGCCCGCCTTCCTCAAGGCCGGCGAGTTCAGCTTCGGCCTGCAGGTCGGCGCCAAGTCCATCAACGCCGTCTATGTCCTCATGGACCAGGACACCGCCCGCCTCCTATTCCGCAACCGCATGAACCTCGGCGCCGATGCCAAGGCCGTCGCCGGCATCCGCGCCGCCGAGCGCGAAGCCGTCAGCAAGGCCCTCCCCGGCGACGCCAATGTCCTCATCTATTCCACCGTCGAGGGCTTCTACCTCGGCGCCACGATCAAGACCGGCTACCTCTCGCCCCACCAGCGCGCCAACGAGCTTTTCTACAACAGCAACCACCGCATGCCCGAGCTGCTCTACAGCGACTGGGTCACGCCCCCGCCGGAAGCCCGCTTCATCATGGACTACGTGACGCGCCTCACGCAGTAACCGGAAATCGCCTCCCCCTAAACCCGCCGCACCCCGGCGGGTTTTTTATTTTCTCGATTCCCTCAAATATTTCACGAGTTCCTGCAACACGGTCTCCGCCACGCGCTCCTGCACGGTCACCCGGTCGGCGCCCGGCACCTCGACCAAGCCCGACAACACCACGGCCACGCCGCTCCGGTGCCGGTGGCAGATGGCCCACCACGCGTGCGGTGTCCGCACTTTCCTTTTCGGCGCGGCTTCGGCGTAGCCCGTCGTGGCAATCGCCAGATCGGCCCCGAAAAGGTTCACCGCCCCCGCGGCCATCTCCACCGCCACGCGCTGCGACACGCCGTCCACCGACCTGGCATGCGCCCGGTTTACGCCGAGCAGTTTCACTTTTTGCTCCAGAGTGTAGGCGGTGACACCCCCGAGGAAGTACTCCGAAGCCCCCGAAACCGCCGTGATCCGCGCCTGTACCTGTCCGCCGGTCAGGCTTTCCGCCACGGCCAGCGTCAGTGCCGGACGGCGCAGGATAAGTTTTTTCAGCTCGGCGGCGTGGCTCATGGGAAACAGTGAACATCTTTCACCAACATGTCATCCTGAACGAAGTGTAGGATCCATCGCAGCGAACATGATATCACACTCATGCTTGTGGATTCTTCGCTCCGCTCAGAATGACAGAAATTGCCCATTTGGAGTCGGTTCACTTCGAGTGCGAGAGGAACCATGTGTACAGGTCCTGGCCCGCGTAGACGCGGATCCAGGTGTCGTGACCCATGTCGGCTTCGATGGTGAACCTCACGTCGGGGTGACCAAGTTTTTCGAGTTCGTTGAGCAGCGGGTAGAAATGCTTCACCTTGACGGTATTGTCCCGGCCACCGGCGAAGACCCATATCGGCATCTTCGCCTGCACGAGTGCCGGAGCCATGGCCGGCGAGCCGAAGCCCACCACGGGAGCGATGGCCGCGAATTTTTCCGGATGCTTCGCCGCGAGATACCAGGTGCCGAGGCCCCCGTAGCTCAGGCCGGTGAGATAGACGCGCCTGGGGTCGCCCTTATAGGTGGCGAGCACGTGATCAACCATGCCCATGACCTCGTCGGCGATGGTGTTCCAACCGCGGGGGTCCCGGTCGAAATCCGCCCGCTCCGGCTGGATCTCCTCGGAGAGCTGGCCCTGCATTGGATCCTTGCCGGTGTAGTGCGGCGGATAGGGATTGATGCCCTCCGCCAGGCGCTGCGGGATCTCGGCCCGGGTGCGGTTCTTGATGTAGGGCACCTCGCCCTGGTCGAACATCGGCATCTGCGGGGAGATGATGACAAAGGGCAGGTCCCTTTTCTGGCACCACGCTTCCATGAGCGGGCCGTGTTTCAGCACGTAGTCGAGTTCGGCCTTGCCGTCACCGCGCTCGCCGTTGCCGTGCAGGAACAGCATCACCGGCCACTGGGTCTGTTCGGCGAAGCCACGGGGCAGATAGACGAAGTAGTCGCGCTCGGCGTTCATACGCGCACTGTGATAGGAAACGCGCAGCAGTTGCGGCTCGGAGAGGCCGGCGGCTGAGGCGGACATGGTAAGGGTCGCAGCGAGGAGGAGCGAGGCGGTGGATTTGATCATGGGGTAAATGGTGCCAGCCAAAGGTAGCCGGTTCAGGCCTTACTTCAACTCCAGGCCGACGGGGCAGTGGTCGCTGCCCATTACCTCGGGGGAGATCCAGGCCCGCTTGAGCGCCGGCCGCAGCTTTTCGGAGACCACGAAGTAATCGACGCGCCATCCGATGTTCCGCGCGCGGCAGTTCATCATCTGGCTCCACCAGGTGTAGTGGCCCGGCCCTTTCTCGAACTCGCGGAACGTGTCCACGAATCCCTTGGCGAGCAACGTGGAGAAATTCGCCCGCTCCTCGTCGGTGAAGCCGGCATTCCGGCGGTTGGTCTTCGGGTTCGTCAGGTCGATCTCGGTGTGCGCCACGTTCAGATCGCCGCAAAACACCACCGGCTTGCCCTTCTTCTCCAGTTTTTTCAGGAAGGCGAGGAACGCCGGGTCCCATTCTTCCGTGCGGTATTTCAGCCGGGTGAGCCCGCGCTGCGAGTTGGGTTGGTAGACGTTGACGAGGTGAAAGTCCTTGAATTCCGCCGTGATGACGCGCCCTTCGTCATCGTGTCCGGGCAGTCCGATGCCGCACGTCACCTTGAGCGGCGGGACGCGGGCGAAGATCACCGTGCCGGAGTAGCCCTTCTTGACCGCCGAATACCAGTGCGGCGTGTAACCGGCCACCCACGCCACGTGGGCCACGTCGCCAGGATGCGCCTTGGTCTCCTGGAGACAGATGACATCGGCATCCACCTTCGCCATGTAATCGAGAAAGCCTTTTTTAAGCACGGCGCGCACGCCGTTGACGTTCCAGGAGACCAGTTTCATCCCTGCCAGTCCGCGCCATTCCCCGGCCGGCGGCAAATCCTTTCCAGCCACAGCGAAGGCTGGGCGACTGGTCCTGTTGCGCCGAGCACGGCGCAACAGGATTCACCGGCTGTGCGCGTCATGTGACAAAACCCGCTGTTGTCATCCCCGCCCGCACCCCTGTAACTCGTCTTTCCGTGAGCTCTTCCTGTTTCCCCTCCCTGCCACTCGGGCAAACCATCCCGGCCAGTCCGCACGCCGTCTCGTGCAGCCTGCCCACGATGCGCTCCGTCCGTGGCTACGAGGAAAAGGACCCCGAGATCGTCCGCCAGCTTACCAACGGCTATCCGCGCTTTGTCGTCCATCCCTACGCCCGGCGGCTTGCGGGGCACTTCATCGCGTCCACCCCGGCGCTCCTCGGTCGCACGCTCTGGCTGACCTCCTCCGCCGCGATGGCCCGGGCGCTCACGGCTCATCTCGGGTCCAGCCGCCGGGCCGAACCCTACACCCAGCACGGCCTCTTTGGCGTGTCGCACCCTGAAGCCCCTGAGACCTACGCCCTGGCCAAGACTTTTCTCCAGAACATCGGCGGCTTCCTCTCCTCGCGCGAGGCCGAGGACCACCTCGTGGCCCTGAAGCTCCTGCCCGCCCCGCATCCCGAGGATGTGTTCAAGGGCGACGCCACCCAGGAAATCCGCCGCCAGCTCCGCGCCGTGCTGCCGGGCTCCATCGACGCCGACCTCATTCTCGCCAACTGCGGCATGAGTGCCATGCACGCCGCGTTTCGGGCCGTCTCGGCGGTGCAGGCCCCGCGCGGCCGCACCGTCTGGCTCCAACTCGGCTGGCTGTACCTCGACACCATCGCGATCCTGCAAAAATTCACGGCTAAACCCGGGGACTACGTCTACGTCCGCGACGTGCTCGACCTCGCAGCGCTCGCCCGGATTTTCACCGCCCACGGCACCCACATTGCCGGCGTGGTCGCCGAGGTGCCGACCAACCCGCTTATCCAGACGCCCGATCTCGCCGCCATCGCCGCCCTGTGCCGCCAGCATGGCGCGCGGCTGCTCGTCGATCCCTCGATGAGCTCGGCTTTCAGCCTGAACGTCCTCCCTCATGCCGACCTTGTTGTCAGCAGCCTGACCAAATACACCGCCAGCGAGGGCGACCTCACCGCCGGACTCGTGGCCGTCAACCCCGCCGGCCCGGACGCCGCGGCGCTCCGCTCCGGCGCCGCCGCGGGCGTCGAGCCGCTCTATGCCCGCGATGCCGCCCGCCTCGCCTGGCAGATCGGCCAGACCCCCGCCGTGCTCGCCCAGATCAATGCGGCCACGCCGCAAGTTGTCGCCTTTCTGGAAAAGCATCCGGCCGTGAAGGACGTGTTTTGGGCCCTGCAGACCGGCAGTCGCGATAACTACCTCAAACTCGCCCGTTCGCCCGCCGCCACTGGGGGCATGATCACCTTCACCCTGCGCCAGCCGGGTGCACTCGACAAATTCTACGACAAGCTCCGCCTGCCCAAGGGCCCGAGCTTCGGCATGAAGACCACGCTCATCTGCCCCTACATGTATCTGGCGCACTACGACCTCGTCACCACGCCCGCCGGCCTGGCCGAGCTCGCCGCCAGCCAGCTCGACCCCGACCTCCTCC
>JAYUBB010000136.1:0-17970 GCA_043741015.1 Opitutaceae bacterium
ATGCTGTTGGATGATTTGCTGGTACCGGTGGTAATTCGGCGGCCCGAGCAGATCGCCGGTGATGCCACACTTGTTGATGATGGGGAAATTGCCCTTCGGGGGATCGACCTCGACCTCCTGCATCTCGAAAAAGGCGGCGAGGTTGTTGTTCAGCGCGTGCTGGACGGCGGCCTCCTCCGTGTCGAACGGCAGGTGATCGGGCAGCGACATGTAGAGCGGCGCGGGCTTCTCGGCCGGCTGGCCCTCGGCGGCGGGCCGGGCGCGCTGGACGACCACAACGAAGCGATCGTTTTTCTCCAGCACGGCCTTGGTGATCTCAAACAGCTGGAATGTGCGGCACGAGGCACGCACGGCCTTCACGATGGCGGCAAAACCGGTGTCCTCGGGATAACAGGTCGCGATGAAATACGGACTGATGTAAGGTGCGCGGTCGAACGACTGTTCGCCCCCCTCGCGGCGATCTCCACGGGGCTCACCCCGGAACTCGCGGCGCGGACCGCCCTGACCACCACGATCGAACCGGCGGGGCTCGCCGCCCGGGCCGGCGGGCTGGCCCGCTGGCGCATCTGGAGCCGGACCGCTGCCGCCCGGGCCGGCGGGCTTGCGGAAGGCGCGGCGATCGCGCATCTGGGGCGCACCCTGGCCGCCACCGGGGCCTTCGCGACGGTCACGACGGTCGCCGCGGTCAAAATCGCGTTCGCGGCGGCCGGGAGTGACCGGTTTTACCTCGGTCCATTGCGTACCGAAGTTGAAGGTCTGCAACTGGCTGAGGTCGATTTTATTCAACCCCTGCTCGTTGGGTTCATTGGCGGGCTTAATGTCGTCCATGAATGGGCGGAAAACGGGCGTGGTTACCCGGTATAGTGCTTGGTTAGGTCTTGGTGTTCCACGCGTCCGGTCAGGCCCGCGGGAAATAACAGTGTGCCCCGGGATGAAACAGCGACGCAAGCGCATTTCGGGGCTTTACAAGACTTGGCCGATTTACCTAAGTCACCGCTCCCAAGGTTGGAACGCTCGGGTGGTGGAATTGGTAGACACACACGTTTGAGGTGCGTGTGCCGTAAGGCGTGCAGGTTCGAGTCCTGTCCCGAGCACCAACTAGGACTTTCGAGAGATATTTTAAGTGCGGGTCTGGAAAGGCTTTCATGAACCGACACAATTTTCGCAGCTCGTGACGCCCCTATGACGAGATTCCCGCCCAACGCATTTGACCGGAAGCGTTTTATGGCGAAGCTCACGGCCGCACCGCATCCATGACCACACGCGCCATCACGCAGGCCCTGCTCGAATCCTACGCCCAGGGCGGCGGCATCAACCACCTCGACGGCGCCAACCTGCCCTCGCAGGACCGCGTCAATGATCTCGCCCGGGACTTCATGCACCTGCTCTTCCCGGGGTTCTTCGAGGACACCGGCCTCACCCAGGCCGACGCACCGGTCTGGCTCGAAAAACTTCTTGGCAAGATCGAGGGCCGCCTCGCCACCGAGGTGGAGAAAAGCCTGCGTTTCGCCGGCAACCCCGAGCCCAAGGCTGCGGCCCGGAAAATCACGGCCCAGTTTCTTTCCACGCTGCCGGAAGTCCGCCGCGTGGTGCAGACCGACGTTGCCGCCGCCTACAGTGGCGATCCTGCCGCCCGCAGCATGGACGAGATCATCCTCGCTTATCCCTGCGTGCTCGCCATCTCGCTGCAACGCGTCGCCCACGTCCTCTACGCCCTCGAGGTGCCGCTGCTGCCGCGCATGCTCACCGAATACGCCCATGAGCGCACCGGCATCGACATCCATCCCGGCGCGCACATCGGCCCGCACTTCTTCATCGACCACGGCACGGGGGTTGTCATCGGCGAGACCGCCACCATCGGCTCGCATGTGAAGATTTACCAAGGGGTCACCCTCGGGGCCAAATCGTTCGAGACCGATGGCAAGGGGTCACCCGTCAAGGGCGTCAAACGCCACCCCGACATCGAGGACCGCGTCACCATCTACGCGCACGCCACCATCCTCGGGGGCGACACCCGCATCGGCGCCCATTCCGTGGTCGGAGCCAACGTCTGGCTCCGCGAGTCCATCCCGGCCCACAGTGTGGCCTACTACAAGGAAACGAGCCTGATCGTCCGCCCGCGCAAGGCCCACGAGATTCTCGTCGACGGTGCCGACTGGGCGATCTGAGGGACAGATGGAGGCGGGACTATCAGTCCCGCGATTTTCCGCAACCACAGCTCATGTCCCGCGGGACTGATAGTCCCGCGTCCACCAACCTTAGACCCGCTGCCGCTGCGCCAGCGCCCGCGCCACCTCGGCTGCGAAGAATGGCCCGCGATAGATCAGGCCGGTGTAGAGCTGCACGAGGGTGGCGCCGGCATCGAGCTTCTCACCTGCCGCCGCCTCGTCCATGATGCCGCCGACCCCGATGATCGGCAGCCGGCCATTCGTCGCCCGTGCGATATAGTTGACGATCTCAGTCGAACGCCGGCGCACCGGCGCGCCGCTCAGGCCGCCCGCCTCGTTCACCGTCGAGAAAAAGCCCGGACGCGCCAGCGTGGTGTTGGTCGCGACAATGCCGTCCAGCCTGAGCTCGGTGATGACGCCCAGCGCAGCATCGATCTGCGGAAATGAAAGGTCGGGCGAGATCTTCAGCAGCACCGGCCGGCGCGGCTTGCCGCCCGCCACCCGCACCTTGTTTTCATTCACCAGCGCAGCCAGCAGCGGCTTGAGCCACGAGGCATCCTGCAATTCGCGCAGGCCGGGCGTGTTGGGACTGCTGACGTTGACCACCACGTAATCCGCGTGGTCAGCCAGCAGCCGGAAGCTCCCGAGGTAGTCCTCCACGGCGTGATCGAGCGGTGTGACCTTGCTCTTGCCCAGATTGACGCCGAGCGGAATCGACCGCCGGCCCGGCGCGGGCAGCTTCGCCAGTCGCGCCGCCAGGGCGGCTGCGCCGTCGTTGTTGAAACCCATGCGATTGATCACCGCCTGCTCGGTGGCGTAACGGAAGGCCCGGGGGCGCGGGTTGCCCGGCTGCGCGTGCAGGGTGACCGTGCCGATCTCGACGTGGCCGAAGCCCAGCGCGGCGGCGGCGGGCCAGGCCCGGCCGTTCTTGTCGAAACCGGCGGCGAGGCCCACGGCGTTGGGAAACTTGAGCCCGAAACACTCCACCGGCCGGTGCAGCGCGGGCGGCAACCGGTGCACCCGTTCCAGCAGGGCGCACAGCGGGGGCACCCGGCCCAGCAGCGCCATCGCGTCCACGCCCAGCTCGTGCGCCCGCTCGGGATCGAGGCGGAAGAGCAGCGGTTTGACCGCGTGGTGGTAGAGCCAGCCCATGTGGCGCGGACTGTGGCATCCACCGGCCAGGTTTCAAGCACCGGGCGGGCAAAGTTTTGGTCTTGTTTTTTCGCGGGCCCTTCCCAGTGTGCCGCCGCATTTCCCTCTTCCGGCGGGCCAGATGCAGAATTCTCAACTTTCGGCGTTTCAGTATTTGACAAGGGCTGAGGCGCCCCGTTTTCGTGCAGCGAATTCAGAACACACAAAACATGGCGAAAGGCTCTCCCAAACTTGAATGGTGCATCGTCCGACTCGGTGAGGATCACAACTGGTGGGTGGACGAGGTCAGCGACCCCGTCCACTGGGACGTGGACGGCCTTAGCATCATCGACCCCCGCCAGGTCGACCACCTGATCGAGCTGATCGACCCGCTCCGCGAATACGGCTTCGATCAGGATGTGTTCGAGCGCGCCTTCATCCCCTTCCGCATCGCCAAGGATCTGGGCAAGGGCAAGGTCCGTCTCGCCCGCATCAAGCAGCCCCTCCTTGAGTCCGAGGAGAAGCTTTTCGCCCTGCCCGACGTGATCGACGAGGAGAACGGCCCCTATGCCGACTTTCTCGACCATATCACCCGCCTGCGCGTCAAGATGCTCAACGAAATCCTGGACCTCGAGGAAAAGCTCACCGTGGACGACGTCGAGGACCAGATCCGCGAGGCCCAGAACAGCGATTTCATCGAGGGCAAGGCCGTCCATCTGTTCACCGAGATCACCGCCATCCTCGACTATACCCCCGAGGGGCACGGCGACGACGACGAGGACGGCGAGAAGGCCAAGGGCGGCGATGATGAAGCCGACGTGCCCGACGTCGAGGAGGAGGAGGATGAGAAGATGAAGAACGACGCCTCCCTCAAGTGGGACGAGGACGACGAGGACGGGGACAAGGATGAGGACGGCGAAAAGAAAAAGGACGGCGAAAAGAACGAGGACGACGAGGATTCCGATGACGCCGAGGAAGAGGGCGAGAAACCGCGCAGCACCAAGCGCGGCCGTTAAAAGCCTTGTTGCCAGCCTGCGGACAATCCTTCACTGGGTAGTTATCGCATGACCTCTACCCGCCCGCTCGGTGCGCTGAAACGGCTGTAATGTTTTAAATGAGCCTTTTCCGCACCAAGTCGATCGCTTCCCTGCAGGCCGAGGCCGCCGCCGAGCACGGCTACAAGCGCACCCTCGGCCCGCTCAGCCTCGTCAGCCTGGGCATTGGCTCCGTGGTCGGGGCGGGCATTTTTGTGCAAACCGGCCAGGCCGCCGCGCTCTACGGCGGCCCGGCCATCGCGATCTCCTTCATTATCTCCGGCATCGCCTGTCTTCTCGCCGGCCTCTGCTATGCCGAACTGGCCGCGATGATCCCCGTCTCCGGCAGCGCCTACACCTACAGCTACGGCAGCCTCGGGGAAATCTTCGCGTGGGTCGTCGGCTGGTGCCTCATCCTCGAATATCTTTTTTCTGGCGCCGCCGTCGCGGTCAGCTGGTCCGGCGCCATCCGTGACATCCTCGGCGAATTCCACCTCGTCCTGCCCTCCGTCATGGCCAGCGCCCCGCTCGACGTGGTGGACGGCCATCTCGTGACCACCGGCGCGCTGATCAACTTCCCGGCGGTCTTCATCTCCCTTGTTCTGACCTACATTCTCTACATCGGCATCAAGGAATCCGCCAACTTCAACAACCTGATGGTGGTGATCAAGGTCGGCGTGCTCCTCGCGCTCGTGGGCTACGGTGTCTGGTATTTCTTCGGCCATCGCGAGATCGTCATGGCGAACTGGACGCCCTTCATTCCGCCCAACTCGGGTGAATTTGGCGAACACGGCTGGAGCGGCATCTTCCGCGGCGCCGGGGCGATCTTCTTTGCCTACGTCGGCTTTGATTGCGTGTCCTCGGCCGCGCAGGAAACCAAAAACCCGCAGCGCGACCTGCCCATCGGCCTGCTCGGGACGCTGCTCGTCGTCTCCTTTCTTTTCATCTCGGTGTCGCTGGTGCTCACCGGCCTGGTGCACTATTCCAAGCTCAACGTGGATGCGCCGTTCATCTATGCCCTGCAGCAGGTTCACGCCCCCGCGTTTTTCCGCTACTTGATCGAGGCCGCCACACTCGCCGGCCTCACGTCGGTCATCCTCGTTTCCCTGCTCGGCCAGCCGCGCATCTTTTTCGCCATGGCCAAGGACGGCCTCCTGCCCGCCACCTTCGCGAAGATCCATCCGAAATACGGCACGCCGCATGTGACGACCTGGATCACCGGCATCTCCTGCGCGGTCATCGCGGGATTGTTTCCGCTCAATCTGCTGGGCGAACTCATCTCCATCGGCACACTGCTCGCCTTTGCCCTCGTCTGCGCGGGCGTCCTCGTGCTGCGCCGGACGGAGCCCGCCCTGCCCCGCCCCTTCCGCACCCCGTGGGTGCCCCTGGTGCCCGTCCTCGGCATTTTGATCTGCATCGCGCAGATGTTCGCCCTGCCCACGATCACTTGGCTCAACCTGACGATCTGGCTGGCCCTCGGCTTCGCTGTCTACTTCGGCTACAGCCGCAAACACAGCAAGCTGGCGAAGTGATCGGCCGGACCGGTTACTTCAGCGCCTTCGCCACTTCCTTGGCGAAGTAGGTCAGAATCATGTCGGCCCCGGCGCGCTTGATGGCCAGCAGCGACTCGTCACGGCAGCGCACGAGGTCGAGCCAGCCGAGCCGGGCCGCCGCGTGAATCTGGGCGTATTCACCTGAAACCTGATAGGCCGCCACCGGCAACCGCGTGTTGTTGCGCACCTCGCGGATGATGTCGAGGTAGGCGCCGGCGGGCTTCACCATCACGATGTCGGCGCCCTCGGCCACATCGAGCTGCATCTCGCGGACCGCCTCGCGGCGGTTGGCGGGATTCATCTGGTAGGTGGCCTTGCTGAGCAGTCGCGTGCCGGCGGCCTGGGCGCTGCCGACGGCCTCGCGGAACGGGCCGTAGTAGGCCGAATTGTATTTCACCGAGTAGGCCAGAATACCCGTGTCGCTGAAACCCGCGGCCTCAAGCGCCCGGCGGACCGCGCCGATGCGTCCGTCCATCATGTCCGACGGGGCGACGAAATCCACTCCCGCCTCGGCCTGCAGCACGGCCATCTTGCCCAGGATCACCACGGTGCGGTCGTTGTCCACATCGTCCTTCGCCTCGGTCAGCACGCCGTCATGCCCGTGGCTGGTGTAGGGATCGAGGGCGACATCGGTGATGACGCTCAGCTCCGGCACGGCCTTCTTCACGGCGCGCACCGCCCGGAGCACCAGCGTGTCGGGATTCAGGGCCTCGGTCCCCTCCTCGTCCTTCAGTTTCGGATCAAGCTTGGGAAACAAAGCCACGGCGGGGACGCCGAGCTTGTGCAGCTCGCGACACTCCTTGACCAGATCGGCGATACTCAGCCGGAACACTCCGGGCATGGAGGCGATGGGCTCGGGCCGGCCCTTGCCGTCCACCACGAACAGCGGGGCGATCAGGTCCTCCACGCGCAGGATCGTCTCAGCCACGAGGGCGCGGCGGCTGGGCTGACGCCGCAGCCGGCGGGGACGATGGATCAGTTCGAGCTTGTTGGTCTTGGCCATGGTGAAGTCGAAAATCTAGACCACGGACAACACAGATCAATCCCGGATAATCCGCAACCCAAGCAGTTAACCGCGAAGGACGCCAAGGAACGCGAAGAGCCTATGCTGCCAGTCGGATCCCATAACCTTCGCCGTCTTCGCGTCCTTCGCGGTTCAGTAATCCGTGGTTGATAATTTTTCGTTTTTTGCGCCTTTTGTGGCCACCTCGTTCGTTTCATGCCGATCCGTCTCCACGACTCCCTCACCCGCAGCCTGAAAGAGCTGAAACCCGCCCAGCCGGACGGCGTATTCCGTTTCTACAACTGCGGCCCGACGGTCTATGCCCCGGCCCACATCGGCAATTTCCGCACCTTCGTCGTCAACGACGTTCTCCGCCGGCTGCTCGAGCTGGAATTCCCCGGCAAGGTGAAGCACGTCCGCAATCTGACCGACGTGGACGACAAGACCATCAAGCGCGCCCGCGACGAGGGCCGCCCGCTGGCCGAGGTCACCAGGCAGTGGACCGACAAGTTTCACGCCGACTGCGACGCCCTCAACTGCCTGCGTCCGCATGTCGAACCCGCCGCCACGGGCCACATCAAAGAGCAGGTGGACATGATCGACGTGCTCATGAAGAAGGGCAATGCCTACCGCGCCGCCGACGGCTCCGTCTATTTCAAGGTCTCCTCCTTCGATGGCTACGGCCGGCTGTCGCGCGTCAAGGAACGCGAGCTCAAGTCCGGGGCCGCGCTCGACTCGGACGAGAAGGAGGACGGCTCCGATTTCGCGCTCTGGAAGGCCCACAAGCCCGACGACGGCGCCAATTCCTGGGCCAGTCCGTGGGGCGCCGGACGCCCCGGCTGGCACATCGAGTGCAGTGCGATGAGCAAGAAACACCTCGGCGAGACGATCGACCTCCACACCGGCGGCGTAGACCTCCTTTTCCCGCACCACGAGAACGAGATCGCCCAGAGCCAGTGCTGCAACGACCAGCTTTTCTCACACCACTGGTATCACAGCGAGCACCTCCTCGTGGACGGCAAGAAGATGTCCAAGAGCCTCGGCAACCTCTACACGCTTGATGAACTGGTCGCGAAGGGCTTTTCGCCGATGGCCCTCCGCTACGCCCTCCTCATGGGCCACCCACGCAAGCAGCTAAACTTCACGCTCGATTCGCTGCACGCCGCGGAGAGTGCTCTTGTTAAACTGAAAGTGTTCCGAAACTGGCTTAAGGAGCTGGCGGTAGCGCGCAAGGAGGAGCGCGGACAAACCTCTACTGCCTTTGATGCAGTCCTGGATCCTCTTAAGGACGATCTAAACGCTCCTGCTGCTTTTGGTGTTTTGTTTTCACTGGTGCCAGATGGAGGCAAACCGTTGTCGGCAACTGCACGCCTTGAATCTCTCGATCGAGTTCTCAGGGTATTCGGGTTCGATCTCGATAAGGAGGTTCTATTGCCAGTGGCAACTGCTCCCGCCGCCATCACCACCCTCGCCGAGAAGCGTTGGGCCGCCAAACAAGCCAAGGACTGGGCCGGGGCCGACGCCCTCCGCAAGGAGCTGGCCGACGCCGGCTGGTCCATGCTCGACGGCAAGGACGGCTACAAGCTCGAGCCGGTGAAGAAGTAGTCAGGCAGGAATACGACTCTCATGAAAAAAGCCCAGTTAGTCTCTTCGGCGCCCGTGCTGCTGGTGCGAGATGTGGTCGCTTCAGCCAATCACTATCGCGACGCGCTTGGTTTTAATTACGATCGGTTCTGGGGCCATCCCCCGAACTTTGTAATCCTTCACCGGGACGGCATGCGTTTGATGTTGAGCCATGCTTCTCATGGGACTGCCATTATTCCGCACTGGAAAGTGACTGCCGGCATTTGGAACGTCTACTTCTGGACAGATGATGTTGAGGCCTTGTTCACAGAGTTCCGCGCTCGTGGTGCCAAGATCGACTATGAGCTCGGCAACAAACCGTATGCCGTCCGTGAATTTGGCATCCAAGACCTCGATGGATACGACATTGGTTTTGGCCAGCCGATCTCTGCCAATGCCTGACCATCCAGCAGCAGACTCGCTGGCCTTCACCACTCTGTATCCTTCGCTGCGCTCAGGATGACGGTTGCGGGTATTTTTTGCGTTTCTTGTGTTTTTTGTGGCCAACCTGCCTTGGGCCAACCCGGCATTGACACCCGGCCAATCCCTGTCGCCAAATACCCTTTCGGCCCTGCAATCGTAGGCAGGACCAAACCCAACACCCGCCATGTCGATGTCCCCGCTCGAAGAACTCCGCCACTCGTGCTCTCACGTATTGGCGACCGCCGTCCTCCGCATTTTCCCAGATGCCAAACTCGACATCGGTCCGCCGACGGACACCGGGTTTTACTACGACATCGATCTCGATCACAAGCTGACGATGGAAGACCTCGCTAAGATCGAGGCCGAGATGAAGAAGATCGCCGACGAGAACCAGCGCTTCGACCGCAAGGAGGTCTCGCGCGAGGAAGCCGTCGAGATCATCAAGGCCCGCGGCCAGGAACGCTTCAAGCTCGGCCGCCTCGCCGACATCCCGGCGGACGAGAAAATCTCCTTCTACACCAACGGCGAGTTCACCGACCTCTGCGCCGGCACCCACGTCCGCTACACCGCCAAGCTGAAGGCCTTCAAGCTGCTCTCGATCGCCGGCGCCTACCACCGGGGCGACGAGACCAAGCAGCAGCTCCAGCGCATCTACGGCACCGCCTTCGCCACCAAGGAGGAACTCGCCAACTACCTCACCCAGCTCGAGCAGGCCAAGCTCCGCGACCACCGCAAGCTCGGCCGCGAGTTGAAGCTGTTCCACATCGATGAGGACGTCGGCCAAGGCCTCATCCTCTGGACGCCCGCCGGGTCGATTCTGCGTCAGCAGCTGCAGGACTTCATCTCCGGCGAGCTCCGCAAGCAGGGCTACTCGCAGGTCTTCACACCGCACATCGGCCGCCTCTCGCTCTACAAGACTTCCGGCCACTTCCCCTACTACAAGGACTCGCAGTTCCCGCCCGTCGTCGAACGCGACAACCTCGACCAGCTCATCTCCTCCGGCTGCTCCTGCGCGGAGATGTCCAACCGCATCGAGGCCGTCTCCGTGCACCTTGCGGAAAAGGTCAACAAGCTCACCGGCACCGAAACCATCACCAAGGACCGCGTCCTCCCCGACGACCAACTGATCGACGGCTTCCTGCTGAAGCCGATGAACTGCCCGCACCACATCAAGATCTTCGCCTCACAGCCGCACAGCTACCGCGACCTGCCCGTGCGTTTCGCGGAGTTCGGCACTGTGTACCGCTGGGAACAGTCCGGAGAGCTCAACGGCATGACCCGCGTCCGCGGCTTCACCCAGGACGACGCCCACCTCTTCTGCACCGAGGAACAAGTGCCGCAGGAGATCATCGGCTGCCTGTCACTCGTGAAGATCGTGCTCACGACGCTCGGCATGTCGGACTACCGCGTGCGAGTCGGCATGCGCGATCCGGACAGCAGCAAGTACACCGGCGACCCGAAGAACTGGGACAAGGCCGAGGCCGCCTGCCGGACCGCCGCGCAGACGCTCGGCGTGCCCTTCACCGAGGAGCCCGGCGAGGCCGCCTTCTACGGCCCCAAGATCGACTTCGTCATCAAGGACGTCATCGGCCGCGAGTGGCAGCTCGGCACCGTGCAGGTGGACTACAACCTGCCCGTGCGCTTCGACCTCACCTACATCGGCGCCGACAACACCGCGCACCGCCCCGTCATGATCCACCGCGCGCCCTTCGGCTCGATGGAGCGTTTCTGCGGCGTGCTTATCGAGCACTTCGGCGGCGACTTCCCGCTCTGGCTCGCGCCCGAACAGATCCGCCTCGTGCCCATCAGCGACAAGGTCATGGACTACGCCCAGGCCACCTACGACCAGATGCTCGCCGCCGACCTGCGCGTCACGCTCGACAGCCACTCTGACAAGCTCGGCGCCAAGATCCGCCGCGCCGAGATCGACAAGGTGCCCTACGTCCTCGTGCTCGGCCAGAAGGAGGCGGAGGCCCAGAGCGTCTCCGTCCGCTCCCGCGCCAAGGGCGACGAGGGCGTGCTGAAGGTCGACGACGTCATCGCCCGCTTCAAATCCGAGGTCGCGACCAAGGCCCTGCCGGAGAAGAAAGCGGCGGCGGCCGTGCCGACGCAGCCCAAGGCCTAAGTATCAATCAGTGAAAACGGCATTGTCATTCGTGATGAGTCTGCTGCTTGCCGGCTGCACAACCGGCTCCTTACAGGATGTAAGTCACCATCCTCTCATCCAACGACACATTGGTCGGACGTTCGTGCTGAAAGAGGATCTCTACCTCTACATCCGCAAGGGCATGGATCTGGAATATCCCCTCTTGGGACCTTCGAAGTCTGGGCCATTGGGATTGAGTCAACCTAGACTCCCGACACCGGTTTCTACCCTCCAAATTGGATTTGAAGATCCACAAATCAAGATCATGGGCGTTCTCGTGAAAGGCACGACGGTGCGATTCGACCAGATTCTTCGCCTCAAGGAGCCGACCGATGAATATTTTTTCATCATCTTGGAAACTTCCGACAAGACACATCCAAAGGCTGAATATTTCATTCCTGCGATTGGTTCATTTGAAGGAGCTCGGAAAGATGACTTTTCTCAATCTCCCTGGTTTTTCACTTCCTACTCTACGGAAACTGCCCATCAGTAGCCTGAGACTGAGACCAAAACCACGGACAAGCTTCGGGAGCTTAAACTCATAACCGACCCATTCCGTAGTCCGGATGCTGGCTGTGGTGTTTCACGACCAAGATACGCACTTCGTCTCCGACGATCCGATAATAGAGACCGTAAGGAAAGCGGAGCATCAAGAAGCGTCTTTTGTCTTCACTGATGATCCGCCAGCGTTCGGGTGCAGCCAGAATCACCGCGATGCTGCGGTCAAATTCGTCGAGAAACTGGGCGCCAAGGCCTTTGACCGCCTGATCGTAAAACCTCGCTGCAGCCACCACCTCGGCTTCGGCCGCAGGATGGTAGGTAAGTTTCATTCAATCGCCTTGCGCGCCGCCTGCATCACCTGCTCGTGCTTGCGACCGACCACCTTGCCCGAGGAAAGCTCGGCGTCCCGCCGTGTTGCTTCTTCAACCGCCCACTTCACTTCGTCAGCAACTTTGCCAGTGGTCGGACCTTCGATGCTCTGCCAGAGGCTCTGGGCCAAGGCCACCCGCTCTGCCAGCGGCAGAGCCATCGCTTCCTGGGTCAATTCCTTGGTGGACATGCCAGCACCCTAGCGTTGATCACCGGCTCGTCAATCCACTCCTAGCCCGATCACTTCGCCCAGGGCTGCGGGACCGCCGCCGGAAAAGTGCTCGTGACCGTGACCGCCCGGCCCTCGCGGGCCGACGTGTGCACGGCCTGCATGATCTCGACGACGTGGGCCGCGTGGGCGCCACCCGTCGGATGCGGCTGGCCCGTGCGCAGGCCGTGCCAGAGCCCGACCACGCCCGCCGCCCAGTCCACATACCAAGCCCCGGCACCGGCGGACGGCCGCACCGGCGGAACGCGCCGGTAGCCGACGCCGTTGGCGCAGTAACGCACCTTCGCCGTGGCGGCAAACCACTCTGTGTTGATCGATCCCGCGTCGCCGTGGATGTCCAGGGTCGCCTGATGCTGCGTGGGATTAAGCACGTAGAAATTGGCGGTGAGCCGGGCCTGCAGGCCGCTGGCGAATTCCAGCACGGCGCCCAGCCAGTCCTCGGTCGTGATATGGAAAGGTTTCCCGTCCTTCGTCGCCCGGTCGGGCATCAATATGCCGCCGCCCGCGGTGACCTTCCGGACCGGACCGAACCAAGCCGTGAGCAGGGAAATTGAATAGACCGCGACATCGAATACCGGGCCGGCCGCGTAGAACGGGGCCGGATTCGGATGCCACTGCTCGATCCGCCCCCAGTCCACCGTGGCATAGGCCACGCGCGGGGTGCCGATGCGACCGTCGCGGATGAGTTTCCAGGCGGTCTGCTGCGCTTCGCCGAGCCACGTGACCGGGGCGCAGCTCAGGCGCAGGTTTTTGGCCGCCGCCAGATCGACGAGCTTCTTCGCCTCGGCATAGGTTGGCGCGAGGGGTTTCTCGGAATGGACGTGCTTGCCCGCCTCGAGACACTTGGTGACGACCTCGACGTGCGCCTGCTGGATCGTGAGATTGACGACCGCCTCGACCTGAGGGTCGGCCAGCACCTCGTCGAGCGAGGCGTAGGCGCGTCCGCCATACTTTGCCACCCAATCCTTCGCGCGCGCCGGGTCCAGATCCTGGGCGCCGAGAATCTTGATCTCCGGACACTGGCGCAGGGCGTCGCCGTACTGGCCCGCGATGTTCCCGCAGCCGACCACGACGATCTTCAGCGGCGCGGCGGTTTCCTTCAGCTTGGTCCCATCCCACCATTGCTCGACGAGCTCACGGCTCGCGCGCACTTCCTCCCGCGGGTCGAAGGTCTCGGGCTCGTGCTCGATGCCGATGGAGCCGCGGAAGCCGGTGGTGCGCAGGTGCTCGACAATCGCCCGGATCGGCACGACGCCGTCGCCCAGCCGGCAGGTCTCATGCCCCATGTCGATGAACTGCAGGCCGGACTTGGCAGCACGGGGCGCCTTCACGTCCTTGAGGTGAATGGCGAACATCCGGTGTCCGAGATCCCTGACCGCCGCGAGCGCGTCCCACTTGGCCGTGCCGCACCATCCGGTGTCGAGGCCGATGCCGACCACATCCTCATCTCCCTGCCCAAGCCGGGCCAGCACCTCGGCGGAGGATTTCTCGGGATGATTCTCGATGGCGTAGCCGACGCCGTATTCGCGCAGGATCGCCACGGCGGCGGCGCGGTCGGTGGTGAAAAGTTCGCAGTTGCCGACGAAATACGGGATGTCCAGCGCCGTGCACAGGCGGCAGGCGGCGTGCAGGTCGGTCGCGCCGCCCATCACCCATGCCGGATAGCTGCGGACCGCCAGTCCGTGCTTCGCGAGCAGGTTCTTCGCTGTCTCGACATGATGTACCGTCGCCCAACGCCAGTGCAGGTGGGCGCACCACAGGTCGATGGAGGAAAACCCGAGTGCCTTGATCTCGCCCAGCATCTCGTCGAAGCGTGTCTCGAAGGTCGCCAGCGGCGAGAACCAGTCGTTGGACGCCTGATCACCCTCGCCCCAGCCCTTGTCCATCCGGTAGCAGAGCGGACGGGCGACGAAATTGGCGGTGATGAACGACGGGGCGGGTAGCATGGGGTAAGAAGTTAAGACTTTCTTAGCGTGTCATTCTGAACGCAGTGAAGAATCCACAATGATGTGCGGTGCGAACGAACTGCTGGATTCTTCGCTTCGCTCAGAATGACAGGTTGGGGGTAATGGGAAATTAGTCGAACTCAGGCGACGGGGTTGCGGGACAGCTCGCCATTGATCAGCCGGTGAATTTTCAGCGGATTGGCGTTCTGCAACTCGGGTGGCAGGAGTTCGTCGGGAAAACTCTGGTAGCACACCGGCCTGGCCCAGCGGCCCAGTGCACGGGTGCCAACCGACGTGGTGCGTCCGCCATCGCTGGTCGAGGGATAGGGCCCGCCATGCACGATGGCATGGCTGACTTCGACGCCCGTCGGATAACCATTGAGCACGATCCGCCCGGCCTTGGTGGCCAGCACCTCGATCAGGTCGGCCTGCTCCTTCGTTTCCGCCGTGCCAGTGTGCACGGTGGCAGTGAGCGAGCCCTCGATCTGGGCGGCAACCTGGAGCATCTCCGCCCGGTCCTCGCACCAGACGACCAGCGAGCTTGGCCCGAAAATCTCCCCGGACAGCGCGTGGTTGCCGAGGAAAGTGAGCGCATCAGTCTCGAACCAGACCGGTGCGGCCCCGCAGGTGCCGGCGGCCTTGGCCTGCGCGATGACTTTCACACCCGCCTGCTTGCCGCGGTTGGCTGAATTGGTGGCAAAGGCCTTGGCGATACCAGGCGTGAGCATCACGCCCTCGGGCGTGGCGGAGAGTTTGACGGCGAGATTCCTGACGAACTCCTCGGCCGCGGGCGAACGCGGCAGGACGATGAGGCCGGGATTGGTGCAGAATTGTCCGACCCCCAGCGTGCTGGAGGCATGCAGTCCGTCCACCATCGCGGCCGAACGCTCGGCAATGGCCCCGGGCAGAATGAACACCGGGTTGACGCTGCCCATCTCCGCATAGACGGGAATGGGTTCGGGCCGCGCCGCACCGAGATCGGTGAGGGCCCGGCCGCCCTTGACGGAGCCCGTGAAGCCGGCGGCCTTGACCAGCGGATGCTTCACGAGCGCCTGGCCAATCTCGAAGCCAGCGTCAAAGAGCAGCGAGAAGGTGCCCTCCGGCAGGCCGCAGTCGCGCACGGCGTGCAAAATCAGACGGCCGACCAGTTCGCTCGTGCCGGGGTGCGCCGGGTGGGCCTTGACGATGACGGGACAACCGACCGCCAAGGCCGAGGCCGTGTCGCCCCCGGCAACCGAGTAGGCGAAGGGAAAATTACTGGAGCCGAATACGACCACCGGGCCGAGCGGACGCAGCATTGAGCGATGGTCGGGCTTGGGCAGCGGTTTGCGGTCGGGGTTGGCGGTTTCAATCCGGGCATCGAGCCAGTCGCCACGCTCCGCGGTTTCTGCATAAAGCCGGAGCTGTCCGACGGTCCGCGTCACCTCGCCCTTGAGCCGGGCCTCGGGCAGCGCGGTTTCCTGCCTGGCCCGCGCGACCAGATCGTCGGCCTTGGTCTCGAGGTTGGCCGCGATGGCGCGGAGGAACCTGCCCCGGCCGGCACCGGACAAACGGGCCAGCACCGGTGCGGCGGCGGCGGCCAGTTGGGCGGCGCGTTCCACGTCTTCCGTGGTGGCCGAAGTAAAGGTGGGCTCAAGCGACACATTCTTCGCCGGATCGTAGGCCTTGAACGACTCACCCCCGACGCCACTGGAACCAAAGCCGATGAGGGAACCGCCGTCAGGTTTCATAAGCCTTGAAACTATGAATAACGATCGGGGTTAAGCAACGTAAGATCCACCGAGGGTTTGCGGCCGGCGATGACCTCGGCGACCAGCCAGCCTGCCCCCGGGGCCAGCGTGACCCCGAGCATGGCATGGCCGCAGGCGGCGGTGAGGTTGGCGTAGCGGTTGAAGCGGCCGACATACGGCAGGCCGTCGGGCGACACCGGACGGTAGCCGAACCAGGGCTTCACGCCGGCAAAATCCGCCGGCGTCAACTCGGGCATATAGGCCATGGCCCCCGCCATGATCTGATCCACCCGCTCGGGCCGCACCCGGTCGTCATGGCCGGCGATTTCCATCGTGCCACCAAAACGTAATGTTTCACCCATCGGTGTGACGGCCACGCGGCGCTCCTTCAAAATAAAGGGCTTGGTGATGCGGAAGCGCGGATTGGGCAGCGTCAGGCTGTAACCCTTGCCAGCCTGCATCGGCATCCTCAGGCCGAGGCCGGCGATCATGCCGGAAGACCACGAGCCGCCGGTCAGCACAAACTCATCCGCCAGCAGGTCGCCCGCCGAGGTGTGGGCGGCGACGACGCGACTGCCCAGCGTGCGCCATCCGAAGATCGTGGTGCTCCACTGGAAGCGGACGCCCATTTCCTTGAGCAGGCCGGTCAGAAGTGGCGTAAAGCGCGCCGGCGTCAGGTGCGCGTCGATCGGAAAATAGACCGAGCCGGCGATGTCCAGTTTCACGCCGAGGCCGAGCGCGGCCGTCTGCGCCGCGTCGAGTACGCGGGCCTCGACGCCGAGTTCGTTGGCGATGCGCGCGAGACCGCCGGCCTCTTCCTTGAGCCCCTGCTGCGTGCGGCAGAGATTGAGCAAACCATCCTGCTTGAATTCGGACCTGTTGCCCGTGAGGTCATCCAATTCCTCGAACAAACCCAGGCTGTGCAGGCACAGGTCGCGGAGGATCGGGGCGGCCCGGGCGACGCGGCGGCGGGTGCTGGCCCGCCAGAAATGCCAGCCCCAGCGCATGAGCTCGGTGTCGAGACGGGGCCGGATGTAGAACGGGCTGCGGGAATTCAGCATCCACTTGAGCCCCTTCCAGACCATGCCCGGCGCGGCGAGCGGGATGACATGGCTCGGCGAGATGTAGCCCGAGCTGCCGATGGCGCAGTGGTCGTGCCCCTCGGCGCCACGCTCGACGATGGTCACGCGGCAGCCCTCGCGGGCGAGGTAATAGGCCGTGCAGAGGCCCACGATGCCCCCGCCGCAGACAATGACCGACTTGTCCGCGCGCATCGCTCAGCGGATGCCCCACGCAAACGGGTCGGCCGGGTCGAGGAGGAGCGTCGCCTCGCCCATGACATGCGCCGTGCCGGTGATCGTCGGGACGATCTTGTCGCCCTGCTTGCGGTATTTGGCGCGGAAGAGGCTGCCGACAATGCTTTCCTGCACCCACTCGGCCCCCACGGCCAGGCTGCCCTCGGCAGCGAGGCAGGCAAGTTTCGCGCTGGTGCCGGTGCCGCAGGGCGAGCGATCATAGGCCTTTCCGGGGCAAAGGACAAAATTGCGGCTGTTCGCGCCGGGCTTGGTCCCGGGACCGAAGAGTGCCACATGATCAATGTCGGGGAAACCCGAATCAACCACGGCCTTGCGAATGCGGGTGCAATAGTCGGTGAGCTGCGGGATGTTATCGAGCTCGAGCCGCTGGTCATGTTGCTCGATGAGGCAAAACCAGTTTCCGCCCCAGGCGAGATCGCAGTTCACGTCACCGACGCCCGGCAGGTAGAGCGGCAGATCCTTCTCGCGGCGGTAAGCCGGCACATTGTCGAACGTCACCACCCCGCCCTCCGCCAGCACAGCCACGATCACTCCGGTCGGCGTATCGAGTTTCACCAAACCGGGCTTGAGCCGGCCGGCATGGGCCAGCGCCACCACCACGCCAATGATGCCGTGCCCGCACATGCCGAGGCAGCCGACGTTGTTGAAGAAAATGACGCCAAACTGGCAGCCCTTGTCGTGCGGCTCGACCAACAACGCACCCACATAGACCTCCGAGCCGCGCGGCTCGCCGACGATGGCCGTGCGGAACTTGTCGTGCTTCTCCTGGAAGACCTTCACGCGCTCGCTGAGCGGGCC
>JAYUBB010000137.1:0-5952 GCA_043741015.1 Opitutaceae bacterium
CTTCACTTGCGGCTTTCATCCAGTCTCTCCCCAAGACGGAGACGCATCTGCATCTCGAGGGGGCGCTGCCATTGGAGCTGCTGCAACAGGTCCGGCCGGAGTTCGCCCGGCCACCGGCGTCGTGGGCTCCTGATTTCAAGTTTCGCGATTTCGCGCAGTTTGAGACGGAACTATTGGACATGGCCTTTTCGTGGTTCACCTCTCCGGAGCACTACCACGAGGCGGCAAAGCTCATCTTTGCGCGGCACGTCGCCCACCACGTGAAATATGTGGAGACGAGCTTCGCTTCCGGGGTGATCGAGTTTCTCGGGCTCGACGGCCGCGAGGTGCTGGCGGCGATCCGGGCGGCCGTGCCTGCCGGCTTGGAGGTGCGGGTCTTTCTGGGCATCCATCACAACGGGGCCGGCCCGAAAATGATGCCCCTATTGGAGCAGGCACTCGGCTGGAAGGATCTGGCCGGAATCGACCTGCACGGCACCGAGAGTTTTCCGGTCGAGCCCTGGACAGCGCCTTATTGGGAGGCGGCCCGACGCGCCGGCAAATACACGAAGGCGCACGCCGGTGAGTTCATGGGGGCCGATTTCGTCCGACGCATTCTTGACGAACTCCACCCGCAGCGCATCGAGCACGGCGTCCGGTCGATCGAGGATCCCTCGGTGGTGGCCGAAATCAAACAGCGCGGCATCGCGCTCGATATGTGTCCCATCAGCAATCACAAGCTCATGCCCGGCGTCACGCTGGCGACGCATCCGATCCGTCAGCTGGGTGATGCCGGTGTGAAAGTGACGATCAGCACCGATGATCCGATCTCCTTTGGGAACACCCTTACAGATGAATATCTGGCCTTGGCGGAAAGGCGCGGCTTCACCCGCAAGGAACTGGCGCGGCTTGCCCGCAACGGTTTCGAGGTAGCGTTAATGTCCGACGCGCAAAGGAAACCGTGGCTTGATCAGTTGGACGACATCCTGAGGCCATGATCACCTACCTTGTTCCAGACGGCAAACGCCGCGAGCGGGCGGACAAGGTGCTCGCCCAGGCTTTTCCCGAGCACAGTCGCGTCGCCTTCCAGCGCGCCTTGGAAGCGGGACTGGTCAAGGCCGACGGCAAGGTGATCAGTCAGGCTGAGGACGTGCGCAGCGGCCAAACCATCGAGTTCAGTTTCCCTGAGGTGAAGAGCACCGAGCTCAAGGCGGTGGACATCCCGCTGAATGTGATCTTCGAGGACAAGCACCTGATCGTGCTCAACAAGGCGGCGGGCATGGTTGTGCATCCGGGCGTGGGCACGGGCGACGACACGATGGTGCATGCCCTGCTGGCCCACTGTAAGAGCGGGTTGAGCGGTATCGGCGGGGTGGAGCGTCCGGGCATTGTCCACCGGCTCGACAAGGAAACCACCGGGCTGCTCGTCGTAGCCAAGAGCGACACGGCGCACCGGGCGCTGGCGGACCAGTTTGCCTCGCGCACGATGCGGAAGGAATACGTCGCACTGGTGTCCGGTGTGCCCAAGAACGACAGCGGCACCATCGACCGGAGCATCAGCCGTCATCCGGTGCACCGGCATCGGATGACCACGGGCGAGGGGGGGCGGCCTTCGCGCACCGATTGGACCGTGGAGAAGAAATTTAGCGGCCAAGCCGCGCTCGTGCGCTGCCGGATCCACACCGGCCGCACCCATCAGATTCGCGTGCATCTGAAATCGCTCGGGCATCCCGTGCTTGGTGACTCGACTTACGGCTGGAAACAAAATCCGGATCTGCCGGTGCCACCTCGCGTGATGCTCCACGCCGAGCATCTGGTGTTCACCCATCCCGTGAACGGCAAGACGATGGACCTGACCGCCCCGCTGCCGGCGGATTTCAAGCAGCTGCTGGCGGCGCTCAGGAAGCTGTAGTCAGCGCCTCCGCGGCGATACCCCAGCGGAGATTATACAACGAGTGATGGAAGCGGTCCACGTGGGCGTAGTCGGCCAATGTCACCATCGTGATGAGCGCCGCGGAAAACACATCGGCGCGGGCGACCGGCATGCCGGGCAGGGCCTTGCGCTCCTCAAGGGTCAGCGGAGCCAGCTCGTCGAGCAATTCGCTCAAGGTTTCGGTGCCGATGATGGGCGGTGTCTCCTCCATTCTCAACCTGTGCCGGGCTCCCTTGATGGCGCGCACGGTGCTCATGCTGCCGCCGGTGAAGACGGCCGTCGGGGCGGCGATCGCAAACTTGAAGCCGCTCTTCTTGAGTTCGTCCCGCACATGCATGGCCATGGCAGTCGTCTCGGCGACGACCAAGGGCGCGGCGGGCTTGCTGATGAATTTCTCCGTTAATCGCACGCAGCCGAGTTGGAGGCTGACCGTTTGGGCGATTTTGCGCTTCTTGAAGGCCAGGCACTCAAGGCTGCCACCACCCAGGTCGAAAACATAGAAATCCTTCAGTTCTGCGAGAGCGGGATCGCAGGTCAGGCCGTGCCCGACGTAGTTGGCCTCCTCCTCACCCGTGAGGACCCGAATCTCGCGGCCGGTGGCGGTCTTGACGCGCTGCCGGAAGGCCAGGCCGTTGGTGGCATCGCGCACCGCGCTGGTGGCCACGAGGTGGATTTTGGCGGGCGCGTATTCGGTGGCCTCGGCCAGCAGCTCGCGGATGGCACCCAGACCGCGCATCATGCCTTCTTCGCTCAATGTTGGCTTGTCCTTGCCGATGCCGGAGCTGATCCGGGCGTCGAGCGTGCGGGATTTCAGCGCCTTAAACTGTCCGAACCGGTCGCGCGTCGCGACCAGCACTTTGATGGAGTTGCTGCCGATATCGATGACGGCGACGGAGGATGATTTAACCACAGAGACACAGAGACACAGAGGAGAACAATTTCAAGTTTTCCTCAGTGCGCGTTTTGATTCATAGCGTGAAGTCGCTAGGGGCGATCAGCACAACGAATTCACCCTTGAGACTGGCGGTGGCGAGCTTCGCCTGAACGTCAGCGGCCAGCCCGATGTGGAAGGTCTCGTGCAGCTTGGTGACTTCCTTGGCGATGCAGATGACGCGGCCGGGTCCGAGCACCTCGACGATCTCGGCGGTGAACTTGTCGATACGGTGGCAGCTTTCGTGGAGCGCGAGGGTGTAGTCGAAATCCCGGTATTTGGTGAGAAAGGCGATCCGGGCGGCTGACTTGGGCGGGAGGAATCCCGCGAAGAGGAAGCCGTTGGTCGGGAGGCCGGCGGCGGAAAGCACGGCGGTGAGGGCGCTCGCGCCCGGCACCGGGACAACCGGCAGCCCGCGGCGGCGGCAGGCCCGGACGATCCGAAAGCCGGGGTCGCTCAGACCAGGTGTGCCGGCGTCACTTACGATGGCGACGGATTTACCCTGCGCGATGAACTCAGCGAGGCGATCGGCGGCCTCGGTTTCATTGTGCTCGTGATAGGCGGCGAGTTCGCGGTGCAGGCCGAGGCGGTTAAGCATGGCTCCGGTGGTGCGAGTGTCCTCGCAGGCGACCAGATCAACAGCGCCAAGAATGGCCCGGGCGCGGTCGGTGAGATCAGCGAGATTACCGATGGGGGTGGCCACCACATAGAGGTGGCCGGGCTGGGGCGTCAGCGAAGGATTGGCGGCTGGCGCGTTCATGCCGGCGCAGGGTCAGCCGCGAAGTCGCGGTCGCTTAGTTGCCGGTCATGCCTGGGATGCGGCCTTCCCACGAAGCGGGACGGCTCCACGGAATGGACGAATCCTGCTTCGTGTCGACGCAACCAGAGAGGCCGAGAAGCGCGAGGGTGAGAAGGAGGATGGCAAAGAGAGATTTACGCGGAGAGGACATGACTGAGTGGGTTAATACGACTAAATCACCGGTCTGCAACTGTCGTTTCGATGGGTAAAGGACTGAGAGTCCGGGATGGTTGAGATGTTCCGTGCTGGATAGCTCACGCCTGCCACGCATAGGTCGAGTCGGACCAGGGCTTACGCACGGTCTTGGTGACCTTGCTGCCGGGGTTGGCGGCCAGGTGCTCAAGCACCTTGAAGACGAGTTCGGTCCTATCGGGCTGGCCGATCTGGTTGGCGAGGGTTTCGGCCGTGAACTCCCGGCCGTGGGCGGCCTGAAGGGCGGCGGCCATCTTGAGCTTGAGGGTAATGACGCCACCGGCGGCCTTCTTGCCCGCTTCGACGCCGGGCTGGTGGTAGGCGTTGATGCCGACGAGTGAGGCGTAGAGGCCGACAGCCCGCTCATAGAGGGCGATCAACTGGCCGAGAGAACGCGGCGAAATTTCGTTCACCGTGATGGTGATCGAATGACGGCTCTTCTCGCTGAGCGCGTCACGGGTGCCGAGGAAGAAACCCTGAAGAAAGTCGCCGCTGGTGACCCCGGGTTCGACTTCGAGGGATTGGTCGGCGGCCCGGTCCTTGAGGACTTCAATGAAGGTGACGAAGAAATTGTTTACGCCTTCACGGAGCTGCTGGACGTAGGCGTGCTGGTCGGTTGAACCCTTGTTGCCGTAGACCGCGATGCCCTGGTTGACGACGTTGCCCTTGAGGTCGAGTTCCTTGCCGAGGGACTCCATGACGAGCTGCTGGAGGTAGCGCGAAAAGAGGAGCAGGCGGTCTTTATAGGGCAGCACGACCATGTCCTTGGTGCCGCGGCCATCCGTGGCCCAATACCACATCAGGGCGAGCAGGGCGGCGGGGTTGTCGCGCAGGGTCTTTTTGCGGGTGACCTCGTCCATGGCCGCGGCGCCCGCGAGCATCTGGTCGATCTTGATACCTTGCAGAGCGGCGGGCAACAGGCCCACGGCGCAGAACTCGGAAGTGCGGCCTCCGACCCAGTCCCACATGGGGAAGCGGGCGAGCCAGCCTTCTTTTTGGGCGACTTGGTCGAGCTTGGAGCCCTCGCCGGTCACGGCGACGAACTGCTTCGCATAGTCGAGGCCGGCGGCCTTGAAGGCGACCTGGGTCTCGAGCATGCCGTTGCGCGTCTCGGCGGTGCCGCCTGACTTGGAGATGATGATGACGAGGGTCTGTTTGAGGCGGCTGCCGAGCTCCTTGAGCACGTAGTCCATGCCGTCGGGGTCGGTGTTGTCGAAGAAGCTGACGCGCATCTTGTCGCGTCCGCCCTTGAGCCGACCGAGGGCGTGCGCGACCAGTTGCGGTCCGAGGGTCGAGCCGCCGATGCCGATGACAAGGACTTCCTTGAACTTGCCTGCCGGGGCGGCGATCTCACCCTTGTGGACCTTGACCGTGAAGGCCTTGATGGCCTCCAAGGTGGAGATGATGGACGCGCGAAGCTCGGGCGTGGGCGCCAGCTCGGGGGAGCGGAGCCAGTAGTGGCCGACCATCCGCTGTTCGTCGGGGTTGGCGATGGCGCCTCCCTCGAGGGCGGCCATGTCGGCGAGGGCCTGCTGGAGCTTCGATTGCATGCCCGTGAGGAAATCATCGGGGAAGGGCATGCGGCTGATATCGAGCGAGAGGCCGAGCCGGGCGTTGGAGTAGTAAAGCGACTTGAAGCGGTCCCAGGTCATAGGCGGACAGAAATAGCCGGGGCCAACAGCGGCGGCTAGCCTGAAAACGGGCATAATGTTTTCGGGATTGCTAGGGCGCGACGAGGGGGCATTCACTGGGGTCTTCCAAGCATGGCCTTCGATCTCAAGCGCGTATTAAAAGTGATGCTGTTCGCCTCGAACGGTCCGCTTTCTGTCAAAGACATCCAAACGGCGGTGAGCCGTTTCCATGAACTGGCCACGGCGTTGCCGTTGGTGGAGCAAGGGACAGAAAGCAAGGAGCAGGGAGACAATCCGGAGACCCCGACCGAACCGGCCGCTGCAGATGAGCCCGGGCTGCCGGCCCCCGTGGAGGACGATGAATTCTACCGCGACGTGCCGACCTTGGTCCCCGCCGCGCAGATCCGCGATACCATGGACGTGATTTCGCTCGAAATGCAGGCGGCGGACAGCGAGATCGTGCTGATCGAGGGCGCCAACGGCTGGC
>JAYUBB010000138.1:0-43856 GCA_043741015.1 Opitutaceae bacterium
TCACGCGCCGCGCCCGGCCCAATCCGGCCAGCCCTCGCCGCAAGGCCAGGGTCACGGTGGTGGCGGTCATGGTCAGCAGCAAGAGCCGCGCAAGTTCGGTGGCCTGTCCCGCGGACGCTGGAACCGGCGCTGAAAATCACCGTACCTGCAATGTGTCGGCCTCGTAAGCGAGGCCGAGGGACGGGATCGTGACGGCCTTGCGGCCGCCGTCTTTCTTCACCGTGCCCGCCACCCAGGCGGCGTGTCCGGCCGCTTTCGCGGCAGCGAGCGTCGCCTCGACGGCCGACGGCGCCACGTAGGCTGCGAAGCCGACGCCCATGTTGAACGTCGCATAGGCTTCGCGCAGGTCGATCGGGCCCGCCTCCATCAGAAACTTGAAAAGCGCCGGCGCCTCACGCGGCGTGGTGATCTCGTAGACGAATGGCTCCTCCAGCCGCATCAACTTCCGCCAGCCATGCCCCGTGACGTGTGCCACGTAATTGAGCTTCACTCCCGCCTGCTGGCACTTCACCACGAAATCCACGTAGATGGCCGAGGCGGCGAGCAGCGCCTCGCCGTAGGTGCGACCGTCGCCGTGGCCGATGGGCGTCTGGTAGCCCTGCGGCAATTTATCCGCAATCAAGCGGCACAGGCTCAGGCCGTTGGTCTGCACGCCCGTCGAGGCAAGGAAGATGATGGCGTCCTCGTCGCACACGTCACCCGTGATGCGCTGCGCCTTGGGCGAGATTTTTCCGATGGCCGATCCCGCGAGCACGATGGTGGCGGGGTTGACGATGCCTTTGAGCGTGGGGGTCTCGCCACCGCCCCAGACCGCACCGGCCCGGTGACAGCCCTCGGCCCAGCCGTCCACCAGTGCCTGCATGCGCATCGCGTCGGAGAACCAGCCCGAGTCACCCACGGCCGCGTGCATGGCGACGGAGATCGGGCGCGCGCCGCAAGTCACAAGGTCATTGACGATGGTCGCCACCGCATCGATGGCGATCTCGGCATAGAAACATTTGCCGGTCTGCGCATAGACGGCGTCGGCCACGAGATTCTTGGTGCCAAGGCCCTCCTCGACGTGGGCGAGGAAATGATCCGCCGCCTCGATCAGGTAGGCGCTCTCGCCGCGAGTGGTCGCGGGCTCGGCATAGCCGTGGGCGGTCAGCTCCCGAGTCGTGATGCGGGCGGCCTGCTGGCAGGCGCGCTTGAACGCATCGAGCTGGTCGTAGCGGACACCGGAGGATTCGTAGCTTAAAGACATTTAGGAAACGGCGGATAACACGGATGGACGCAGATAGACCCCGCCTGTCGTCCTGAACGAAGTGAAGGGTCCATGACAATTCACGTGCGCGCACTCCATCCTGGATTCTTCGCTGCGCTCAGAATGACCGTTTTGGTGAATTTGATCCTTATCCGGGTTCATCAGTGTAATCCGCGGGGTCAGTAGCTTCTCCCCTCGTGTTTCTCGAAATAATTCACGAAGGCCTGGTTCACGACCCGGTAACCACCGGGCGTCGGGTAGTTTCCGGTGAAATACCAATCGCCGCTGTGCTCAGGTAACGCTTGATGCAGGTTCTCGATGGATTGGAAGATGATCTCGATCTCTCCTTTCCAGCCGTTGGGCTTGGGCGACACCAACTGCGTGATTTTCCTGGAAATCTCCTCGGCCGCAAATGGCTCATAGATCTTGCGCACGTGGTTGACCGGCATCTTGCCGGGATTCTTCAGTTCCTCGCGGCAGAGGTGGTAGACGTCCTCGATCAGCGCGCCCTGCCCGCGCTCCTTGAGCAGGGTGATGGTGGCCTCGAATGCCACAAACTTGCCGATTTCCGACATGTCGATGCCATAACAATCGGGGTAGCGGATCTGCGGCGCAGTGGAAGCGATGATGATTTTCTTCGGGTTAAGTCTTTTCAGGATGCGCAGGATCGAACGGCGCAGCGTGGTGCCGCGCACGATCGAGTCGTCGACGCACACGAGGTGGTCCTTCGGCTGCACGACCCCGTAGGTGACGTCGTAGACCAGCGACGCGAGATTGTTGCGCGACTTCTCCTGGCTGATGAAGGTGCGCATCTTCACGTCCTTCGTCACGAGCTTCTCGCCGCGCGGCCAGTTGTTGAGGATCAGGTCGTCCACCAGCGCCTCAGTGATTTTCCCCGTCTTGGCGGCGGCGAGGAGCGTCTGCTTCACCTCGGCGCGGCGGCGGAAGCGCAGCTCGCTCATCAAGCCGAAGTAGGCCACCTCGGCCGTGTTGGGAATGAAGCTGAAGACGGAGTTCTCCAGGTCGCCGCCGATGGAGGACCAGAGCTGGTTGGCGAGACCGGCGCCGAGGGCTTTGCGCTCGCGGTAGATGTCGGCGTCGTTGCCCCGGGAAAAATAGATGCGCTCAAACGTGCACTGCGTCTTGGGCAGCGCGGGTGTGATGCGTTCAACGGCGATCGTGCCGGCCTTTTTCATCACCACGGCACAGCCGGGCTCGACCTCATGGACGTCTCCGGCCTCCAGATCGAACACCGTGCAGAGCGGCGCCCGCTCGGAGGCGAAGGCCGCCACCTCGTCGTTCTCAAACCAGTGGCAGGGGCGGATGCCCGACGGATCGCGCGCGACGAAGGCGTCGCCATTGCCCAGCACGCCGACGAGGGCGTAGCCACCGTCCCAGTTGGCTGCGGCCGTGCGCAGCACGCGGGCCGGATCAACCTCCTCGTTGATCCGGCGGGAAATCTCGGTCCCGGGCAGGCCCGCACTGCGCAACTCGCGGTAGATCCGCTCATGCTCCTCGTCGAGGCAGAAGCCGATGCGCTCGAGGATGGCCTGGGTGTCGGTGGCAAAGATCGGATGCTGGCCGATGGCGATGAGGCTGTCGTTCAACTCCGCCGTGTTGGTCAGGTTGAAATTGCCCGCGAGCATCAGGTTGCGGGTCGGCCAGGAACTGCGGCGGAAGAAGGGGTGGCAGGCGCTCAGGTTGTAGCCGCCCGAGGTGCCGTAGCGCAGATGCCCAAGGTAGAGTTCGCCGCAGAAATCGAAATTCTTTTTGACGGTGTCGGGAAACTCGGGGTGGATCGTGCCTTCGCCCACCAGCGTGGTGTAACGGGCGGTCAGCGCCTGGAAAATCCGGTCGAGCGGGTTGTTGTCCACATTGCGCTCGCGGAACATGTAAGGCTCGCCGGCCGGCACGTCGAACTTCACGCAGGCCACACCCGCGCCATCCTGCCCGCGGTTGTGCTGCTTCTCCATCAGGAGGAACAGCTGCTGGAAGCCCCAGAGCGGCGTGCCGTATTTTTCCTGATAGTAAGCCAGCGGCTTCTTCAGCCGCACCAGGGCGATACCGCATTCGTGGGAAATGAATTCGCTCATGGCTGAAGTAGCGGGTGGCGGGTGGTGAGTAGTGAGCAGTGAATCGCGGAAAGACCGCGGGTTTCGGCTGGATGGCCTTGCTCGCTACTCGCTACTCGATGCTCACTGCTGGGTTTCGAGGCGGCGCATTCCGCCCGCCGCCCTCTGCCCACACTGCGCCCGTCCGAGAATTTAGGGGAGGGCGATGGGTGGATTCTGCTCGTCACGGCATTAAAGACGTTCATTCCGCCAAGCGCGGGGGTTTCGTCAACGGCTTTCTCGGGCATACCCTGAAGCCAAGGCAGATTGGCACAAAAAACGCAAAAATCGACCGTTCGGCACTCCGACCGGGACAATCCTCCATCACCCGTGGTTACCTTCCTGTTTTTGAGATTCTTGTGCTTTTTGTGGCCATCCTCCGGTTTGGATCGGGTCCAATCCGTGTCATCCGTGGCCCGCTGTGCGGAATTGCCCTTTCGCCCACTTGACCGGCCGGGTGATGTTTGAAAGGTTTTCCCGCCTACCATGCTGATCCTCCGGGGCTCACCTGCCCTCTCCCAGTTTCGCCTCGCCAAGCTACTTCAGGACCTCATCTCCGCCGGCCTGCCCGTCCGCGCGGTCGGCGCCGAGTACGTCCACATCGTGGAGACGGGAGTCGAACTCACCCCGGACCACCGCACCGTCCTCGACCAACTCCTCACCTACGGTCCCAGTCGCACCGCGAAAGGCGTCAAGGGGCTCGTCCAGATTGTCGCCCCCCGCCCGGGGACCATCTCGCCGTGGTCCTCCAAAGCCACCGATATCGCCCACACGTGCGGCCTTGACGCCATCAAGCGCATCGAGCGCGTCGTCACCTACACCATTGATGTCGGCGAGCCGGCCACGGCCTATCCCCTATCGCCCCTCGACGCTGCCCAACTCCAGACCCTGCGGGCCCGGCTCCACGACCGGATGACGCAGACCGTCTTCGGCGACCTCGGCGCCTGCGAAGCACTCTTCCGTCACGAGCCGCCGCGGTCCTTGGGAACCGTGCCTCTGCTGGCCGCCGGCCGCGCCGCCCTCGTCGCCGCCAATGAGGATCTCGGCCTCGCCCTTGCCGAGGATGAGATCGACTACCTCCTCCAAGCCTTCACCCGGCTCGGCCGCGACCCGAGCGACGTCGAGCTGATGATGTTCGCGCAGGCCAACTCCGAGCACTGCCGCCACAAGATCTTCAACGCCACCTGGGAAATCGACGGTTCCGCCAAGGACAAGTCGCTGTTCCAGATGATCAAGAACACCTACGAGCTGCACCGCGACGGCATCCTCTCCGCCTACAAGGACAACGCCGCCGTCTTCGCCGGCACCCGCGGCGGCCGCTTCTACACCGACCCGCGCACCCACGAATACGCCGCGCACGACGAGGACATCCATATCCTCTGCAAGGTCGAGACGCACAACCACCCGACGGCGATCTCGCCCTTCCCCGGCGCCGCCACCGGTTCCGGCGGCGAGATCCGCGACGAGGGCGCCACCGGCCGCGGCTCGAAGCCGAAGGTCGGCCTCGTCGGCTTCAGCGTCTCCAATCTCCGCCTCCCCGGCGCTCTCCAGCCTTGGGAAAAGGACAACGGCAAACCCGGCCGCATCGTCTCCGCGCTCGACATCATGATCGAAGGCCCGCTCGGCGGCGCGGCCTTCAACAATGAGTTCGGTCGTCCCGCCATCAACGGCTACTTCCGTACCTTTGAGCAGGAGGTGCCGGGCGCCAATGGCGCCGAGCTGCGCGGCTACCACAAACCCATCATGCTCGCCGGCGGCCTCGGCAACATCAAGGCCGAGCATGTCCTGAAGGGTGCGATCAACCCCGGCGACAAACTCGTCGTCCTCGGCGGGCCCGCCATGCTCATCGGTCTCGGCGGCGGCGCCGCCAGCTCCATGGCCAGCGGCTCCGGCAGCGAGAACCTCGATTTCGCCAGCGTCCAGCGCGACAACGCCGAGATGGAGCGCCGGTGCCAGGAAGTCATCGACCGCTGCTGGGCGCTTGGCGCAGACAACCCCATCTCCTTCATCCACGATGTCGGGGCCGGCGGCGTCTCCAATGCCCTGCCCGAACTCGTCAATGACGGCGGTCGTGGCGGCAAATTCAATCTCCGCCAGCTCCCCAATGACGAGCCGGGCATGTCCCCGCTCGAACTCTGGTGCAATGAATCGCAGGAACGCTACGTCCTCGCCGTCCCGGCCGACCGCATTGCCACCTTCCAGCAGCTCTGCGAACGCGAGCGCGCCCCCTTCGCCATCGTGGGCGAGGCCACCGAGGAGAAGAAACTCGTCGTCGAAGATCCGCACTTTAAGAACACGCCCATCGACCTGCCCCTTGAGGTTCTGCTCGGTAAACCGCCGCGCATGCACCGCCAGGAGACATCGCTCCAGCGCCCGCAGCGACCACTCGACCTGCGCAGCGTCACCATCCTTGAGGCGGCCAAACGCGTCCTCTCGCACCCCACGGTCGCCGACAAGACCTTCCTCATCTCCATCGGCGACCGCACGCTGGGCGGCCTGATCGCCCGCGATCAGATGGTCGGCCCTTGGCAAGTGCCGGTTGCCGACTGCGCCGTCACCGCCGCCACCTTCGATGTCTATACAGGCGAGGCCATGGCCATGGGCGAACGTACCCCGGTCGCCGTCAACAACGCCGCAGCCTCGGCCCGGCTCGCCGTCGGCGAGGCGCTCACGAATCTCGCCGCCGCCCAGATCGGCGACCTTGGAAAAGTGAATCTCTCGGCCAACTGGATGGCGGCGCCCGGCGTCCCCGGGGACGCCGCCGATCTCTACGCCGCCGTGCAAGCCGTCGGCATGGAACTCTGCCCCGCCCTCGGAATCACGATCCCCGTCGGCAAGGACTCGATGAGCATGAGCACCGCCTGGCAGGATGGTGACAGGCAGAAGCGCATCACCGCCCCCATCTCGCTCATCATCTCCGCCTTCGCCCCCGTTACGGACATAAGGCTGAGCCTTACTCCGCAGCTTCAATACGGCCGGAATTTAAACGCGGAGCGCGCGAAGGTCGCAGAGAACCCCAATCAATTCATTTCCGAAAACTCCGCGTCCTCCGCGTTAAAAAATCAGGGCTCTGCCTCGATCGGAGATTCCGTTCTCCTGTTGATCGATCTCGGCCGGGCGAAGAACCGGCTCGGCGGTTCCATCCTCGCTCAGGTCGTCTCCCAGGTGGGCGAGGCCACGCCCGATGTGGACAGCGCGACCGACCTGAAGAATTTCTGGAACGCCATCCAGCAACTCGGCCGCGAGAAAAAAATCCTCGCCTACCACGACCGCTCCGACGGCGGCCTGTTCGCCACGGTCGCCGAGATGGCCTTCGCCGGCCACACCGGCGTGGATATTGAGCTGCCCCACCTGCACGAACCCTTCGCCGCGCTCTTCAACGAGGAACTCGGCGCCGTCATCCAGGTGCGTGAGGACGATTTCGACGACGTCTATCTCACCCTCCGCAAACACGGCTTGAAGGCCTGCATCTCGCGCATTGGCACGTTGAACACCCACTACGCCCTGCGGGTGAAGCGGTCGGGCAAGGAGCTCTTCAACGAGAGCCTCGTCACGCTCCGCAGCTGGTGGTCCGACGTCACCCATCGCATCGCCGTCATGCGCGACAACCCCAAGGCCGCCAGCCAGGAACACGCGCACCGACTGGACCGCGATGATCCAGGAATCACGCCTCTGATTACATTCGGCCTGGGAACTTTAAACGCGGAGGGCGCGAAGAGCGCTGAGGTTTCGGATCAATCTACTCCTCATATCTCCGCGTCCTCCGCGTTAAAAATCCGTCCTTCTGTCGCAATCCTGCGCGAACAAGGCGTCAACGGTCAGCTTGAGATGGCCGCGGCGTTCACCCGCGCCGGTTTTCGCGCCGTGGACGTCCACATGACCGACATCATCAGCGGCCGCGTGTCATTGAGGGATTTCCGCGGACTCGCCGCCTGCGGCGGGTTCAGCTACGGCGACGTGCTCGGCGCCGGCGAGGGCTGGGCCAAGAGCGCGCTGTTCAACGAGCGGGCCCGCGCCGAGTTCGCCGCGTTCTTCGCCCGCGAGGACGCCTTCGCTCTCGGTGTGTGCAACGGCTGCCAGATGATGAGCAACCTCAAGTCGATGATTCCCGGCGCCGACCACTGGCCCCGCTTCGTGCAAAACCAGAGCGAACGCTACGAGGGCCGTTTTGTGTCCGTTAAAATTGAGCCGACCCCCAGCATTCTATTCAACGGCATGGAAGGCTCGGTGATTCCCATCTGCACCGCCCATGGCGAAGGCTATGCGGAATTTGTGAATCCGGAAGCCATGAAGCAATGCAGTGAATCCGGACTGGTCGCTGCGCGCTTCGTGGACAACCAGCACAATGTCACGGAGCGCTATCCCCTTAATCCCAACGGCTCCCCGTTGGGCATGACCGCCCTCACCACGACCACGGGCCGTGTGACTATCCTGATGCCACATCCGGAACGCGTCCACCGCTCGGCCTGCATGAGCTGGGCTCCGAAAGACTGGCCCGAAGACTCACCCTGGATGAAGCTCTTCTACAACGCGCGTGAGTGGGTTGGCTAAAAGCCACGCCCATGTGCCCGAAAAGGCCCGGGTCCGCCAATTTCCCCATGAAATGCCCCAACCGACTCCTCCCACTCGTGATGCTGGTCATCACTGCACTGGTTTCCGCCCGCGCCTCCGAACCGGCTCCGAGTGCGCCCCATTACACCTACGTCATTGTCCACGGGGCCACTGGCGGCGGGTGGGATTGGAAGACAGTGGACCGCCTCCTGACCGCTGACGGCCACACGGTTTACCGTCCGACTCTCACCGGCCTCGGCGAAAAAGTCCACTTGGCCAGTCCGGACATCAATCTCACCACGCACATCAACGACATCGTCAATGTGATCCTTTTTGAAGATCTGCACGACGTGGTCCTGGCGGGGCACAGTTACGGCGGGATGGTCATCACCGGGGTGATGGATCGTATTCCCGAGCGCATCAGCCATGTCATTTTCCTCGACGCGGCCGTACCGGACGACGGACAGAGCGCCCTCGCCATCTGGGGACCGTTTCCACCCGAACACAAAGTCGTGGACGGCCTGGTCAACTTTTCATGGCTGGATTCCAGCAAACCCGCCCCGCGCGATGTACCGCAATCGCTCAAGACATTCACCGAGCCAGTGTCCTTCAAGAACCCCGCCGCCAAGCTGATTCCCGTGACCTACACGGCTTTTATCCCACCCGGTCAGTCTGTAGAAAAAAAGGCCGGTGATCCCTCCTGGCAGCGGGCGAAGGCGCGCCATTGGACCATCCGCACTCTCGCCAGTGATCACGTCGCCGAGCGGACTCATCCCAAGGAACTGGTTGCGTTGCTGGAAGACGCCCCCAAGGACCGGAACCAGCCTTAGCCGTGCCGGACGAATTCGCTGATGAATCGTTCTGCCCTCGAATTGAACTCCACAAACCGGCACGGGCGCGACAACCTGAGCCATGAACCCCGCCCAGCCACGCGACCATCCGCTTCAGGGGACGTTGCTCATCGGGGTGGTCGGCGCCATCGCTTTCCGGCTGTGGACGAGCTTTTGCTTTTTTCCTCTCGCCGAATGGAACTGCGTCCGGCTCGCCCCGACGTTCATGCTGTGGTTCGGCCCGACCCCCTACCCTGCGCTCGACGGCGGCCCGCTCACCACGTGGATCTACGGCCCCGTGCCGCTGCTGCTGAATCTTCCGGCCGTCCTGGCCAGTGACACGATCTCGGCACTGTTCATTGCCGGAGTTCTCAACCAGCTCTGCGCACTCCTGCCCGCAGCGGTGGCGGTTTTCTCCTTGGCGCCGCCGGGATCCGAGACAACTCGCACCGACCGGGTCTGGGCGCTGCTGCTCTGCCTCGCGCTGTGGCCCAACCCCAGCCTGCAATACTTTCAAGCCGACAACCCGGCGGTCGCCTTCGGCCTGCTCTCCAATGTGCTGCTGCTGCGCGCCCGCGGTGGCCACCGAGTTCTGCTGGGACTGGCGGGCCTGTGCGCCGCGCTCGCCGTCTGGTCGAAGCAAACCGCCATCGGGCTCATGGCGGCGCAAGTGCTCTGGGTCGGGCTGGCCGTGGGTTTCAGGGCGGCCGGACGCTACGCCTTCATCTGTGCCGCGTTCGGTCTGGCCCTCGGCGCTGGTTTCATCGCGTGGTTCGGCTTTGACGAACTCTGGCTCAACCTGGTGCGCATTCCGGGAAGACTGCCGTTCGGGGCAGATCCACTCGCGCGCACCCTCGATTTTTGGATGCCTCTTTCGGGCTATGTGCTGCTGCCGGCCGCCGGCCTGATCGTGGCCCGCCGGGCGATTTGGAAACGCGACTCACCGTGGCTGCTCCCCGGGCTGACCTGGCTGTGCCTGCTGCCGGGGGCACTGGTGTCGACCTACCGGATTGGCGGTGCCACCAACTCGCTGAACTCCTTTCTGTATTTGCTGCCCCTCGGAGCCGTGGCCATCGTGGCCGCATTGCGGCGCTTCGCCCCACGCGCCTCACACGCGTGGCTGGCTGCAGGCATTCTCGCCGTTCTCACCCAACAACTGGCCTCGTCTCCCTTGCTGCCGCTGCGACCATTGACCACGCAGCTCGTCGAGGCGGAGCAACTGGCCCGCCAGTTCCCCGGTCGGATCTATTTTCCCTGGCATCCGCTGGTGACCTTCTTCAGCGAGCACCGCTTCTATCACGCCGAGGACGGGCTTTATACGCGTCACATCGCCGGTCTCCCAGTTGACCCGGCCGCCGCCCGGCGCGATCTTCCCCCGGCGTGGTCCATGACCGCGATACCCGGCTGGAGAGACCAGGGCATCTATAAGCAATTGCAGCCCCCCACGGCACAGCTCGGCTTCAGCGGCAAATGGTCGGTCTATCTCTGGCCAGCGGCCCACGATCCCGCCCGGCCGGAAAGACGGCCCGGAAAAATCAACCCATAACGTCCGCGTTTGGACGGATTAAATAACTCGTCCGCCTGCCTCACCCGGACAACATGACAATGGAAATCAATCTCCTGAAATGAAGCCGTCACTCCGTTCGCTTTCGCTGATAACTGCTCTGTTTCTCGGTCCGCTGCTGGCACAGGACGCTTCAGCCCCCACAGACCGGAGTGCACGGGCTCAACAGGCGGCCGAACAGCGCCTGGCCTATGCGGCCTCGGCTGAGTATAATCCGTATGAAAGCGACAGTAGAGGGTTCCGGAAATCCGCCGAGGCATTTCTGGCCAAGAAGGATTTCGTCCAGGCCGTCGCCGAGGCCAAAAAAGGGCTCGCCGTGTCCCAATATAATATCGAGCTCCTGATGCTTCTGGCCTCCGCCTACCGGGCTTCGGGCGATATTCCCAACGCCGACAAAACGCGGGAACAGTGGATGAGTCTGGTGGATTCGATCCTGCGGAGTGGCGACGGCCGGGATTTCAAGACAGCTTTCCGTGTGATCAGCGTGGACGAGGAATATACCGTGCTGCGAATCATGAAATTGGACATGGTGAGCCAGACGTTGAGAGGGCATGAGGGCAGCGAATTTGATGTCATGCAGGTCAAGGATCCCAGGTCCGGCAAGGAGCTCACCTTGTATTTCAACATCGACCTGCCCAAGAAATGGCTGAATCGGGAATTCTCCAAACCGGTGAAATGAATCCGCCGATGCGCCCCAACATACTCACCGTTGATGACTCCAAGGGATTGCGGCTCATGGTCGGGAAGGCACTCAGCGCTTTCGACTGCGAGGTGAATGAGGCCAGCAACGGCTATAATGCCTTCTTCGCCATCGAGCGGACCCGGCCCGACCTGATCCTGCTCGACGTCGCCATGCCGGTCATGAACGGCGTGGATATGCTCGAGCGGTTGAAAGCCACCCCCGAACTCGCCGGCATCCCCGTGCTCATGCTCACCTCGCCGACCGATCACGCGGTCATGGGCGAGATCAAAACCCTGGGTGCCAGCGGCACGCTGATGAAGCCTTTCACCGCGGCCGCTCTCCTCGAAAAAATCCGCCGCATCCTCAAGTTGAAACCGATCAAATCCTAGCGCCGGCCACCCCCGCGTCGCGTCTGGCTGAATCTATCAAATGACTCCTTCCGGCCACTCCCGTTGGCGAAAAAGATTAAAATGGGCCCTGGGTGCGACGGTCGGATTGTTGGCGGCCGGGGCAGCCTGCGCTGCGCTGCCGGCCACGAGCGCCGGCATCACCCAGGCGCCGTTCGGCCGTCTGCCCGATGGCACGCCGGTTGCACTCTACACACTCCGCAACCCGCAAGGGGCGGAGGCCCGCATCTGCACCTACGGCGGGATCCTCACGGCGCTGACGGTCCCGGACAAGCACGGTACCTTCGGCGATGTCGTGCTTGGTTACGACCAGCTCGACGGCTACCTCCAGTCCAGCCCTTATTTCGGCGCGCTGATCGGGCGCTACGCCAACCGGATCGGCCCATGGCCGCTTCACCCTTGAGGGCCGCCGCTACACCGTGCCGCCGCTCTACGGACCGCACAGTCTGCATGGCGGCTTGAAGGGTAATAATATACTTGACGCACCGTTATTCCCGGTGCAAGGTAGGCCCATGAAAACGGATATGGCCTCTTCTTTCCCCTCTACTCTCCAAGGCGCAATGATCTTCTTTGCCGAGCCGGCGAACGGCCTTGAATTCATGTGCTCGCTTCGCTGGCCCAACGGTGTCGTTACCTGCCCCCATTGCCAGAGTGAGCGCGTGTCCTTCATTTCGACCCGCTCCAAGTGGAAGTGTATCTCTTGCGCGAAGCAGTTTTCGGCCAAGGTGGGGACGATCTTTGAGGACAGCCCGCTTGGTTACGACAAGTGGTTTCCGGCAATGTGGATGATCTGTAACGCGAAAAACGGGATTAGTTCTTACGAGCTTCACCGCGCTTTGGGCGTCACCCAAAAAACCGCTTGGTTCATGCTCCACCGTATCCGGCTCGCCATGCAGACCGGCTCCATTGAAAAGATGAAAGGCGAGGTGGAAGCCGACGAGACCTTTATCGGCGCGAAGGCTCGCAACATGCACGTTGGAAAGCGCAAGGTAAAGGGAACGGGAGTTATCGGAAAGACCGCCGTTATGGGTCTGCTTGAGCGTTCCGAACGGAAGGGCCATTCCCGCGTTGCCGTGAAGGTCATCCCGAACCGCAAGACCGCCATGATTCACTCCAGCGTGTGCGAGGTCGTTCAACCGGGCAGCACGGTTTACACCGATGCCCTGTCCTCCTATCGCTATCTTAACGAGGAATACGTTCACGGCGTCATTGACCACGCTGTGAAGTACGTTGATGGGAAGGTTCACACTAACGGACTCGAAAACTTTTGGTCGTTGCTGAAGCGGGCCATTCGCGGCACTTACGTTAACGTGGAGCCTTTCCATTTGTTTCGGTATTTGGACGAACAAGCCTTCCGGTTCAACGAGCGCAAGGATTGCGACTCTGGCCGGTTTCTGCGGACTGCAATAGGCATCCTCGGAAAGCGTCTGACTTACTTCAGTCTGACGGATGGCAAAGGTGGTGAGGACCTTCACCCATGCTCGGCAACGGCGTGGTAAGCGCACCGACTGATTTATGAAAACGCTCTCATTCATGCTGTGTGTTTTGTGGTCGGTCATTTTATGCGCTCAAGACAAACAAGACCAATCCGGCAGCAGCAATGGAAAGGCTCCCGACAACAAGCAGGGAACCGACAACTCGCCGCTTGTGGTCAAGGTTGTGCCAACCCCAAAGACAGCCAAAGAAACCGCAGATGAGGCCGAAGAGCATAAACAACACACGTCCAACGAAAGAGAAACTTTGTTGACCAATCACCGACTGTTCACCGTGACCTGGGTGCTTGCCGGCAGAAATCAAGCCACATAACGAAAAAAGGACCGCTTTATGTCCGAAACCAAACCAACCACCGCCTCCTTTGAGGACTTTCGCAATTTCGCCAAGCGCGTTGTATCCGTCCCGAAGGCGGAAATAGATCGCCGCGAAAAAGCCTATCAGGCGGCGCGCAAAGGCCTGCGCAAAGCGAAGGCCTGAGCCGCCCCATGTCTGCCTGTCATGGCATATTCCGGGGCACCCGGGTGGGTGCGTCAAGTATATTATTACCGCTTGAAGGGCTTCGACAAGGTCGTCTGGACCGTCAGCGCCACCCGCGTTACCGGCCCGGACGTCTCCCTCGAACTCAGCTACCTCAGCCGTGACGGGGAGGAGGGCTTCCCCGGCAACCTGCAGGTCACGGCCACCTACACGCTGACCGGCGACAATACCCTGCGCCTGGAATTCAAGGCCACGACGGACGCCGTCACGGTGTGCAACCTCACGCATCACTCGTATTTCAATCTCGCCGGCCGGGGCGATGTCCTCGGCCACGTCCTCACGCTCAACGCCAGTCGCTTCACGCCCGTGGATGCCGCCATGCTTCCCACCGGCGAGCTGCGACCGGTATCGGGCACGCCATTTGACTTCACGCGACCCACCCCCATCGGCGCGCACATCAGCGACGACGACGAGCAGCTCAGATTTGGCCATGGTTACGACCACAACTGGGTGCTGGGCCCGGCCGTGCCCGGCCGGCTGGCGCATGCCGCCACGGTCGCCGACCCGGCGAGTGGTCGCGTCATGGAAGTCTGGACCGACGCCCCCGGGCTGCAGTTCTACACCGCCAATCACCTCAACGGCATAGCGGGCAAAGGTGGCTGGAAGTATGCTCCCCGTCAGGCCTTCTGCCTCGAACCGCAGCGATTCCCCGACGCACCGAACCAGCCCTCCTTCCCTTCTGCGGTCCTGCACCCCGGCGAGATCTACCAGAGCACCATCCTCTACAAGTTCTCCGTTAGCCAAGTTCAGTCGGCCGGCCAAAAATAATCTGCGACCTCGGCTGGCGGGAGGTGTCACAATCCTTCGCCCATGAGCAGTCCATTCCCCCCACGCAACGGCGGCCCCCACCTCGTTGACCATCATTCGCACCAGCCTGCCTGGAAACGGATCCACCGCAGCCCGTTCTTCTGGGTGGCGGCCGTCTTTATCATGGTGGCCATGACCGTCTATGTCATGACCGGTAACCTGGCGACCGTGCCCGGCAATAAGACGCAGCAGCCCGTCCCCGCTCTCGCGCCCTGATTTGGCAAACCACCAAGCGCCCGTTACGGGACGGGCAAACAGCCTGCCTGAATCGGCGAGGGCTTACTTCACCACCGGAAGGTGGATGTCCCCGGAGTTGTTGATGACGCCGAAGCCGTAGAGCAGCCACAGGATGACCACGATCACGACGACGACGTTAAGGATCTTTTTGATCGTCGCCTGCATCGGAATGTAGGTGTTGATCAACCAGAGGACGACGCCGACGACAATCAGGGTGAGGACTACGTTAAGAAGAGGCATGACCCGAGAATAGCCGGAAGCGGCGCGGGCCAGTATGGGGTTTAACCCTATATCCGCGAGCAGCGGAGGGGAATGCCGGGCGTTTAAAAACAGGCCTGGGCGCAAAGCAGCATGGATTGCAGCTGCAGCTGGCCGCCAGCGAGCGGCGCTGCCCCAGCCGGCGTGCCCTCAAGCACCGCGGTGTGGCGGATCACATTCACGACCTGCCCGTTGACGACATGCACGGCGGTGTCCGCCGATGGTGTAAAGTTCCAGCGTATTCCACTCCCCGTTCGGCTTCTCAAAATCCCCCCACGCGATGGGCCGCCCGGCTCTTTCACGCCCGCGCCCACCGTGACCAATGCGCCCGCCGGATCATGGATCCAGATCCGGGATGGCTGCTGACGAGGACTACGTCGCCGCGCGCGCCACCGAGTGGATACAAGTCACCCATGTCCATTTCCTGGATTTCAAACTCCAAGCAGCGCTTTCAGGTGTTCCAAAATGCACCGTGCGGACCCGTGCAATGATAGAGCAAACCGCTGTTCCACGGCAGAGCCAGGCGTGGCTCCCATTTCCGTTCGCCCCACTTCACGTCCACGCAGAGATGATAGTTGGAAAAACTTTCCCGGGTCGTCAGACCGCCCCCAAATCTCGCCCGTGACATGAAGCACGGGCTCCCCCGACTCCAGGCTTACAGCGAAAATGTGCTTGTCATCGTTGCCCAGCCCCATCGGCGTGCCACTGCGGCCATTGACACTCGTGGGCGTGCCGGCCGGCAACCCTTCGACGCTCTGATGCGGAACCCCCATCCAGGCTTCCCAAGCAGAAGGATTTTCATCGAGCAGCGATCGCCACTCCCCGCCTTCAGCCGCCTGAGCGGCCGAAGCCCAACCGAAAACGACTATGGCTGTGGTCAGAAGTCTGGTTCTCATGGTAATTTTTATAAACTGACCTACTTTGCTGTGCTTTTCCAGTTCGCATAACGCACGTCTGCCCGACAATGTACGGCTGACATAGCCCGCATCCGGTGAAATCTTTAACCCCTAAATCGGCCTTGATCGTAAGTTTCCTCTGCGCGGGGGTTACAGGGTTCTTTTACTTTCTGCTCATACGCACTGCCATCGACTCCGGAATCAAATGGGGCCTGTTTGGAGCCCATCTTCTTGTAGCGGGGATTGGATTGATTGTTGGCGTCGTTGCCCTGGCGAAGCGGCAATGGCTTGCCCTATTCCCGATAGGGGTCTGCGGCTATTTTCTCTGGCTCCAGCTCCTGACCTAGAATGCACAGGCCAATTGTTTCCTGCGCCGGATACTCTGACTGCGCCTCAGAGTGAAGAAGACAGCTTTAAGCACACTAAAGTAGGTCAGTTCTTAATTTTTAGCGCTGGTCAGTGTTTACGCGGATAATGCCTCGTCACATCCTCGATCACCACCACCCAATCCCCGCCCTGCGGTCTCTTCTCCAGGGTCAGACGGCCGGGATTGGCAAAGTTCTCCACGATCATCTCGCTCAAGCCCGTCTCGGGACTGAGCCAATAGGCGTTCAACCTGGCGCCTGAAATCGCGGCGGTGTTGAGGGTGACTGCTTGCGGGGCGCTGAGGTAGGCCATGAGGTAGGTGGCATCGTTGTGCCCTGGCGTGCCATCGCGCGTCGCTTGCACTCGGGTGGCAACGTCGGTCCCCTGCCCCGCCAGCACCAGACTCTGGTCGGGCATGCGCGAGAGGTAGGGATGCGAATTGAGGAGCGCCTTGATGTGATGCAGTTGACGGACTGCAGGGGTGTCGAGCGCCTGAGTCCAGTGCTCCACGCCGGGGCTCCAGCCTTTCAGCATCCAGGGCTGCGCCGTGTGCGGCGTCATCTGCCACAGCGCATTGTGCCCATAAGCATAGCCGGCGCCGCCGGCGAACACACACTGATACAGGCTCCGGCGTTGAATGAGCGGGTCTTCCTGCGTGCCGGATTCATAACGGTGCTCCGCCATCATGGTGGGCTTGGTCGGCGCGGTGGCGGGCAGGTTCCAGTCGCCCAGCACCAGTGCGGCGGCGTCATAGGCGGCGTTCGGCGCAGCGTTGCCCGACTTGGCCTGGCTCATGTAGAAATCCAGCCACGGCGACGAGGCGTAGAATTTGGAGGTAGAGTTCCCGGACACCGGGTGAACCGTGACCAAGTTGCGGCCCGCGCACCCCTCCTTCAGCCCCAGCCCGATGGCGTTCACGCGCGCCGGCTCGATGTAGTGCGGTGAAGCCTCGCCCCCGGCACATAGGATGACACTGGGCATGCCCATGAAGTGGCGGCCCAAGGCGCGGCCCAGCACGGTCAATTGCGCGGCGGTGTAATGGTTCATCGTTCCGGCCTTTTCCCCCGCCCACATCGCATAGATCATCACATACAGACCGCGGTCGGCAGCCTTTTTGACAAGGGCGTCGCAGAATTGAAAATAGGCCGGGTTGAGTTCGGTTTTTTCCACGCCGAGGTAGGCGGGCTGGTCGTAGGCATTCTTCTCGTCCGCCTGCGGGGCGAAGTTCAGAGTGAACATCACCGTGTTGAATCCGTGTTCTGTGCGGCTTTGCAGGTAGGTATCGATTTCCGCGAGCTTCAGCGCGCCAAGATTCCAAGCGGTGTCCGCGAGGATAAACACCGGTGCGCCCGTCTTGGCATCCACCAGATAGCGCTGGTTACCGCTGACCTTGAGCCCATGTTTAACCCCGGACCGGGAGGAAGACGCCCAAGTCACGGAACTGCACGAAACCAGCACCGGGGCAAGGACGAGCAGGAAAGCACCGGCCAGCACGGGGCAGAGTCTTTTCACCGGGCGAAGCTGGTTTTTCGCGCGCCAGCTGTCACGTCTCTTCGGCGATCGGAGCGCTCTCCGGAAAACCCTAGCAGTGCCGGACGAATTCGCCAATGAACCGGTCGATATTATTGCCCGTAACCTCGGCTTCGATCTCCCGTCTCAGGCCGTGGATTTTCTGGGTCAGGTGTACGGTCACACCCAAACGCCGCGCCAACCGGAGGATGGCTTGCGAACGTTTTGATTCCCAACGCCAGCAGGTCAGGCCGACACAGATCGGCTTGGCGGGCAGGCTTTCCGGCAGGATGTCAGCGGGTGGCTCCATACAATCTCCCTTGGTAGCCTATTTCAGGCCAACCGGACCGGCTTCTCGTCCACGGGGCTTATAAAATGACCCAGCTCAAGCGGGATTTGGGCCGGCCTGAAGCCCTCACCGGTCGGGATATTTTTTCAGCCAATCGGCATTGGCCCGCCCCAAGGCTGACTCGAGCATACGCAAGGTCTCCCGGGAATCCGCACTGTCATCCATCAAAACCCGTTCGACCCGGTGGAAGAGGGCGGCCTTGGTCTTCACCTCCTGTTCCTCCATCTGCATGTATAGCGCGATGCCGTTATTTAGGCCAAAGAGATTCCCGATGCGGAGACCAGGGTGGGTTTTCAGGGCGAGCTCCATGCGACCCTTGGCCGTGAGCCACGCAAAATCGGAAGGCGACTCCTTCATGACCGGACGGACGGACATCTTGGGCAGACTGAGGACACCGTCTCGTTCCACGGCCGCCTCGGTGGATTGCGTGACCACGACCGTCTCGTCGGACGCATGGGGCACATACTTGGGCAGATCGGCGGCCAGCACCTCGGTGATCCAGGAGGATGCACCACTGGGCCGGCGGGATCCACCAGGCGAATCCGGAAATTCTGCGGCCCGGACAGTGAGTCCAAAGGGAAACACCCATGCCGCCAGCAGAACGATCCGGAGATGACGGCGGCAACTCATAAGGACAACCTGCGGGCGACGGCCGAGCGTCGCAAGGCAACACCGGCGGCGCCCCGACCACCGGGGAGATTCACGAAGCCTTCACAGTCGATGGTTGACCAAAGGGTCCTCATTCAGCCTGAACCAGACCCGCGACCCACCGGCCTGTTCCTCCTGGGGCAAAACTACCGGCCGCTCAGGATTTGCGTCCGCCCAAAATCCAAATTTGCTGCCCGTTGTCGCTCTTCCGTTACACCCCCAAATCATGGAGCCATTATGAAACGCCGCACCGCCCGGGAATTCGACCAGGAACTGCTCGACCTCTATGATTACTTTGTCCACGGCCAGATCGACCGCCGCGGTTTTCTGGACCGCGCAGCGAAATTCGCGGTTGGCGGGCTGACGGCCGCCGCCCTGCTTGAACTGCTGAGCCCGCAATACGCCTTCGCCGCGCAGGTGCCGAAGGAAGACAGCCGCGTTTCGTCCGAATACCTCAAATACCCCTCGCCCGAAGGCAGCGGGGAGGTGCGCGGACTCTTTGCCAGGCCCGCCGGAGCCATGGGCAAACTTCCCGGCATCGTCGTCGTGCATGAAAACCGCGGACTCAATCCCTACATCGAGGATGTGGCCCGGCGCGTCGCCGTGGCGGGCTTCGTGGCCTTCGCCCCCGATGCGCTCTACCCGGTCGGCGGCTACCCCGGCAATGACGACGAGGGGCGCGCCCTTCAGGCCAAGCTGGATGGCAAAAAAATAACCGAGGATTTCGTCACCGCGGCGAAGTTCCTGCACAACCACCCCGATTGCAACGGCTCGCTCGGCGTGACTGGCTTCTGCTTCGGTGGCGGCATGGCCAATACCCTCGCGTGGCGGCTGCCCGACCTCGTGAAAGCCGCCGCTCCCTACTATGGCGGCCAGCCTTCCGCCGAAAACGCCGCCAAGATCAAGGGTGCCCTGCTCCTGCACTACGCGGAACTCGATAAGCGTGTGAACGCCGGCTGGCCCGACTATGAGAAAGCCCTCAAGGCCGCCGGCGTCAACTACGAGGCGCACATTTACCCCGGCGTGAACCACGGTTTCCATAACGACACCACCCCGCGCTACGACCAAGCCGCCGCCGAGTTGTCCTGGACCCGTACCATCGAGTTTTTCCGGAAAAAACTCGGCTGACGCCGGGCCCGACAGCAGAGGAAAGGATCAGACTTTTTGCCGGAGCTGCTTCCAGGATTGGAGGCAGCGCTGCGCGGTCTCGAATTCGGAGAAGCGGCTGCCTTCCTGTTCCATCAGGTAGAATTCCACGCCGCCGACCGACTCGGCTGCGGCGATGATGTCGGCCCAGGGCGAGATGCCCTCCCCGAACAGCACCCGGTAGCCCTTGCCGTCCTCGGGCTTGCCCGGGGTCCAGTCCTTGAGGTGGACGCTGCGGATGCGGCCTGGATTGGCCTTGATCCACGCGATGGGATCGGCGCCCGCCTCCATGCAGGTGCCTACGTCGAACTGGAGCACGAACTCCTTCGGCGTGTGGGCGGCGATCACGTCCATCACGCGCTGCCCGCCCTCAACGGGCTTCCACTCCGTCTGGTGATTGTGGAACCCGGCGGTCAGGCCATGCGGCAGAAGTTGCGTCACCGCCGCGGAGAGCTGTTCGCAAAGCTTTTTCCAGCCCTCCAGGCCCTTGTCTTCGCGACCGGCGCTGGCGAGGATGAGGTGCCGGGCCCCGATGATCTGGTTCAACTCGATCGCCTTGGCCATGCCTTCGCCGGGCGTGAAGGATTCAATGTGGTTGTGCGTCGAGTAGCAGCGCAGGCCGAGATCATCCATCCGGCTGCGCACCTCCTTGGCGTACGGAATCGTCCAGTCGTAATAGGGCGAATAGAACTCAACGGCCTCGTAGCCAGTCTTCGCCACCTCGCGCAACGTGCCCGGGAGATCCTTGGCCAGCGCACCGCGCACCGAGTAGAGCTCGAGTCCGATGGGATACTTTTTTGCCGGCGGTGCAACAGAAGTGGCCGCGTCACCAGCCGCAAGCGCGCGACCGGCCACGGATTGTGTCAGGAGCGCGGCGGGGACCAAACCGGAGAGCGCCAGGAACCGTCGGCGCGTGAGATCGGAAGAAGCGGGGGTTGTTGGGGGCATGGCTGGCAGTCAAGCCATCAACGCCCGCGTGGCAAGGCGGTCGTGCCGGGTCCGCCAACTGGTCTGGTTTTTCCGCTGCTACCAGACACGCACGCGGTCAGCAGGCGCGAGATAAAGCTTCTGACCGGGCTTCACCCCGAACGCCTCGTACCACGCATCGAGGTTGCGAACCGTCAGAGCGCGGTATTCGCCCGGCGCGTGACCGTCGGTGATGAGCCGCTGGCGGTACGAGGCCTCGCGCATTTTGCTCCGCCATTTTTGCGCAAAAGCGATGAAGAACAACTGGTCGCCGGTGTAGCTCCCGATAGCGGCCTCCACCTGGCCGGCGGTTGCGGCGTGGTAGCCATCGTAGGCGGCCGCAAGCCCGGCGAGGTCCGCAAGGTTTTCACTCAGGGTCAGCTGCCCGTTGATCCCGAGGTCGCTGAAGGGACGGTAGGCGGAATATTGTGCGACCAAAGCTGCGGCCGAACGTTTGAAATGCGCGAGGTCCGCGGGTGTCCACCAATCACGCAGGCGGCCCTGAGCGTCGAACTGGGCGCCTTGGTCGTCAAAACTATGGCTGATCTCGTGTCCGATGGTGGTACCGATGCCGGCATAGTTGACCGCATCGGGCGCGGCCGGGTCGAAGAACGGCGGTTGGAGGTACGCCGCCGGAAAGTTGAGCGCGTTCTGCATCGGCATGTTGACGGCGTTAACCACCTGAGGGGCCATGCACCACTCGATTGCATCGACGGGACCCCCCAGTTTGGCGATGCGGCGGCTGTAGTTGAACTGTTCCGCCCGCAGGGTGTTGCCTAGGGTGTCGGCGGGATCGATAACGAGCCCCGTGTAATCCGCCCAGCGGTCGGGGTAGCCGACTCCGACGTAGAGCGACTTGAGCTTGGCGCGGGCCTGTTCCTTGGTGGCGGGCGCCATCCAGTCGAGCCGGCTGATGCGTGCATCAAAGGCGCGGACAATGTTTGCGACCATGGCCTGGGCCTTGGCCTTGCTGGCCGGCGGAAAATACCTCGCGACATACACCTGGCCAACCGCATCGGGCACGGCCGCGTTAGCGGCGGCGAGGGCGCGCTTCCAACGGACCGCCTGCTGCGGGGTGCCCGACAGCGCCGTGCCGTAGAAGGCGAAACGCGCGGCGGCAAACGCCTTGGGCAGCACACCGGAGTATTTGTTCAGCGTGTGGAAGACCAAATAATCCCGCCAGACCGCCAGCGGCTCGCTACCGACCAGCGCGGCGGCCCCGATGACCGCGCCGGGATGCCAGACGATGAAGCGCGGCGAGGCGGCGAGCTGCGCGCCCTGGAAAAACGCGGCCCAATCGAGGCCCGGCGCTTTAGTCGCAAAATCCTCGCGGCGCCACGGGTTGTTGGCCTTGAGCACGTCCACCGACTCCTCCCGGGTCGCGTGCGCCTGCGCGAGCTTGAGTTCAAGGGTGTAGACACGCTCCGCGCGCGCCTCGGCGTCGGCGAGCCCACCGAACCGGAGGATGGTGGCGATGTGCGCCCGGTATTTGGTCCTCAGGCCCTCCATCCGGGCGCTGTCGGTGAGATAGTACGCCCGGTCCGGCATGCCGAGCCCACCCTGCAGGAGATAGGGTGTGTAGTGCTCCGGATCGTCAAGCCCCTGGACGACCCACAACCCGAACAGGTTTTCAGTGTAGAAATTGGTCATGTTCAGCGCATCGACGTCGGTGCGCAGCGTGGCGCCGAGAACGCGGGCCAGCCCGGCCCGGTCGGTGATGGTGGCAATGCTGTGCAACCGCGGCTGCAGCGGTGCCACGCCCCGGACCTCGATGCCGGCCTCATCCATGTACGCCGAATAGAAATCGACTGCGATGCGTTCCACGGGCGTGGCCGAGGCACGGTTCTGGGCAATGGCTTGGAGCAATGCGACGAGCCGCTCATTGGTTTCTTCCCCCAGCGCGGCGCCCGAGCCCCAATTGCCCCGGTCGGCTGGAATTTCGATCGTGTCCATCCACTTGCCGTTGGCGTAGCCGTTAAAGTCATCACCCGGCACGACCGACGGGTTCATGCCCGCCGTGTCGATATCCGACGATTTCACCGGCTGGGCTGCCCCGGCAGCGACCAGCGGGGCCGCGAGCAGAAGCCATTTCAGCTGCGGGAGACGAACGACGGAGAAGAAAGCAGGCATGGATTGAAGGGGTTGGTTTTTGTCCCGACGATGCGGGATGCCCCGGCAGCGTCAAACGGCAACAGCTCGTTGCCTTGCGCCCGCATCAAGCGTCTGGCCCACCGGTTGATCAGATCAGTCTAGGCGTCACCCGGCCTGGTCGGGTGGGCAATCCAGCTAGAGTTTCCTTTCCTGGCGGGAGGATTTTTGCGCGAGAAAATGATCGTTGAACATCAGGACCTCGGTGGTCTCCTCGGTGAGATATTGTACATCGTGGAACGTGACCTGGCCGGGCGTGACATGCTGGCGGACCGTGCCGTCAGACTCCGTGGTGTTGATCACGACATCGGGGGTGGCGACGCGCATCTGCTCCGCGCGCCGGGAAATCTCGCGCACATACACCCACACCTCGGCTTTGCCGTTGGGCGCCTTCATCGGTTTGGTTTCGGTCGGCTCGCCCAGAAGCTTTCTGACCGCGCCGGCCGGCATCCCCTGCTTGAGGGTGGTGGCCGGATTGTCGGCTGCGGCTCCAGGCGGCCTGGCCTTGTCTGACACCTCCGGGTTAGTGGCGCTGATCCCGGGGACCAGAAACCCCGCGAGCAAGGCAGACAGGAATAGTTTACGGAAAATCATGGATAAAGAGCTTAACACCGGACTCCAGTGGAATACTTCAGAAAATATTGTGGATACCGCGTGCGTCCGCTGGGGGGCGCAATGTCCGGCTTGGACGGTTTCTAGCTTGGTTGGAGTTGATGCCCCGGCTAGCTTCCCCACCCTCCCCTATGAAAAACCTGCCCTGCCCCTTGGGTTTAATGATGTTGATCTCAGCCGCGGGCGCTCTCGCCCAGCCGACAGCGACTCCCCCGCCGGCCGCTCAACCGGTGATCGCTACACCCGCGTCTCCGCCCCGCCCCCCCGTCAACCCGGCGATGGATGCATTCTACAAACTCGGGCCGGATTCATTGCCGCATGAGGGCGTGCCGAAGGGCAAATTTTCCGGACCAAAGACGCTGCCGTCCACGGTGTTTCCGGGCACGCAGCACACCTACTACGTCTATGTGCCCGCCCAATACGACCCGGCTCAGCCGGTGGCCGTCATGGTTTTCAACGACGGGCAAGCGATGATGGCCGAGCCCGGTGACGTGCAGGCCCAGAACGTTCTGGACAACCTGATCTACCGGCGGGAAATCCCTGTCATGCTCGGCGTATTCATCAACCCGGGCCGGCGCCCTGACCAGCCCGAACCCAACCCACACGACTGGGGTGACCGGACCACCAACCGCGCCGACGAATATAATCCACCCACCGACAAATACGCCCGCGTCATCGTGGACGAGCTGATGCCTGCGGTGAAAGCAGAGTATAACATTTCTCCTGACGTAAATCTGCACGGCATCATGGGCTCCAGTTCGGGCGGGTGCGCCGCCTTCGGCGTGGCGTGGTTCCGCCCGGATGACTTCCGGAAAGTCATCACCTTCGTCGGCAGCTTCACTGATATCCGGGGCGAATTCATCTACCCCGAGCTGGTCGCGGCCAGCGAAAGGAAACCGATCCGTATTTTTATGCAGGATGGCCGCAACGACAACCGCAACCCCGGCAATCTGAAGCGTGACTGGTTCTACCAGAATGTCCGGTTGGTGGCGGCGCTCACCCAGAAAGGCTACGACTTGAGTTACACCTGGGGTATCGGCAACCACGGCCAGAAACAAGGCGGAGCGATTTTCCCGGAGATGATGCGCTGGCTCTGGCGCGACCAACCCGTGTCCACCGATCCCAACGACGCGCTCGAACGTGCCTTCCGTGTCCCCATGGCCGCGGCGACCGAACCGCCGGTCTCTGGCAAATAGGATTAAGCCCGAGAACTGCCCGCGCTTGGGGCCAAGCCAGGATGTCAGGCTTGACAGTCGCCCGCCTGTAGTTAACCAATAGGTTAATTAAAGAAGCCCGTATGTCGCCCGACCGCCTCAGTCTCACTTTTTCCGCCCTCGCCGACCCTACGCGCCGCGCAATCCTGGCCCGCCTGATCTCGGGTCAGGTATCGGTCACCGAGCTGGCCGAGCCCCACGCCATGAGCCTGCCCGCCATCTCCAAGCATCTGCGGGTGTTGGAACGCTGCGGTCTCATCGACCGGAGCCGTGACGCACAGTGGCGCCCTTGCCGGCTCAAAGCCGAACCCATGAAGGAGGCGGTGGACTGGATGGAACAATACCGGCGTCACTGGGAACAGAGCTTCGACCGGCTCGAGGAGTATTTAAAGCAACTGCAAGCAGAGAAACCAAAGACAAAGGACAAGACCCATGGCCGCAAAAAATAACCCTATTCCCGACAACCCTGACCGGGAGATCGTCATCTCCCGCGTCGTCGATGCCCCGCGCGAACTGGTGTGGCAGGCGTGGACCGACCCGCAGCACGTCGTGCGCTGGTGGGGACCGCGCGGTTTCAGCACCACGATCAAAAAGATGGATTTTCGCGGCGGCGGCGTGTGGGAACACGTCATGCGCGGACCGGACGGGGTGAACTACCCGAACAAGAGCACCTTCAAGGACATCGTGCCGCTGGAGCGCATCACCTACTCGCATGGCGGCCGCCGCGAGGACGGTCCGGGCGCGTCCTTCGAGGCGACGTGGACCTTCGAGACCGTCGGGAAGGGCAAAACGAGGCTGACCGGCCGCATGGTCTTCCCAACGGCCGAGGCCCGCGACTTCGTGGTCAAGGAGTTCGGGGCCATCGAGGGCGGCAAGCAGACGCTCGAGCGGTTGACGGAATACCTGCCGGGGATGGCGGCGGCTCCGGGCGAGTTCGTCATCACCCGCGTGCTCGCCGCCCCGCGCGACCTCGTCTGGAAAGCCTGGACCGAGGTCGAGCAGTTGAAGGCCTGGTTCGGACCGAAGGGCTTCACCACGCCCGTGGCGAAGCTGGATTTCCGGCCGGGCGGGATGTTCCACTACTGCATGGTGGCGGCGGACGGCGGAAAAATGTGGGGCCGGTTCATCTACCGCGAGATCACCGCGCCCGAGCGGCTGGTCTGGGTCAATTCCTTCTCGGACGAGAAGGGCGGTTTGGGACGCCATCCGTTCAGTGAAACCTGGCCGCAGGAGATGCTGACCGTCGTCACCTTCGCCGAATACGCGAGCCAGACGATCGTCACGGTCAAGTGGACGGCGCTCAATGCGACGGCCGCGGAGCAAAAAACCTTCGACTCAAACCACGACAGCATGAACCAGGGCTGGGGCGGGACCTTTGAGCAGCTCGCGGCCCATCTGACGAAAGCCTGAGGCGAAAACCAATTCACCAAACCAACCAGAATCCCCACGCAAAAGATCACTCCGTTCCTCTGGTTTGACAACAACCTCGAATAGGCCGTCAAATTCTATACCGCCATCTTCAAGGACTCGAAAGTGCTCGAGGTCCGACGTTACGACGAGACCGGTCCCGACGGGAAGACCAGGGTCATGACGGCTTCGTTCCGCCTCGCCGGCCAGGAGTTTATCGGCCTGAACGGCGGCCCGCACTTCAAGTTCACCGAGGCCGTCTCCTTTGTCGTAAGCTGCAAGACGCAACGGGAGGTGGACTACTACTGGCGGAGGCTGACCACCGGCGGGGGCCGGCCGAGCCAGTGCGCCTGGCTGAAGGACAAGTTTGGCCTCTCTTGGCAAATCGTGCCGGACACATTGATGGAGCTGCTGGGTGACAAGGACCCCGTCAAGGCCGCGCGGGTGATGCAGGCCATGCTGCAAATGTCGAAGATCGACATCAAGGCCCTGAAGCGGGCCCATGCCGGACGTTAGGCAGCTGACGGAATTCGTGTCGCGTCCGGCCTGATTTACCGTATCTATCTCACCCAATAACCCTATGGAAACAACCACCCCACCCGCCCCCGTTTCGAAAGCCGCCCGTTGGACCGGCTACGTTATGTCCACCCTGCCCGTGCTGCTGCTGCTCATGAGCGGCGCAATGAAAATCGCCCAGACCGCCGAGATCGTGAAGGGCTTTGCCGACTGGCCGGCGGGTAGCGCTGTCGCGATCGGTATCCTCGAGCTCGCCTGCACCGTCGTCTATTTGGTCCCGCGCACCGCCGTGCTCGGCGCGATCTTGCTCACCGGCTACCTCGGCGGCGCCACAGCCGTGTCCGTGCGTCTGGGTGTCTCCTTTGTCCTACCGGTTGCTTTCGGTGTGCTCGTCTGGGGCGGGCTTTATCTGCGCGACCCCCGGTTGCGTGCGCTGATCCCGCTGCGGCGTTAAATTAGGGACCGACAAGCCAGTCGGGGCGTGACAGCTGACGCGGATTTCCCAGCCTTCCGGTGTCTGCCCCACCAGCTATGCTTCTACCCGTCCGTTCGCTCCGCCCTGTTGCTTTAATCGCCTGCCTGCTGGCGCCGCTCGCCCAGGTCATCGCCGCCGAGCCCGCGTTCCTTCAATGGGCGCAGCGCCCGCCGATGGGCTGGAACAGCTGGGATTGCTTCGGCACGACAGTGACCGAGGACCTGACCAAGGCCCAGGCCGGCTACATGGCGCAACACCTCAAGTCGCATGGCTGGGAATACATTGTCGTCGACATCCAGTGGTATGAGCCGGGCTCGGCCGGTCACAGCTACCGCGAGGGTGCGCCGCTCACGCTGGACGGCTACGGCCGGCTGCAGCCCGCGCCCAACAAGTTCCCCTCCGCCGCGGGTGGCGCGGGTTTCAAACCGCTCGCCGATCACGTCCACTCGCTCGGCCTGAAGTTCGGCGTCCACCTCATGCGCGGCATCCCGCGCAACGCCGTGAAGGCCAACCTGCCCGTCCTCGGCACGGCCTACCACGCCCAAGACATCGCCAACACCGCCAGCACCTGTCCGTGGAATCCCGACATGTACGGCGTCGATATGTCCAAACCCGGCGCTCAGGCCTACTACGACTCGGTCTTCGCGCTCCTGGCCACGTGGGGCGTCGACTACGTGAAAGTCGACGACATCTCCCGCCCTTATCACCAGAACGAAAAGGAAATCGAGGCCATCCGCGCCGCCATCGATCACAGCGGCCGGCCGATCATCCTCAGCCTCTCGCCCGGCGAAACCGCGCTGACCGCCGCCGGCCACGTCAGCCGGCACGCCAACCTCTGGCGCATCAGCGACGATTTCTGGGACCGCTGGCTCGCGCTGCACGACCAGTTCTCCCGTCTCTGGAATTGGAACGAGCACCGCCGTCCGGGGGCGTGGCCCGACGCCGACATGCTGCCGCTCGGCCGGCTCAACCTCGGCGAGCGGGCGACACGCTTCACCCCCGACGAACAACGCACCATGCTGAGCCTCTGGTCCATCGCCCGCTCCCCGCTCATGCACGGCGGCGATCTGACCAAGACGGACGACTTCACCCTCTCGCTCCTCACCAACGACGAGGTCCTCGCCGTCAACCAGCGCAGCGCGAACAACCGGCCGCTCTTCAATCACGACGACCTCATCGCGTGGGTGGCCGACGTGCCCGGCTCACTCGACAAATACCTCGCCGTCTTCAACGCCCGGGATCGCGTCCGCCTCACGCCGGAAAACGCCCGCCAGGTCAGCATGGGTACCAAGAGCCAGCCCGCCTCGATCGACGCGGTTGTCCGCGGCGGCACCCGGCTGTTCCTCGCTGCCCTGCCCGGGGACGTCAGCGGCGAGTGGAACCGCGTCCTCTGGCGCGAGCCGCGCCTCGTCTTCGCCGACGGCACCGAACGCCCGCTCACCGATTTCAAATGGACGAACGCCGACGCCTGCTGGGACAGCACCAAGGTTAAAAAAGACCCCGCCGGCCTAGTTCTTGGTGTCGCCGCCGAAATCCCCGCCGTCGTCGAATACGTGCTGCCCGCTGGAGCCGTCCGCTTCAAGGCCACCGGCCTCGTCGAGAGCAATGGCCGCGGGACCGTGCCCGGCCCCGTGCGTTTTCTGGTCGACGTCGCCACACCGCAGAACGAAGGCCCCGTCCCCGGCCTGCCCGTGGACGTTTCGCTGGCCGATATGGGTTTCACCGGGGCCGTGAAGGTCCGCAACCTCTGGACCCACGAGGATCTCGGGAAGTTTACCGGGAAGTTCACCTCGCTCATCCCCTGGCACGGCGCGGGGCTGTATCGGCTGAGTGCCGCCCGGTAAGCCGGACTCATGCAATTGTCTTGGGTGGAACGCGGCCTCTGGACGCGTTTTCGTGGAACGTACCGGACAAACACCGTCCTGAGGCCGGGTTCCACCTTCCAAGCCCGCCCGAAATGGATCATTTTTTGCCGCTTATTCGGTTGAGTGTCGGACGCCCCCACGCATGGTCTGGCGGTTTATTTTTCATGAAGTACCCCGCTACCCCTTCATTCTTGGCCGGTCTGTGCCTGTTCGCCAGTCTGACGTCCAACCCCGCCAGGGCCCAGCAACCCGACCAGCCCGGCGGCTGGTTCGTGGCCAACCCGGCGTGGACGCTGGTGGAGAACGTCGCGCCGACCGCAGACGGCTCGCAGCTCATCACCACGACCGGTCACGACAATCGGATCCTCTTCATCAACGCCGCCAAGCCCGGCACGCCCCACTTGCGCTCCGAGGCGTTCATCAGTGACAGCATCGTGACCATGGAATACATGCTGCGCTCCGATGCCCGCGCCGGAATCTACCTGCATGCCGGCTACCGCATCCAGCTCGACGGCGACAAGGCCGGCACCCTCGGGGTCATGGTCGACGGCGACGGCAAACCCTCCCCGTCCGGCATCGTGCCGCCGCTGCACCCGGTCGTCAGCCAGCCGGGCACGTGGCAAAAGCTCGAGGCCCGGATCCGGGCGCCGCGTTACAACGAGGCGAGCGCCAAGTCGCAAAACACCCTGATCCTCGAGGTGAAGATCAACGGCGTGGTCGTGCAGTCCAACACCATTGCCACCGGCTGGTGCGTCGGCACCGAGTTCCAGTGGGAATCCAACGGCGCGCGCACCACCATCGCCGTGGACGCCGGGAGCATGGCCATCCGCGAATTCTCACTCCACCGCGCGGATTTCGAGGCGATCATCCTGCCGCCGGCCAGCGGCCAGCCCACCAACGCTGCCCAGCTTGTCGACTACGTGCAGCAGGGCGCCGACCTGTTCCGCGCTCTCGGCTGCATCGAGTGCCACGCCGTGCAGCGCGACGACACTTCGCAGAAAACCGGCCCGAACCAGTTCGGCCTGTTCCAGATCGTCCCGCGTGACCGCGAAATCGCTGCCGGCGAGGGTCACCGCTTCACCGTCAAGGCCGACCGCAGTTACCTGCAGCGCAGCCTGCGCACGCCCATGGACGAACTCGCCATCGCCGAGCACGGCCCCACCACGGGCACGCCCTACCTGCCCGCCATGCCGCCCTACCTGCCGGCGGTGTTGACCGACGCGCAGATCGACGCCCTCGGCGCCTACCTCGCCACGCTCAACGAGCCCCCGAACCAGGGCCCGGTCGTCAAGCTCGTCCGCGCCGCCGGCCTGGAAAACTACGACCCGATGACCGACCGGCTGCAAATGCTCGTCGACCGCACCGTGCGCATCCAGCGCGGACCGATGGAACGCGTCTCCGGCCGGTCCATCCATGTCGGCCTGCCCATGGGCCTCAACTACACCTTCGATCCCCGCGTGCTGGCCATCGCGCAGATCTGGCAGGGCGGTTTCCTCGACATGAGCGGCGAATTTCTCAACCGCGGTGGCAACGGTCTGAAGCCCGGCTTCGAGAGTCGCGAGATCAAGCTCGGCGCGGCCGGCACGCTGCTGGCCCCGCTCAACGCCGCCGGCCAGCCCGTCGACCTCAGTTTCAAGGATCCGGTCTTCAAGGACGGCGAGGCCGTGCGCGCCTCCCTCAACAACCCGCGCGACCTGCCCGACCTGATCGCGGCGGCCGACGCGCAGTTCCTCGGCTACGAGCGCGATTCCACCCACCCCGCCGCCGCACCGGTCTTCAAATACCGCGTGGGTCGCAATACCGTCACTGTGCGCACGGACTTCGCTGCCGACGGCACGGTGCAGATGTTCCTCGAAGGCGAACTCGCCACGCCGCAGGCCTTCGCCGTCAACGAGGGTGTGCTCGGCCCGGTCAAGGTCTCTGCCGGCCAACTGGAAAATGGCCGCTGGGTCCTACCCGCCGGTTCGTATCACGGCGCGACCGTCACGGGGCACCTGACCCTCGCCGCGAAAGTCTGGCATGCCGCACCGTCGAGCTTCAGTTACCAGCACCAGCCGCTGGTCACCCGGCCTTCGCAGCCCAATCTTCCCCGCGGCTACAGCGCCGAAGCCTATGAGGGGCCCAAGGACAACTACGGACGCGACCTGCTGTTCGAGGCATTAGGCCTGGCCCTCGCGCCGGACGGCACCCTCGTGGTCGCCACGCGCACCGCGGGCATCTGGCGGCTCGTTCACGGCGAATGGCAGCAGTTCGCCGAGGGCCTCTTCGACAGCCTCGGCGTCGTGGTCGAAGACCAGCACGGCCTCGTCGTCGTCGCCGGCCAGAAGGCCGAGCTCACGCGCATCAGCGACACCAACGGCGACGGCCTCGCCGACAAATACGAAACGCTGAGCGACGGATTCAGCTACACCGGCAACTACCACGCCTACCTCCACGGCCCGATTCGCGACGGCCACGGTGGCTACCTGTTCACGCTCAATCTCAACGATTCCTCGCAGGGCGACATCGAGTATAAGGCCGGCGGCAAATACATGGGCACCGGCGGCGGCTACCGCGGCTGGGCCGTTCGCGTGCCGGCCAAGGGTGGCTTTGAACCCTATGCCGACGGCCTGCGCAGTCCGGCCAGCCTCGGTGTGGCCCCCGACGGCCGCATCTGGTATGCCGACAATCAAGGCGAATACGTCGGCACCTCGAAACTCTTCGTGTTGAAGCAAGGCGCCTACTATGGCCACCCGGCCGGCCTCGTAGATCGACCCGGCATGACGCCAGCCTCTCCCGAGATCGCCTGGGAGCGCGTGCGCGACAAGGCGGAAGCCGCGGTTGTTCTCTTCCCGCAGGGCCGCCTCGCCAACTCGCCAGGCAATCCGGCTTGGGACACCACCGGCGGCCACTTCGGCCCGTTTGGCGGCCAGATGCTGATCGGCGACCAGACGCAGTCCAACCTCATGCGCGTGACCACCGAGCGTGTCGGCGACCACGAGCAGGGCGCCGCGATCAACTTCGCCACCAAGCTCGAGTCCGGCGTCATGCGCCCGCTCTTCCTGCCCGACGGCAGCCTGCTGCTTGGCCAGACCGGCCGCGGCTGGCAGGCCAAGGGCGGCCACGTCGCCAGCCTGCAGCACGTCCGCTGGGACGGAAAGACCGTCGCCCCCGCGATCAAACTGATGTCCGCCGTCGCCGGTGGCTTTGACTTGACGTTCACCGTGCCCGTCCCGGCCGGTGTGACCGACGCCGATCTGACTGCCGCGCTCGCAATCAAGTCCTGGGTCTACCGCGACGCCCCCGACTACGGCTCGCCCGAGCTCGACGAGCACGCCGAACCCGTCACGTCAGTGACGCTCAGCGCCGACCGCAGCACCCTGCATGTGGCACTAGCCAAGACGGAGCAGCCCAAAATCCACCCGCAGCAAACCGCGCGCGTCTACCAGCTCACCCTCTCCAGCCAGAAAGTCTGGCACGAGGACGGCCCCGGCTTCGACGCCTTCTACACGTTGTACGCCTTCCCGGCGAAGTGAGCTGAGCCGAAAGGTGGTCGCCGCTTTCCACAGCGGCGACAGGCGTCGGTGTGGAAACCGACGCCCACCAATTACCTGATCCCGGCTCAAATCCGCCCCCGTCTCGCGGCCCTTACAGATTCTTTAGGAAACGCCGCACGTCATCGTGGCTCCCGACCATCCGCAAAGTGGCCGTGCTGCCTTCGATTTTGAAGACCACGCGCGTGTCCCGGTCGGTACGGAACTCGAAGTGATTCTTCTTCAATCGTCGGATGCCGAGTCCGCTGTGCCTATGCGGCTGACCAAACGCGGCCGACAACTGACTCAGCGCAGCGTCGATCTGATCCAATTGCTGACCAGTGAGCGAACGTGCCTCGCTTTTGAAACGAGCGGAAACCTCAATCCCTAATGGCGGCACGGATATCACCCTTGTATTTGGTGACACGCCCGGCCCGGCGGTCTTGTTTCAGTTCGGCGTCCGCCCGTTTCACGAAAGCCTTCAGTTCCGCGTCGGTGACGCCATATTCGCGCTTCGCGTAGTCGGAGTCCTCGGAGAACACGCGCACCGGACGGAGGGCGATCACCTGGTCCCCGCACAGGATACCGATGTCCTCCCCCGCCGAGGCCTTCTTCAGCCAGTGCGTGAGGTTGGCCCGGGCCTTGGTCGGGGATAGCGTCGTCATATCGGCGCAATAAAGCCGTTATTGGGTACGGAGCAACCCTAACTTTTCTTGTAGCTGCCGTGGTCACACGGCTTGCCGCTGGCAGCAGGCCGAAGGGATGACTTGCTGATTGCCGTGATGCCCTCGCACATCAAAACTGACCCCATCTCAGATCCCTGAGTACCACTGTTGGGTAGAAGCATGCAAAAATCCCATATCATCGCCGAGATTCAGCGCCTCGCCGCCGCAAACACTGGCGCCGCCCCGGGGTGGCGCAAGCTACAGAAAGATGCGGGCATCAATTATTCTGATTGGTGCGGCGTTCATTGGGCGCGTTGGAACGACGCTTTAGCCGATGCAGGCTTTGCACCAAATCGGCTTACAGAGGCGTATGAGGATTCGGTGCTACTTGACCGATACGCTGCTCTTGCAGTGGAGTTAGGCCACTTACCCACGGGGGCCGATCTGCGCCTGAAGACCCAAAGCGACACGAATTTCCCGAGCGACAAAACATTCGGTCGCCTAGGATCGAAATTGGAGCTCGCGAGCAAACTTATATCCCACTGTCGGAATAGGCAGAATGTTGAGAAGGTTGCCGTTTGGGCATCGGAGTATCTCGCAAAGCATCAAAAGGAGGAAGTGGAGGAGCCAAGCAAATCTGAGCGTATCGCGGGCTACGTCTATATGCTGCGCTACGGAAAGAAGTATAAGATCGGATTCACCAATTCTCCTACAAGGAGGTTTCGCGAGGTGAGCATCGAGTTACCTGATGAAACTATCCAGATTCATACGATAGCGACAGACGATCCGAACGGGATTGAAGAATATTGGCACAAGCGATTCGCTCCCAGACGCATTCGGAATAGCGAATGGTTCGAACTAACAAGCGACGATGTGCGCGTTTTCAAGCGTCGCGTCTACCAATAGAGGATCCCAGGGGGGCGGGTGACCCCAATCCAGAGGGCTCGTCCCTACTTGTTCAACTGGAGCAGCTTTTCGCGGAAGAACGTTCCCTGCCGCGTGGGGTTGTAGTCCCAATCTTTGATCAGGCTGGGCACCCACTCGGCGTCGAAGACCCAGGGTGTCCACGAGATGCCGCGCTGCTCGAAGAACGCGATGATGGCCTCGCCGTATTTCTCGTCCGCAATCGTCGGCTGGTGCGCGCCGCGATCCTTGGCGTCCATGAAACCGAACTCGGTGGCGACGATGGGATACTTGTCAGCGACCTGACCCCAGTCCCGCTGCCAGTTGGTCTCCCAATTCTCGCGGCGCTTCTGCGGATACGGATGCGTCACGTAGGCGATGTTCGTCGCCCGCACCGGGTCGTAGCGCACGGCGGAGAGGTCGTAGCCCCAGTTGTAGCCGGCCACGAGGACGATCGCGCGCGGGTTGATCGTCTGGATCATGAAGGTGAGATCCTCGACCAGCTTGCGGTAGTCGCCCCACGGCATCGGCCCCATCTGGCCGTCGACATTGGTGGGCTCGTTGTAGAGCTCGTAGAGGGCGACGACGGGGTTGCTCTTGTAGCGCTGGGCGATCGTGTACCAGAAGCGGAAGGTCTCGTCGCGCGACGTCACATACATCGGCCGGTGGTAAACGCCGGTCAGCATGTTGCCGATGGTGTGCCAGTCGATGATGACATGCATCCCGAGTTCACCCGACCACTGCACGGCCTCGTCGAGCATCTTCAGATAGGCGTCCTCGCCCAATTTTCGCCACGCCTCGGGATGGACGGGAATGCGCACGATGTTGGCGTTCCATTTCCTCGCTTCCTCGAAGTAGCGCCGGCCCCACTGGCCCTTCCGCTGCAGTTCCGCCGGGTCGGACAGCGCCAGCCCGCGGAAGACGACCGTCTGGCCGGCCGGGTTGACGAAATGATTCCCCTGCACCGCGATGACCGGCAGTGAGGCGACGGCCCTGGTCTCTGCCGGCGGAGCGCTAAAGGGCGCCGGGGTCTGCGCCCAGGCCTGGGACGCAAGCAACAAGCCAAAAACAAAGAGCCGGGGGGTAGTGGACGATTTCATGCAGCAGTCGAAAAGTGGCTTCCTTTCTGTCTGTTGCAACTCCAACGACATGTCTGGTTAGCAGCTCGGCTACTCGTCGCGCAAGGCCTCGATAGGCGAGACGCGGGAAGCGCGGTGCGAGGGCAGGAACACCGCGAGCAGAACCACGATTATCATGATTGCCGCGGTCCCGGCCAGCACTCCCGGATGGACGGCCCCGACTCCGAAGAGCAGAGTCTGCATGGCCCGGCCAACCGCCCACGCACCGAGCACGCCAAGCCCAATGCCCGCGAGGAGCAATCGGGCGCCGAGCCCGAGGAACTGCACGAGCACCTGCTGCGGCAGCGCGCCTAGCGCCATCCGCACGCCGATCTCACGACGGCGCTGGTTCACCGCGTAGGCCAGCACCCCGTAGGTGCCGATGGCCGCGAGCAGAAGCGCCACTCCCGCAAAGATACCCGCAAGCACGGCGGGGGACCGCCGGGACACCATGCTCTCGTCGATCCACGCCTGCATCGGCTTGAGTTCGTCGACGGGCAGCTCGGGGTCGAGCTTGAGCACAACCTTCTGCAACATGGGAGCCAGCGCCGCAGGTTCCATGGGGGTGCGCACGACAATGGAGAGGCTGTTGGACGAATAGGCGCTGTAGGGATAATAGATCGCACCCTGCGCGTTGGTCTCGGCCAGCTCCGTCTGTTTGACGCTGCCGACAACCCCCACGATCGTGACGGCCTTTTTATCATCGAATTTCGGACCGTTGGTGATGCGGTGACCGAGAGCGGCCTTTCCCGGCCAGTAGCGATTCGCAAAATCCTGGTCGACGACGCAGACCTTCAGTTCGCGATGGTTGTCGGCGTCCTCGAGGAAACGACCAGCGATGAGCGGAATGCCCAGCGTCCGCCAGTAGTCGCCGACTGCAGCTGAGGTGTAGTGCGCCCGGATGGTTTCACCGGGGGAGATTGCAACGCCCTCGATGGCCGTGGCGTTGTTATTGACGCTACCGGTCATGGGCAACCCGGAGGTCAACCCGGCAAAAGTGACGCCCGGCTGGGCACGCAGTTCGGTGAGCAGACGCTCGACAAACGCCAGACGAGGCGCGTCCTCGGGATAATTCTTCCACGGCAAGGAGAGCTGGCCGGTCAACACATGCTCGGCGCGGAAGCCCGGCGCGGTGGCGAGCACCCGTTGCAGACTGAGGCCGAGCATCCCGGCCCCTGTGAGCAGCACGAAGGCCAGTGCCACCTGGGCGATGATGAAACAGTGCCGCACCTGCTGGGCTGCGCGGCTGACGGTGCCCCCGCGAGTCTCGGCCTGGAGCACCGGGGCGAGCCGGGCGTGCAGGTTGAACCACACAATGGGCAGCGCGAGGGCGATGCCGATGATGACAGAGGCGGCAAGCGCGAGCGCAGCCACCCGGCCGTCGAAGACGATATTGGCTCCGAGCGGCAGCCGGTCGGTGCCCAACGCAGCCAGCAGACGGATGCCGACGGCCCCTGTGCCCAGACCAAGCAGACCGCCAACGGTGGCCAGCAGGATGGTCTCGATCATGGCCTCACGCACGATATGGTGGCGGCCGGCCCCGAGGGCCTGGCGGACTGCCTGCTCCTTGGCCCGGCCGCTGGCGCGGATCAGGAGCAGATTCACGAGATTCACGCCGCCGATCAGCAGCAGAAAGAGCACCCCGCCCTGCAGCAGCAGCAGCATGGGCCTGACCTCGCGCACATGATCCTCGTGGAGCAGGTTGATCTTCGTGTGGTAACCCGCGCCCTTGAGCAGGCTGGCGAACGGATCGTCCGCGACCTGTTGCGTGTTAAAGGCGTCAAGCTGGGCCTGCGCGACCACAAGCGAGGCATCGGGGGCGAGCCGGGCGATGAGTTGAAAATTGTTCGAATGCCGGTGGTCGGCAGCCCTGTCCTCCTTGTTGGACGCAGCGGGAATGAAAAACTGCGCTTTGCTGGAGAGGTACCGGAAGCCAGGCGGAAGCACGCCGATGACAGTCACGGGCAGGCCGTCGACCTGGAACTTGCGGCCGAGAACGTTGGAGTCGGCGTTGAACGTCTTGTGCCAGAAATCGTCGGTGAGGATGGCGACGCCGCTGCCCTTGTAGAACATCTCATCATCGTTGAACGTCCGGCCCATGGCCAACGGCACGCCGAGCGTCGCAAAGAACTCGGGCGATACCCGGTCGCGCTCGACGCGGTTGGGTGCACCGGCCTCGCCGATGATGGCACTCCCACCCTGGGTGATGGCCGTCGAGGCGAAGGCCTTGATGGCCTCGCGCCGGTCGTAGTAATTGGGCAGCGAAGCGCCCGCCCGTTCCACCCCGGCGCCGGGATAGGCATTGACGGCTGTCACCAGCCGGTCGGCCTGCGGAAACGGCAGCGACCGCACGAGGACGGCATCCACGACGGCGAAAATGGTGACGTTGGCCCCGATGCAAAGGGCGAGCGTGAGCAGGACGGTCGCGGTGAAACCGCGTTCGCGAACAAGACGGCGCAGAGTCTGCCGAAGATCGTACAGGGGAAGGAGGTGGTGCACATGCTGATAACCCGCCAGAAAGGTCCAAGTTACAGAAAATCAGGCCCGGATTACTCGATCTTTCCCCCACGGGGATAGGGCCAGTTCGGTATCGTGAAGGCGCCACCGTCCACATAGATCGTCTGCCCCGTGACGAAGCTGGCGTCGTCCGTCGCCAGAAACCGCACGACCCGGGCCACGTCCGCCGGCTGGCCGACGCGCTGGAGTGGCGCGACCCGCGCCCACGTTTCGGCATAGTCCGGCGCCTCCTGCTTGGTGCGCTCGTGTTCGATCGCGCCCGGCGCCACACAGTTGACCCGGATGTCGTGCGGCCCGAGTTCCACTGCCGACACCTTGGTGAACTGCTCGATGCCGCCCTTGGACGCGGTGTAGTCCACCAGTCGCGGAAAAGGCACCTTGTTGCAACCTGAGCCGATGTTGACGACCACCCCGCGCTTGCCGTGCTCGACCATCAACTGCGCCGCCCGCTGGGTGTTGAGGAAACAGCCCTTCAGATTGGTACGGATGACCCGGTCCCAGTCCGCCTCGGCCAGCTCAAGCAACGGCGCCCAAGTCTGCGTCCCCGCATTGTTGACCAGCAAGTCAGGCGCACGGCCAAAGGCATCCATGACCGCCCGGTAGAAAGCCCACACCTCGTCTTTCACGCCCACATCGCAGCGGACGCCGAGCGCCTTGCGGCCCGCGGCCGCAATCAAACCGGAAACTTCTGCTGCCTCGGTCTCTCCTCCGAGATGCGAGAAAGCGACATCCCAGCCGGCGCGCGCCAGGGTGATCGCGATCTCCCGGCCGATACCGCGGCTCGCTCCCGTCACCACCGCCAGGCTGCCTGTTTCAGTCATAGGATGAAAGCCATGACATCCCGCCAGGCCGCGAACAATCACATTTCAACGCCCCCGACGGGCAGCGGGGTGCAATTCCAAACACATCTCGCTGCTTCACGACGGGCTTCACCAAAATCATTTGCCGTCCCCAGCGCGGCCAGGAAATGGGCCCGCGCGGTGAACCAGTCCTGTCGGTCTTGGGCGTTTTTCCCGTGCAGATAGTGCAGAACGGCCAGCGGAGCCAGTGCGCGACCCGGCCAGTTCTGCCGCATGAATTCCTCATGCTGCCGGATCAGCCCCCCGTATTCCCGGCGGATGGAGTCGGCCGACCATCCCGGTGAATCCATTTCCGCCCGGTCGAGCTGCGGACCGATTTCAGCAAAACGACCCTCCAGAAAAAGCACGCTGACCGGAATGGAGCCCAGATAATAACCCGCCCAGGCATTGCGAGGCAGCGTTTGCCGCAACCGGCCGTGCACGCTCCATTGATCTTGCCAGACGCCCACCAAGGAGCGGGCGTAGACCGCACCCGAGACAATGAAACCCAGCAGGACAATGGACATGACGAGACGAATTTCCTGTACCTTGACCCTCTGCAGCCATCGTGCCCCGGCAACAAGCCAGACCGGATGCAGCAACATCGCATAGCGGTCATGAGCGATCCACGGATGTTCCAGCAAACCGAGAAACGGCAGCACCATGATGGAATACGCCAACACCGGACCCGGCGACAGGTGCCGTCGCCAGGCGAGCCACCCGGTAACCACCAGCAAAACTACACTGAGTAATGCCGTCAGGAGCACACCCCGCTCCAGCGGATGCAATGAGTAGAGATCCGTATAAACCGGGCTCAAGTTCACCGGACAGATCAGTTGGATGAGATAACGTCCCCACACGTAAAGTGCCTGCCATCCCCGGTCCAGCAGCCCGAAGTCGCGCAGGGAAGCGGGGGCGGCAAAATTCACGGCGTTTCCCCCGCGGGCGGACAGGGTGGCCGCAAACACCAGGCCCGCGACCAGCACTAATCCAATCAAGCCGCGGCCCAGGCCGAAACGAGCAAGCACCGGACGCGGCTGATTTGCGTCCGGCGGGTTTTTGACGGCGGCAAGATCCAGCAACCAGCACACCACCGGCAAACCAAGCGCGATGGGATAGGTCAGCAATGAAGCAGCCAACGCGAGACAACTCCCGCTGGAAAACCAGCCGGCTTTCCCCGGAAAGACCCAGCGCAAGGTCCAAAACCACAGCGCCACAAAGGCGAAGGCGGCCGCCTGGGTGTAGAGCAATCCCGACGCCCAGGCCACCGCTTCCGTCCGCAGGGGATGCAGGGCCCACGCCGCCGCGACGAGTACCGCGGTCCAGGTTGTCCAACCACTGCTGCCCGGATCCGCCTCCAAGCGGAGGATGTTTCGGGCGGCGGCAAAAAGAGCCACGGTGCCCAGCAGGTGCCACGCAAGACTGGCCGCGTGATAGGCCGCCGGCACCAGTCCCTGCCAGGTGAAGACGGCGGAAAAGCCCAGCCAGCCCAAAGGCATGTAGCGCCGGGCACTGTCGAAATCCCCGAACGCCCAACTGATGCGTTCCCACGAAAGTTCGCCCATGCGCGGGTTGAGGAAAATATTATTACCATCATCCAGCCCGATAAACCCGCACTGGAGCACGCCAACAAAGGTCCCGCCGACGGCCGCAATCAAACCGGCAAGCGCAAGGGCTGACCGCCAGCCAGTCTTGGAAGTGAATGCCATCTGTCCTCGACGTAAAAGATCGCGGGGCACTAGTCGAGTGGCATCTCCCGTTCCCACCGCGGGGCCGGCGCAAACGGAATCAGCTCGGCTGGGCGCGCTTGGTCTTAGCGTCACCCCGAGCAGGCTGGTTCCGCGGGTGGTGCTTTGCGTGCTGGTCGAGGAGGCGCGACGATTCGACCGCCGTGTAGATCTGGGTGGTGCCGATGCTGGCGTGACCGAGCATTTCCTGGATGGCGCGCAGGTCGGCGCCGCCACCGAGCAGGTGTGTGGCGAAGGAATGGCGCAGCAAGTGCGGCTTCACGGGTTTCTCAATGCCGGCGCGCCTGGCATTTTTCTTCACCATAACCCAGAGGGTCTTTCGCGAGATCGCCTTGCCGCGTTCGCTGAGGAACAGCTCGCTGCCGGTGCGCGGTTTCACGAGACGCGGGCGGGCGGAAACGAGGTAGGCCTGCACCGCATCGCGCGCCTGGGCGCCGAGCGGGACGACCCGCTCTTTTGAACCTTTGCCGAACACGCGCACGAACCCGTTTTCCAAGTCCACCTGCTGCAGGCTGAGTCCGCACAACTCGGAGATGCGCAGACCGCTGGAATAAAACAGCTCAAGCATGGCGCGGTCGCGAACCGAGTAGGCATCGCCACCGGACGGCGCGGCCAGCAGCCGGTCGATCTCGCCGGTGGTGAGGGTTTGCGGAAGTTTACGGCGAAACTTGGGACCACGGAGCAAGGCCGACGGATCATCGTCACGCTTTCGCTCGCGCACGAGATAGCGGCAGAGCATCCGGACGGCCGCGAGTTTGCGGGCCTGGCTGGACTCGCTGAATTTCTGATCGCTCAGCCAATGCAGCCAGCCGGTGAGGTGTTTCGGGGTGACCCTGGCCCAGCTGGCGGAGCCGAGGCGCTTCAGACAGTGGCCGGCCTGCTTGAGGTCGGTCTCGTAGGATTTCGCCGTGTTGCGAGAGAGGCCTCTCTCCAGCTCAATATAGGCGAGAAAATCGTCGATGGCTTCGGCATAACCGGCCGGTGCGGGCAGCATCGGCGCTGTTTGGGACCGTCCGGGGGTGCGCACGGCTTTCATGGCGCGCCGGGGCGAAACTCAGCGGCGAAATTGCCGGCGGGCGCCGGGCACAGGTGGCGGCACTGATGTGTCACGGAGACGGAAGGTGATGCGCGCCTTGTCGAGGTCGTAGGGGCTCATCTCCATTTTGACCGAGTCACCTGCAGCGATCTTGATGAAATGCTTGCGAAGCTTGCCCGAGATATGGGCCAGCACGATGTGGCCGTTGGTCAGTTGCACCCGAAACATCGTTCCCGGGAGAACGGTGACGATCTTGCCTTCGACTTCGATCGCTTTGCCGTCAGACATGGTGTGGTGAGAGGGAAACTGTAGTGTGCTGCATGCTCGTAAAAGGACGTTGTAACACTGGACCCGCGCACCTAAGTCAAGGCAATCATTTCCGCCCGACCCCGCATGGTCCAATCCACCCGTAACGCCCCGCCCTGCCCTTTCCAGAAGGTCTTCCCCTCGCAGTTAAAAAGGGACGATGAGTTTTACATGCATCTGGCCTACAACCTCGCCATCGATGCTTGGAAACTGGACGAGGTGCCAATCGGCGCCGTGATTGAACTGGGCGGCGAGGTCATCGCCTCGGCGCACAATCAACGCGACAGCACGCGCGATCCGACCGCCCACGCCGAGATTCTCGCCCTTGGTCAGGCGGCCAGGGCCATCGGCGACTGGCGGCTGAACAATGCCACTCTCTACGTGACGAAAGAGCCGTGTCCTATGTGTTCCGGAGCGACGCTCATGTCGCGCGTGAAGCGCGTCGTCTTTGCCGTGTCGGACCCGAAGATGGGCTGCCTCGGCGGTGCGACCGACCTGAACGCCCTGCCACAGGTCAACCACCACCTTGAAATCACCCGCGGCGTGCTGGACACGCCCTGCCTCGAATTGTTGCAGGCATATTTCAAAATCAAACGGGCTGAAGACACGGGCGGCAGTTGACGATAGCGGTAACCCGTGCAGTTTTGCTCCAGTCAATTCAACCCACGATCCTTATGGCATACGAACTCCCAAAGCTGGCCTACGCCAACAACGCCCTCGAGCCGCACATCGATGCGAAGACGATGGAAATCCATCACGGTAAGCACCACCAGGCTTACATCACCAACGCGAACAACGCGCTGAAGGACCACCCGGCGCTCGCTGCGCTGGACGTCAACGCCCTCATTGCCGACCTGTCCAAGGTGCCCGAGGCCATCCGCGGCGTCATCCGCAACAACGCCGGCGGCCACAGCAACCACTCCTTCTTCTGGACCATCCTCGGCCCGGGCAAGGGCGGTGCACCCAAGGGCAAGCTCGCGGCCGCGATCGACGCCGAACTCGGCGGCTTCGCCAAGTTCAAGGAAGACTTCGCCAAGGCCGGTGCCACGCGCTTCGGTTCCGGCTGGGCCTGGCTCGTCGTCAACGCCGGCAAGCTCTCCGTCGGCTCCACCGCCAACCAGGACAGCCCGCTGATGGGCAAGGCCGTCGCCGGCATCGAAGGCAAACCCGTCATCGGCCTTGATGTCTGGGAACACGCCTACTACCTGAACTACCAGAACCGCCGTCCCGACTACATCGCCGCTTTCTGGAACGTGGCGGACTGGGACGCCGCCGAGGCGAACTATCTGGCCGCGCTGAAATAAGTTTCGACTGCCCTCTTCAAGCCGCGCCAAGTAGCGCGGCTTTTTTGTCGGCGGGCGGAACGGTCGAAAAAAAACCGCCCGGCCTTGCGGTCGGGCGGCTGAATTTAACGGGACGGCGTACTCGCGGATTACGTGGTCGGGACGCTCTGGATCGTCTTGAGGATCCGGCCGGCGACCAGGTACGGGTCGGCGGCGGAGTTCGGACGGCGATCCTCAAGGTAGCCCTTGTAGCCATCCTTGATGAAGTTGACCGGCATGCGCACGGAGGCGCCACGGTCGGACAGGCCATAGCTGAACTTGTCGATCGACTGCGTCTCGTGGAGGCCGGTGAGGCGGAGGTGATTCTCCGGGCCATAGACGGCGATGTGCTCGTCCACGTGCTTGGCAAATGCCGCCATGAGCTTCTCGAAGTATTCCTTGCCGCCGACTTCGCGCATATACTTGGTCGAGAAGTTGGAGTGCATGCCGGAACCGTTCCAATCGAGCGGCTGGTTGAAGGGGGCCAGGATCGGCTTGCAGCGCCATTCGATGTCGATGCCGTAGGTCTCGGCCAGACGGGTGAGGATATAGCGGGCGACCCACATCTGGTCGGCGGCACTCTTGGAGCCCTTGCCGAAGATCTGGAATTCCCACTGACCCTTCGCCACCTCGGCGTTGATGCCCTCGAGGTTGATGCCGGCATCAAGGCAGATATCGATGTGCTTCTCGACGATCTCGCGGGCGACGCTGCCGACGTTCTTGTAGCCGACGCCGGTGTAATAGGGACCCTGCGGGGCGGGAAAGCCGCCGGGCGGGAAGCCGAGGGGGGCGCCGTCCTTGTAGAAGAAATATTCCTGCTCGAAGCCGAACCACGTGTCCGGATCATCCGGGATGGTGGCGCGGGAGTTCGACGGGCTGGCCACGCCGGTGTGCTGGTAGCACTCGCACATCACGAGCACGCCGTTTTTGCGGGTGGAATCGGGGTAGGCCGCGACGGGTTTGAGCACGATGTCCGAGCTCTTGCCCTCCGCCTGCTGCGTCGAGCTGCCGTCGAAGCCCCAGATGGGCAGGTCGGCGAGCTTCGGGGAGCT
>JAYUBB010000139.1:0-5927 GCA_043741015.1 Opitutaceae bacterium
CACCCGCTACGACAAACTGGCCGAGACCTTCCTCGGCTTCGTTTGTCTCGCGGCGATCCTTGATTGGCTCACTCATTGATTTTGCAAACACACCCTAGATGAAAACGAAAGGAACGATCCTCCGCCTTGGAAACAAAAAGCCATGGCGAAGCGCTAAATTGATTTCAAATGCGGAGCCTAGGGGTGGTACCTCGGCCGCAGTCTGGAGAACACGGCGGGATCAGCGATCCCACCCAAGAGATCAGAAGGCATTCCCGGCCTTGTAGTGCGCGACGAGGTCCTTGACGCCATCGGCGATGGTCATGAGCGGGTGGTAGCCCAGGTCGCGGCGGGCGGCGGTGATGTCGAACCAGTGGTCGGTCGCCATTTCCTTGGCGACAAAACGGGTCATGGGTGGCTCGCCCTTGAGCGGCAGAGTGCGCCACAAGACCTCCAGCACACCGCCCATGGCATAAGCCACCGGCAGCGGGACGCGCCGGGTGATTTCCGGGATGCCCAGGCCGCGCAGCAGCAGGTTGATCCAGTCCCAGAGCACGACCGGCTCGCCGTTGGTGATGAAGTAGGCCCGGCCGCCGGCGGGGTGGCCGGGTTGCACGAGGGCCCGCTCGGCGAGGAGATGAGCATCCACAACGTTGGTGATGTGGGTCACGTCCACCTTGTTCCGGCCCGAACCAATGATTTTCAGCCGGCCGCTCCGGGCCAGGACAAGCACGCGCGGGACGACATTCTTGTCACCCGGGCCCCACACGAGGTGCGGTCGCAGCGCAACCGTGGCGAAGTTCGGGCCGTGGGCCGCCAGCACCTCACGCTCGGCGGCGACCTTGCTCGTCGGGTAGCCGCACGGAGCTTGCAGACAGAGCGGGGCGGACTCGTTCACGTTGCGCAGATCGCCGCCGTTATAGACGACACTGGGCGAGCTGGTGTAGATCAGCCGGGCCACGCTCGCCTCGCGGCAGGCCGCAATGACGTGGCGCGTGCCCTCGACGTTCACGCGGAAGAATTCCTCGCGCGGACCCCACACGCCCACGCGGCCCGCGACATGGAAAACCGTTTCGGCGGAAGCGCAGCCGCGCCGCAGCGCGTGGACATCGTCGAGATCGCCTAGGATCACCTCAGCCCCGCGCGCTTCGAGCGCCGGCAGCGGCCGGCGGGACAGCACCCGCACGCGCCGGCCGTCGGCGAGCAGGCGCTCGGCGATCTTGCCGCCGATGAAGCCACTGGCACCGGTGAGGAAGACGGGAAGATTTTTGCGGACAGAGAACACAGCAGGAGGCGGGTTACTGTTCGGCGGCCCAGCGGGCGAGGGCAAGCCGGTGGATCTTGGCGTTGTGCCGGACGTCCACGGGGAACGAGGGGTGGAAGAAAAACTTGGTGATGGCGGCCGTGTGCGGATGCTTTTGCGCCAGCGCGCGCAACTCTTGGGTGAGACGTTGCATATCGGTTCCCTTCTCCGTCTGCACCACGAGGACGGGTTCCTGCGCGCCGCGGGACCCTAGTCCCACAAGGGCGCAGCGCGCCACTTGGGAATGGCGCCGGAAAACCTGCTCGGCGGGTTCGGTGAACACGGGGCCGGCGACGGTTTCGATCCGCTCGGCCTTGCGACCGACGAACCAGAGGAGGCCATCCGCATCGAGGTAGCCGCAATCACCCATCCGGTGCCAGCAGTCGCCGGCCTGGTTCGACGGATTCTTGCGTCCGGAAAGCAGGAAGAGGGGAATGGATATTTTCCCCATCACGGTGGCCTCGGTGAGGCCGTCGTAAACCCGGGTGACGACCGGGCCCGCGACGATGATTTCACCGGTTTCACCGGTGGGCAGCCCGGCCGTCTGGGTCACGGGGCCATCGGAGATCGGGATGATTTTCAGCTGGATTCCGGCCACCGGCCGGCCGACGCAGGCGCCGGCCACGGAATCGGGGGAAACTTCGTCGGACGAAATGCTGCAAACCGGCAGCGCCTCAGTCGCGCCGTAGGGGCTGTGGAGTTTCCCGTTGACCAGCACCCGCGGGGCGTCAGCCCAGAGTGAAGCAGGCACGGCGGCTCCGGCACAGAGCACGCGGCGCAGCGTGGGCAGCGTGATATTGTGCGCGAGGCAGTGATCAAAAATCTTTCGCCAGAGCGTGGGCGAACCAAAGGAGTTGGTGACGCCCTCCTGTTGGATCGCCTGCACGATCTTCGCAGGATCGACCGAGACCGGACGCGAGGGATCGATCTCGGGCACGATGGTGGTAAGCCCGAGAGCGGGGTTGAAGAGCGCGAAGATGGGTAGCATCGGCAGATCCACTTCGCCTGGCTCGATCCCGTAGGTGTTGCGCACGAGCCGCACCTGGGCGTCAAACATGCGGTGTTCGTAGCAGACCCCTTTGGGCGCGCCGGTGGAGCCGGAGGTGAACAGGATGGCGGCGAGGTCGTTTGGGGCGCTTTCGATCATTTTCGATTTTCGATTCTCGATTCTCGCCTGAGCCAGGCAGGACGCAGGGTTGCTGTTGGCCCACACGCGGGTTTCCACCGACGCGAAGGCGGAACGGAAGAAGTGACTCATGAGCTGAGCCAGTGGGATGCCGAGCAACACGCGGGGCTTTGAGCGGGCGACGCAGGCGAGAAAGTTTTTTCGTCCCATGCCGGGGTCGATGATCACGGGCACGGCGCCAAGCTTGAAGAGGGCGAATGCGGCGGCGATGAGCGGCAGGCCCTGCCGCACCATCACGAGTACACGGTCTTCACGCCGCACATCCTTTGCGGTCAGCTTTGTCACCCAGCGGTCAACCTCCGCGTCGAGTTCAAGGAAGGAAAGGACGAGGTAATCGATGCGGTCATCGGCGAGCCGGCCCCGGGGAATCTTGATCGCGGGATGTTCCGGCTGGCGGGCCGCCATCAGGGGCAGGTGGCGGGCGATGTTAGAGGATGCGCTCACAGTCAGGTCAGGGGGTAAAACCCCGCGAGCAGGTTCAGCTTTTCCAGACGGGGTCGGCCTTGAAGAGCGCGGCCTGCCACGGGAGCAGCACGCTGTCGATCCCGCCGGGATCGCGGGCCAGCAGGGCGAGTTGGGAGCGGGTGGCGATGAGCGTGGGATCGAGATTGAGGTGGCGGGCGAGGCGGTCGCGTTCGGCCTTGATGCGATCCTGCCGGGCCAGATCTTCGGGGGCCATCGGGGTGAAATCGCGGCGACGCTCACGCCGGGGCAGGGTGTGAGGGTCGATGGTGTAGGCCCGGTGCACGGCGTCGGCCAGCGAGGGAAACAGCCGGTCGTGGCGGCGGCCGAGATTGAGCTGAAGCACCTGCTCGGGTGGGGCGCCTTCGTCGGCCGCCCAGGAGAGGCGCATCAGGAGATCGTTACCGGTGACCTTGAAAGGAGGAGTATTGAGTTTCTCGGCCCAACTTTCGCGCCAGTGCCAGAGCTCATGCAGGACGGCGAGGCCCTGACCGCGGAGTTTCTCGGCCCCGCCGATCCGCCAGTTGTTCTCGTCGGGAGCGGCGAAACCCTCGCGGGCCACCTCGATCTGCCACTGGCACCGCTGCTCCACCCAGCTGAGGCGGCCAAGACGGACGAGTTCGTCGCGCAACCGGTCGCGCAGGGCGGGCAGGTGATGCACGTCGAGGGCGGCGTATTCGAGCATGTCGCGTTCAATCGGGCGCCGCGACCAGTTGGCCTTCTGGTGGTCCTTGTCGAGCTTCACGCCGAAATTCTGCTCGAGCAGCGCCGCGAGCCCGAAACGCGGGATGCTCAGCAACTGGGCCGCGAACATCGTGTCGAAGATGCGGTGCGGACGGAAGGCGCAGAGTTCCCACAGCAGGCGCAGGTCGTAGTCGCTGCCGTGCATGATGAGGGGCTTGGCGGCGAGCCGGGGCCAGAGTTCGCCCAGAGCCAGGCCGGCCAGCAGATCGACGAGATAGATTTCGCCTCCGGCGAGAATCTGCAGCAGGCAGACCTGCGTGCGGTAGCGGAAAAGGTTGTCGGCCTCGGTATCGAGCGCGATCTCGGTGGAGCGGTCGAGCGCAGCGAAGAGCGGCGGCAGTTGCGCCGGCTGATCGATGAGTTGGAAGTGCGGGGTGGAGCTCAAGGTGTCAGGCGTGTTTCTCCCAAGCGGAAAGGAAGGCGTCAATCAACAGTGGCAGATCGGGGCTGTAGCCGCCTTCGAGGATGGCGGCCGCGGGCAGACGGGCCTGGCCGAGCCAGCGGCCAAGTTCGGAAAAATCAGCGGTTTCGAGGGTCATTTCCGTGATGGGGTCGCGGGCATAGGCGTCAAAGCCGGCCGAGACGAGCACGAGGTCGGGCTCAAAGGCCAGTACGGCCTCCCACGAACGGGCGAGTTCGTCCATGTGCGTCTCACGCGGAGTGTGTGGGGCGACAGGGAAGTTGGCGATGTTGCCTTGCGACGAAATGCCCGTGCCAAGGTAGCCGGGATACTGGTGGACGGAGGCGAAGAGGAGCTTGGCGCGACCCTGCACGATATCCTCGGTGCCGTTGCCGTGATGCGCGTCGAAATCCCATACCGCCACGCGGGCGCCGTTGGCGGCGTGATGCAGTGCGGCGATCGCGATGGAGTTAAGATAACAGAACCCCATTGCTTGATTGTGGGTGGCATGGTGGCCAGGCGGGCGCATAAGGGAGAAAGACTTCCGGCCGTCGCGAGCAAGCTGCGCGGCCGCCAACGCCGCGCCGACCGAGCACAGGGCATGGTCACGAATACCTGGGAAGTAAGGCGTGTCCGCGTCGAGATCGGGGGCGAGACCGATGCGTTTTAGCAAAGCCGGGGTGTGGGCGAGCAACGCGGATGATTCGTCGGCCTTGGTCGGAACCTGCCAGGTCCACTCGGGGTGGGCTTGTCGGAGATGGGTCGCACTGCGCAGAACCCGGGCCGGCTGCTCGGGCCGCATCGAGGACCCGTAATCAGCACATTGGGGATCGTGAAGGATGGTCATCAACGGGTGTCCGCCTACGGACGATGGGAAGGATTCCTAAGAAAACTAAACCACGCTCCGCAGCAAGGCCGGATCGTCGCCCAGCAGGGCGTCAACCCCCCACCCCGCCAGCCGCCGGGCCCGGCGGGCATCGTTCACCGTCCAGCACCAGACAGCGAAGCCCCGGTCTTGGAAATAGCGGACCCACGCGGCGGAGCGGACAGCCTGGTGATTCACGCTCAAGCCGACGGCTTCGCACTCCGCCAACTGACGCGTCAATCCGGCGCGCGGGCCCTTGCCCTCAGTGATCAGCATCCGGGGAATCTTTCGGGCCAACCGGTGCGACTTGCGAATCAGCCCTGCATCAAAGGAGGCCAGAACCACCCAAGCCGTGGCCCGGACGGCCTTGATCGCCCGCACAATCGGGGCGAGCGGCACCCCGGCCTTGATCTCGATCTGCACCACCGCCCGGCCTCGCGTCAGCCGGAGCACAGCGGCCAGCCTCGGGATGGTCTCGGTGCGACGTACGCGCAGCGCCGCCAGCTCCGTCCAGGTTTTGCCGGCGACGGTGCCCGACACCCCGGTCAGGCGGCGGAGCATGGCATCGTGAAAAACGACCGCCACGCCATCGCGCGTGACGCGCACGTCCAGCTCGATTCCGTCCACGCCGAGCGCCAACGCCCGGCGGAAGGCCGCGAGGGTGTTCTCCGGCTGCTCCGCCGAGGCCCCGCGATGGGCGATGATGAGGGTTGGCACGGCTCCTTTTTCCTTGGCCACGGTCATCTCGCCAATGCTAAATGCACCCATGAAGGTTGTTGTGCTCTGCTCCGGCGGGATGGACTCGGTGACCGCGCTCTATTGGGCGCGGGCGAACCATGCGGTGAGCGTGGCGCTGAGCTTCGACTATGGCGCCAAACACAACCACCGGGAGATTCCCTTCGCCGCCGGGCATGCGGACCGGCTCGGTTTGCCGCACCGCACCATTCCGCTGGATTTCATCGGGCAACTGTTCGCCTCCGACCTGCTC
>JAYUBB010000140.1:0-5912 GCA_043741015.1 Opitutaceae bacterium
CGCCAAACAGTTGTGAAAACCCACCGAAACCTTAAAAAGGCTCGTCTAGCGAAGCGGTGCCGTTAACCCATAAGCCATGATCCTGCTCGCCGTAACCGCGATAGAAAAACTCCAGACGCTCAAGCCAGACGTCTGGCTGAAAATTGGCATTGTTGTGGTCGGGTTCATTGTAGCCATCTTGCTTTTCCGCCGGGTAATGAAAATGAACAAGATCATCGCCGGAGTGGTCGTTTTTGTGGCAGTTACGGTGATCTTTTTTTCTTGGGTCTATAATCGCAACGAGCCCAAGTTCCTGACCCCGATAGTGGAGAAAATAGCCCCCTTCTTTCCTAGTGCCGGGGCGTACAACGCCAAACAAGCGACTACGCCCAAATAAAGGGCGGCGGGTGGTCTGGTTATTACGCGCGGCGCGTCAAAAACAGGTTGGTCTTTGGGGACCAAAACCCTAGACAAGACCTTTCTTATGGCCAAAACGCACTCAGACATCGGACTCATCGGGCTTGCCGTGATGGGGCAAAACCTTGCCCTGAACATTGCCGACCACGGCTTCCGGATTTCCGTCTACAATCGAACGGTGGAGAAAACCGACAAGTTCCTTGCGGAAAACCCAAACACGCCCGGTGGTGTTGTTGGCACCAGGACCCTCCAAGAATTTGTCGCGTCACTCGCCAAGCCGCGCAAGATGGTCATTCTCGTCCAGGCCGGCAAGGCCACCGATGCGGTGATCGACGGCCTCGTGCCGCTCCTCGAGGCCGGCGACATCATCATCGACGGCGGCAACGCCTTGTGGACCGACACGATCCGTCGTGAAAAAAGCCTGCGCGAAAAAAGCCTGCGCTTCATCGGTTCTGGCGTGTCCGGCGGCGAAGAAGGCGCGCGTTTCGGTCCATCGCTCATGCCCGGCGGGGAATTTGCCGCCTGGCAGGAACTGAAGCCCATCTGGGAGGCGGTCGCAGCCAAGGTGGACGCCAAGACGGGGAAGCCCATCATGGGCGCCAAACCCGGCCAGCCCGTCAGCGGCGGCGTCCCCTGCACCAGCTACATCGGCGAAAACGGTGCGGGCCACTACGTGAAGATGGTCCACAACGGCATCGAGTATGGTGACATGCAGATGATCTGCGAGGCCTACGCGCTGATGTCCGGTCTCCTCGGTCTCAAGCCCGCGGCGCAGGCGGAAATTTTCGCCGAGTGGAACCGCGGCGCACTCGACTCTTTCCTCATCGAAATAACCGCCGACATTCTCCAGCAGAAGGATCCGAAGACGAAAAAGAAGGCCTTCGTCGACATCGTCCTTGATACGGCCGGGCAGAAAGGCACGGGCAAATGGACCGCGACCAACGCGCTCGACATGGGCGTCCCCGCCCCGACGATCGCCGAGGCCGTGTTCGCGCGCTGCATCAGCGCCATCAAGGACGAACGCGTGGCCGCCTCGAAGATCCTCAAGGGCCCCGGCAAGAAATATCGCGGCTCGAAGACGGCCCTCGTGCAGGCCATCCACGACGCCCTCTATTGCTCAAAAATCTGCTCCTACGCCCAGGGGTTTCAGCTCATGCGCACCGCACAGAAGGAATACGGCTGGACGCTGAACTTCGGTGAAATCGCCCAGATTTTCCGCGGCGGCTGCATCATCCGCGCGGCCTTTCTGCAGAAGATCACCGAGGCCTACGCGCGGAACCCCCACCTCGCGAACCTGCTTCTCGATCCGTATTTCAACAAGACGGTGAAGAAGGCGCAGGCAAACTGGCGCAAGGTCGTGTCGCTTGCCGCCGAGTGCGGCGTGCCGGCCCCGACCTTCTTCTCGGCGCTCAGTTACTACGACAGCTACCGCTCCGCCCGTCTGCCCGCCAACCTGTTGCAGGCCCAGCGCGATTACTTTGGCGCCCACACTTACGAACGCACCGACACCCCGCGCGGAAAGTTCTTTCACGTGGACTGGCCCGAGGCCAGCCGCCCGCAGCTCGAAGTCTGAGGCGGGCGGGCCAAAAACAGAAGACCATCAACTTCCTGGAGGACATTCTCCGGTTTTTTTTTGGCAGCCGGGGTTAAGGTGGGATCGGTTGACAGGCTTCTCCAGGGCGAAGCAGTATAGCCGGCTTTCCCGTGAGCGCCGCCCCTCAGCCGAGTCGAAAACCAGCGACACCCTCGCGCACCCCCGCCAAAATCTGGTGCTTTCGCGCATTCACGGTTCTCGTCATCCCGGCGGTTTTCTTTCTCTTGCTCGAAGGCGGCCTGCGCCTTGCGGGCTTCGGTCGGTCGGCGAAATTCCTGATCCCGGACGACCAGCCCGGTTATTTCCGGACAAATCCGGATTATGTCAGCCTGTTTCTGCCCGGGAGTTTTGACCTGCGTCCGCTCAACTACCGGGTGCGTGCCCGCAAACCGCCCAACACCGTACGCATTGTGGTACTCGGTGAATCGGCGGCCCAAGGCATCCCGGTGCCCGCTTTCGCCTTTGCCCCGCAGTTGCGCGCCCAATTGCGGGCGCGTTATCCAGGCAAAAATATCGAGGTCATCAATACGGGTGTGGTGGCGATCAATTCGCACGTGGTTTATCAAATCGCCTGCGACCTGGCGGAGTTCTCCCCGGACTTGTTCGTGGTCTACCTGGGGAACAACGAGGTGGTCGGCCCCTACGGGCCCGGTTGTTCCTATCTGTCGCAGATGTGGCCGCGCTGGTTGATCCGGCTGAACGTCAGGGTGCGATCCACACGAACCGGCCAGCTCCTGAGCGCAACGGTGGCGCAACTCGGCCGCCTCAAAACGCCGCCACCTGAATGGGGCGGCATGGCCATGTTTGTAGACCATGCCGTGCGAGGGGACGATCCGCGGCTGGAGGCGGTTTATGGAAATTTCAAAGCCAACCTCCAGGACATTGTCCGTGTGGCCACCAGCGCCGGGGCAAAAACACTTCTGTGCACCGTTGGCTCGAATCTAAAGGACAGCCCCCCTTTTCTTTCCCTGCCTCGGCCCGATCTCACTGAGACCGAAAAGAGAGCATGGCAGCAGGCCTTTGAACAGGGACGCCTCGCGTGGAAACTGGGCGAGAGCGAGACTGCGCGAGCGCATCTGCAGGCGGCGTGGCACATGGATCCGCATTATGCTGATACCGCATTCATGCTGGGTGACATCGACCTGCAAGCGGGCGAGGTCCACCGCGCGCGGCAATGGTTTTTGGAGGCGCAACGCTGGGATGCTCTCCGCTTCCGGCCCGATCCCCGGCTCAACGATATCATCCGCGAGGTGGCCCGCCGGCATCCGGCGGTCGGGCTGGTGGATTCCGCCCGGCTGCTTGGATCCGATCCCGCCTCGACCGGAGCCCCGGCGGGAAGAGAGCTGTTCTTTGAGCACGTGCATTTTGATTGGGAGGGAAACTACCAGCTGGCGCTCTTGATGGCCCAGGGCGCCGAAGAGGCGCTTTTCAAAAAAGAGGCCAGCCAGCACCCCTGGCTAAATTCCGCCGGGTGCGCGGCGGCACTGGCCTACACCCCCCAGGCGCGCTTTTCCATTCTGCAGCGCATCGCCCTGATCACGCAAAACCCGCCGTTCACCAATCAGCTTACCTATGCGGAGGATCAGGCGCGGATGGCGCGCGCCCTTTCTCTCGCCGAAGCAGACAGCCGCAATCCAGAGACAGTCAGGCGGGCCAAGACGGTGGTGGTGGCAGCCGTGGCAAGTGATTCCGACAATCCTGATCTCGCGAAAATCGAGCAGGAGATCGACGACGATCTGGGTGATGTGACCGGTACCCTGGCGCAGGTGCGGCGTGCCCGGCAGCTCCAGCCAGAGAATTACGCGCTGGCCACCGACGAAGCCATCAAACTCGCCCGGCTCGACCGCTATGCCGAAGCCGAGAAGCTCCTGCATGAAACCGCCCGCACCTGCACCCCGAGAGATCTGGCCAGGATGGGTCCGGCATGGGCTGATTTTTTCACCCGCACCAGGCGATATGCCGAGGGGCGGCGTTATTTCGACGAGGCCATAGCCCGCGACCCGGCGCAGGTGAACCTCTGGTTGTCGCGTGGCCGGCTGGCCCAGTTTGCGGGCGATACAGGCGCCGCCGAACGCGACTATCGTGCACTATTGGAGAAGGAACCGGCCAACCAAAACGCACAGGAAGCGTTGGTGAGCCTGTTGATTTCAACCGGGAAAACCCGCGAGGCTGAGCAGCAATCCCTGGCTGCGGCCGAATTTCAGCCACGGAATCAGGCCAATAATATCCGGGCTGCCGCGGTGCATGAAGCGCGAGGAGAGGAAGAGGCCGCCATCCGATTTTACGAGGCGGTCGTGCAGAGCGGTCCCGCGCCGGCGGCAATCCACCTGAGAATAGCCACCAAACTCTACGCCTTGGGCCGGCTGGATGAAACCCTGGCCAGCCTGGCGGAAGCCCACAGGCTTTCTCTGGACGAAGGGGAGCCAGCTATAACCACCGAGATCAGACAACTCATCGAACGAATTCGCCTCGAACAACGCGCTCAATCAAAGTGAGGCGGGGGGCGTAGCCAGGACCGAGGTGGAGGAACTGACCGTGGTTCCGGCGAGATTTCTCACGAGCACAACATAGCGACCGGGAGTGGAGACAGAGAGGCTCGCGGCAGTGGCACCGGGGATTTCGACCCCATCGCGCAACCAGTGGTATTCCAAAGGCCCGGTGCCTTCGGCCACCACGGAAAGCACGGGAGATTGACCTGCGGACAGACGAACGATGGGCGCAGGAGAAGAAACGATCGTCGGTACACGCGAACCGGGGATACCAAACGCCACCGTGCCGGGCGCGACAGTGAGCCCACTGACTTGGGCCGCGGCCAGATGGCCGCGGAGATCGTTGACCGTGGCAACAAAAGCGAGGGTATCATCAGCCGCGAGGTCGGCCGGTGGGCTCCAAAAAACGCGATAAGGAGCCGCATCATCGGTGCCGAGCAGTTCGGATTGACCAGGGCGAGAAGCGCGCGTCATCACAAAAGTGACTTCAGCCATCCCGTCGCCGCCGGAAACCTCGGCGCGGATTTCGCGGCGACTTGGAAAGAGCAGACCGTCCACTTCGCGGGAGGTGAAGCCAAGGGTGGCCCCGGCCACCGGAGTCACTAGCGCGATGTGGGGCGCAGGCGCGGTCGCGGGCAAAGGGGCCAGAGCGCGCCACACGGCGAATTGCAGCGGGGCGAGGGTGATGCACACGGCCCCGGTCGCATCAGCGGTCAGGGTTTCAGCCCCGGCATCGTTGGGCGTGCGTGAGTCGAAGAGGAGTTTAAGGGTGGCGCCGGCTGGCTGGCTGGTCGGCACGGAGGCGGTGAGCGTGGCCGTCCGGGAGTTGTTGAGCACGACGACGTATTCAACGAGCTCTTCACGCGCGATGCGCGAGAAAGCCAACAGCCCGGCTTCGGGCGTGAGGCGCGGGATCATCGCCCCGGTGCGCAGCGCCGGGTGGCCGGCCCGCAGCGCGCCGAAACGGGCGAACAGCCGGTAGAACGGGTGCTGCACATCGAACTTGTCGTCGGCGCCGGTGCGGGTGGTGGCGAGGAGCGGCGCGGTTTTGAAATCCGGGGCTTGGGAGGCAAACATATCCTCGCGGGCCTGCATGTCGTTGCCGCCGCGGCCGATCATGCCCTGCTCGTCGCCGTAAAGGAGCACGGGCATGCCGCGGGAGAAGTAGAGCAGCCCGTGGCCGAGCTTCACGAGGTCAGCGAGTTGCGCCGGTGGCGCGCCGGGATTGTCCTGCTGGAGGAAATACCCAAAGCGGCCGACATCGTAGTTGCCAAGCAAGGTGATGGTCGAATGAACATTGCTGTCGTGGTCGGTATAGTAGTCATCCCGGGCGATGAAGTCCGCGAACGCGGCGGCGGTGCCACCTTGGGAGACGAACTTGCGCGCGGCGGCGAAAAAACCGAAGTCGGTCGTGGTGTCGGCCGGGATGGTGC
>JAYUBB010000141.1:0-5907 GCA_043741015.1 Opitutaceae bacterium
TGGTCGAGGACGACAGCGCGGGTCGAAAGCGTGCCGCAGACCAGGACGACGGGCACCACCGAGAGGATCAGCGGCAGCTCGTAGCTGATGAGCTGGGCGAGGGCGCGCATGGCGGCCAGCATCGAGTATTTGTTCCGGCTGGCCCAGCCCGCCATGAAGATGGCCAGCTCCGTGGCGGTGCCGGCGGCGAAGAAGTAGAGGATGGCGGCGTCGAGTTCGACCGGGAGGAGGTTGCGGCCGAAGGGCAGCACGGCGAAGCCGAGGAGCGAGAAGGCGACCACGACCACCGGCGCCAGAAAGTGCAGGACCTTGTCGGCCGCGGCGGGGACCACATCCTCCTTGGTGATCGCCTTGATGGCATCGGCAAAAGGCTGGGTGAGGCCCCAGAGTTTAAGGCTGCGGAAAAAAGGCAGGCCGGTGCGGTTGGGACCAAGGCGGTTCTGCAGCCGGGCGAGCAGCTTGCGCTCGGCGATGGTGGTGAAGGCGAAGAACAGGCCGAAGACGGTCAGGATTGCCGTGATGGTGAGCAGGTGGTGGACAAACCATTGCAGCGCGAACGGAAACAGGTTCACGATCGCGTCACGCAGCACGAGGGGCGCGCGCTCGAGGAAGGAGTCGGACCCGTAAGTGGCGATCATGGGGTGGCGGGCGGTGGCGTGAGAGCCGCGGCGCTGGGCGCAGAGGCGGATTTGAGGGCGGCCGCAGCCCTGGCTTTTTCCTCGGCGGCCTTCCGTTCGGCGGCGAGGCGGGCATCGACTGCCGCCGCGGCCTCCGGGTTGATCTGGTGGAAGTAACTGTTGGGTTTGGCGAGCTGCTCGCGGTTGAGCAGCAGCCCGGTGAAGCGGTTGGTGGCGGCAATGGCGAAGTCATGGTCCATCATGATGGCGTCAAAGGGGCAGACTTCGACGCAGAGCTGGCAGCTCATGCAGACCGCGGTATCGATGGCGAAGACCACGGGGTAGATCTGCATCTTGCCGGTGGCGTCGGGTTTCTTGTCCTTGCTCTTCTCGATGTAGATGCACTGCGGCGGGCATTCCTTCTCGCAGATCTGGCAGGCGACGCAGCGGAGCGTGCCCATCGGGTCGATGGCGTTCTCGGTGACCAGGAAGGGAAAATTGCGGTAGGCGGCGGGGAGCCTGGCGGGTTCCTCCGGATATTGCTGGGTGACCATCCGGGCCGGATCATGGAAGCTCCCCGCGAAATTCTTCGCGGTGACCGCAAGACCTTTGATGATGCCGGAGCCGAGCATGGTGGAGTTGGTTCAGCGATCGACTTCGCCGAGGACGATGTCGATGGAGCCGAGGATGACGACGGCGTCGGCGATGGTGTGGCCGAGGCACATCTGCTCGAGCAGGGTGAGGTTGATGAGCGAGGGCGGGCGGACGCGGTAACGGTAGGGATTGGGGCTGCCGTCGCTGATGAGGTAGAAGCCGAGCTCGCCTTTCGGGCCCTCGATGCGGCCGTAGGCCTCGCCGGGCTTGGGCCGGAAGCCGCGGAGTTTGGCCTTGGGGTCCATGACCGGGCCGGCGGGCAGGGCGCGGAAGGCCTGTTGCAGGATCTTCACGGACTCCCGCATTTCGAGGACGCGCATCATGTAGCGGTCGTAGGTGTCGCCCTGATCGCCAAGCGGCACACGGAAATCGAAGCGCGGGTAGAAACCGTAGCCGTCAACCTTGCGCAGGTCGTAGTCAACGCCGCTGGCGCGGAGGCCGGGGCCGGTCATGCCGGCGTTGATGGCGTGCTGGGGGGCGAGGCGGCCGACGCCCTGGGTGCGGGCGAGCATGATCTCATTGCCCGAGAGCATCGTCTCGTATTCGTCCAGGAAGCGCGGGAAGTTGTCCACGAGCGCTTTGGCCGCGGCGAGCCATTCGGGGGTGGGGTCCACGCGGCAGCCGCCGAAGCGCTGGTAGTTGCACATCATGCGGGAGCCGCTGAGGGACTCGAACAGGTCGAGGATTTTTTCCCGTTCGCGGAAGGCATACAGCAGCGGGGTAAACGAGGTGCCGAGGTCGTTGAAGAGAAAACCGACGAGGCAGATGTGGTTCACGAGGCGCGTGAGCTCGGCCATGATGACGCGCAGGTACTGGGCGCGGTCGGGCACGGCGAGGCCGGCGAGCTTCTCGACGGCCAGGGCGTAGGCCCAGTTGTTCGTCATCGAGCAGAGGTAGTCGAGCCGGTCGGTGTAAGGCATCGACGAGAGGTAGCTGGTGTTCTCGGCGATCTTCTCGTGATTGCGGTGCAGGTAGCCGAAGACGGGCCTGAGCTTGACGATCTGCTCGCCGTCGAGCGTGACCACCATGCGGAACACGCCGTGGGTGGAGGGATGTTGCGGCCCCATCGAGACCTCAAGCAGGTCGCCGTGAAATGGATCGTGGACCTGCCGGACGGTCGGACCGGGCGGGGAAGCAAAGGGGGCGGGAGCGGAGGAGTTCATGGCCTTGGCCCCTCCCTGACTGCCGTGTCAGCGGGCCCGCCTTCGCTCTGCGAGCTAAGGCGAGGTTTGTCCGGTGACTGCGCCACCGGCGAGGGATAGTGGGCCTTGGCGCGATCCAGCACGCTGCCGTGGGGCGTAGGCTCCCATTCATAGTCGTCGGGAGCGACGTAGTCCTTGCGCATCGGATGATCCTTGAACTCGTCCCACATCAGCAGGCGGCGCAGGTCGGGGTGGTTTTCGAAAACGATGCCGTAGAGGTCGAAGATCTCGCGTTCCTGGAAGTCGCAGGAACGCCACACCGGAGTGAGCGAAGGCAGGGTCACCTGATCGGTGCGGTTGGCCGTGCGCAGCCGGAGGATGACCGGGCCGTGTTTCAGGGTGATGGAATAGAGGTGGTAGACCGCTTCAAGGTAGCCGGGTTGGAGGCGTTTGATCTTCTCCTCGGCGGTCTTGTCCGGACCGCCTGCGGGATCCGGGATGGATTTTGTTATGGACTCGACGATCTCCTTGTCGGGCCAGTCAACACCCGTGGCGTTGGAACAGTAGTCAAGGTGCAGGAGGGGATCATCGCGGAGAAAGATCGCGATCTCACGGGCATGAGCGGCCTCAAGCAGCAGGGAATGCTCGGCCGCCGGACCGGGATTGAGCAGCAACTCGACCTTGGCCGCGGGGAAGCGAGCGAGCAGGCGGTCGCGAATCTGTTCGACGGGTTCCATGGTCAGACCTTGCGCGGGAGGACCGGCGGATTGAACAGGGCGGGGTTGCTCGGGGGCTCGAGGTCGTGAGCGCCGTAGTCGGGGATGGGGAATTCGCTGGGCTGGTCGGCCTGGAGATGGCGGGCGGCCTGCGGTCCCGAGACGCGCTCGGCACGGATCTTTGCCTGAAGCTCAGTCAGCCCGTGCAGCAGCGCCTCGGGGCGGGGCGGGCAGCCGGGAATGTAGATGTCGACGGGGATGAGCCGGTCGATGCCCTTGAGCACGTTGTAACCCTGCTTGAAGGGACCGCCGGAGATGGCGCACGCGCCCATGGCGATGCAGTATTTCGGCTCCGCCATCTGATTCCAGAGGCGGACGATGAGCGGGGCCATCTTCTTGGTGACGGTGCCCGATACGATCATGAGGTCGGCCTGGCGGGGGGAGGGGCGGAAGATCTCGGCGCCAAAACGGGCGATGTCGAAACGCGCGGTGGCGGTGGCGATCATTTCAATGGCGCAGCAGGCCAGGCCGAATTGGAGCGGCCAGATCGAGTTGCTCCGGCCCCAGCCATAAAGTTCCTCGAGGCTGGTCAGCAAAATGCCGTGACGGCGCAGATCCTCGCGTTCGGCGTCGGAGATATTGCCGGCGGCGGGGAAGGGGGTGGGCGTGGAGGGAATTTCGCTCATGTCATTTCCATTCGAGGTGGCCTTGGTGCCAGGCCCAGACGAGACCCTCGGCCAGAAGGAGAATGAAGACCAGCATGGCCAGGAGCGCGCCGGTGGGCAGACTGGTGAAGGCGACGGCAAAGGGCAGGAGAAACAGGACCTCGACGTCAAAAATCAGGAAGAGAATCGCATAGAGGTAGTAGTGGGCCTTGAACTGGATCCAAGAGTCACCACTCGCAGGCAGACCGCATTCATAGGTGGCATTCTTTGATGCGCCCGGTTTGGCCGGCTGAAAGAATTTCACCCAGAGCCACGCGACGGCGAGCATGATCAAGGGAAAGGCGAGGGCGACGCCAAGGAAGAGGGCCAGGAAGGCGTGGGGATGGTCGCTCATATTCCAGCTAGGAGTCCCCCATCATCGGGAAACATCCGCCGGCATCAACGGTGAACCAGTCCCCTCCCTTGTCAGAAGCTAACCATCTTTTGCGGTGGCAGGAGAGTGATGACGCCGGAGGTGGGCCTCTTGCGGGACGGGTTACCGCAAGAAATGCGGGTTTTCCGTCAACGGACGCCGAGCGCCCGTGATCGCCTGCGGCTAAAGTGGGTGCACTCAATCCCCCTCCCCATGGCCACACTTACCGACCGACTAGCCCTCAACGTCGCCGGGCGCTTCTATGTCGATGCCAGCTGCATCGACTGCGACCAGTGCCGCACTGAGGCACCCGAATTCTTTGCCCGCGACGCCGACAACGGCACGTCCTACCTGATGCGCCAGCCGGTGACAGCCGAGGAGATCGCCCTCGTGCAGGAAGCAGCGACAAACTGCGCCACCGGCTCGATCGGCGACGACGCGGGTTGAGCGGTGCGCCGGCGCTTACGGTTTCATCCACGGCAGCTTCTCGAGGTCCACATTGCCACCGGTTACGATCAGACCGAGCCGCCGGCCGGCGATGGACAGTTTGCCCTCCAGGATGGCCGCATAAGGCACGGCGGCGGAGGGTTCGATGACAATGTGTAGCGTCTCCCAAATGGCGCGCATGGCAGCGACGATGCCCGCCTCCGAGACGGTGACCACCGCGTCCACGTGCTGGAGAATAATGGGGAAGTTTTTTTTGCCGGTGCAGTTCGTGCGCAGGCCATCAGCGATGGTGGCCGCCGTCGGGATGGAGATGCGGCGGCGCGCGCGGAAGGATTGTGCGACGTCGTCCGCCAGCTCGGGCTCGACGCCGATGATCTTGATGCCGGGCCGCAGGGCCTTGGCGGCAACCGCCGTGCCGCAGAGCAGTCCGCCGCCGCCAACGGGGCAGAGGATGACGTCGAGATCGGGTTCATCCTCCAGCAGCTCGATGGTGGCCGTGCCCTGGCCGGCGGCGACGCGCAGGTCGTCGAAGGGATGAACAATCGTGGCGCCGGTCCGGGCCGCGACTCGGGCGCAGGCGGCCTCGCGGGCGGTGAGATTGGGTTCGCAGAAGGTGATCCACCCACCGTAATGCCCGACATTTCTCACCTTGGACCCGGGCGCGCCGGCGGGCATGACGATGTGGGCGGTGATGCCGCGCAACTGCGCGGCCCGGGCGAGGGCGGCGGCATGGTTGCCCGAGGAATGAGTGACGACTCCCGTCGCGGCCTCAGCGTCCGTCAGCGAGAACACGGCGTTGCAGGCCCCGCGCGACTTGAACGCGCCGGTCTCCTGAAAATTCTCGCATTTGAAAAACAGCCGGCCGCCACAGGCCGTGTCGAGCCGCTCGCTGGTGAGCACCGGGGTGCGCTTGATGAACGGGCGGATGCGTTCATGGGCGGCACGGATGGCGGAGAGATCGAGGGACATGCGGTTTGCCTTTAAGGGGGTGAAAGCTACGCTGGCGGCACCATGACAGTCAAAAAGCTTCTCCACACCCGCATGCGGGTAAACGACATCGAGCGCTCCGTGAAATTCTACACCGAGGCGCTGGGTCTCACGGCCTCCCGCCGGCACACCTCGCCGCGCGGCGCGCAGCTGGTGTTCCTGACCACGCCCGGCAGTGATGAGGAGACCGAGCTCTGCCACATGCCGCCCGGCGCGGCGCCGGTGCAAGTGCAGCCCAACCTCATGCACCTCGCCTTCGAAGTGGAG
>JAYUBB010000142.1:0-17594 GCA_043741015.1 Opitutaceae bacterium
GCAGGCTGCCGCGGATTCGCTTCAGATGCGTTTCTGTTAATTCCATCTCTCTTGCCTACACTTTCACTCAGTCATGGCAATAGTGTTAACAGGCCCTAGGCCTGTTTCTTAGGTTTCTTCGGAACTGACTTGATGGTGCCTTCGGGCAGGCGTGAACCCATGGCGACATGCAGCGCGCCTAACTCCTCGCCCGGATGCTTGGCGCGCAGGGCCTTGGCCAGCCGGTCGTAAAGCATTTCAAGTGATTCTTCGGATTTTACGCCGGCCGATGGCTCGCGAACCTCATCGGGCAGGTCCTTGGGTAAAATCGTGTCACCGGTCGCCGCCACTGCGCTGCGATAAACGACATTCTCCAGCTCGCGCACATTGCCCGGCCAGCCGTAGGTGGCGAAGAGCGCCAGCGCCTCGGGCGCGACCTTGCGGGCCTTCACCTTCTTGGCCTTCGCCAGGTTCTGCACGAAGAAGTCCACGATCTGCGGCACGTCCTCCACGCGCTCGCGGAGCGGCGGCAGTTTCACCCGCACGACGTTGAGGCGGTAGTAGAGGTCTTCGCGGAACTTTTTCTCCCGCACCAGCAGCTCCAGGTCCTTGTTGGTGGCGGCGATCACCCGGACGCTGACCTTGATGGTCTCCACGCCGCCGACGCGCTGAATGTCGCCCTCCTGGAGCACGCGCAGGATCTTGGTCTGGGTGGCGGGAGTCATGTCGCCGATCTCGTCGAGGAAGATCGTGCCGCCGTCGCAAAGCTCAAACTTGCCCAGCCGCTGGGCCGTGGCCCCGGTAAATGAGCCTCGCTCATGACCGAAGAGTTCGCTCTCGATCAGGTTTTCCGGAATCGCGGCGCAATTGACGGCGACGAATGGCTTGGTGGAGCGGTGGCTGTGGCGGTGCAGGCTGCGGGCGACCAGCTCCTTGCCGGTGCCGCTTTCGCCGGTGATCATCACCGACGCATCGCTCGCGGCGAACTGCCCGATCACCTTGAAAACGGTCTGCATGGCGTCGGAGGTGCCGACGATACCCTCCTTGTGCTCGTCGGTGTTGATGACCGGTTTGTAGCCGGCGGCCGACTTGCTGTCCGCCTGCGTGCGCAACGCACTCTCGACCAGCGCCAGCAGCTTGGGCGGGTCGAAGGGTTTCACCACGTAGTCATAGGCGCCGAATTTCATCGCCTCGATGGCCGTCTGCGCCGTGCCAAACGCGGTCATGAAGATGATCAACTGCTTCGGGTTGGCGGCACGGATGTGCTGGAGAGTCTCGATGCCGGACATGCCGGTCATGCGGTTGTCGAGCAACACGACGTCGGGCGCCTGTTTCTTGACCGCGGCCACTCCCTCCTCCCCGCTCGCCGACTCCTGCACTTGGTAATGCTGCGAGGTGAGCACTCGGTTGAGCGAGTACCTCACCTCTTTGTCATCATCGATGACCAGGATGTACGGAACAGATGAGGGCTCGGCCATGAATTAGGTTGGCAAATTGATTAGCAGTTTCAGCAAAGAAGGTTCTACTTACCGGCCATGCTGAGCTGGTCAATTAACTTGTTTCGTATCTTCGGTATCCAACTGGCGGTTCACGCCAGTTTCTTGCTGCTGCTGGCCTATTACGGCTATCACGGCTGGCAGCTTGGCGGCATGGTCGGGGCTCTGTGGAGCGTCGCGGTGATCGTGCTGTTTTTCGTCTGTGTCGTCCTGCACGAGCTGGGCCATTCGCTGACCGCCCGGCGCTATGGCGTGCAGGTTCCCCGTATCTTACTGCTGCCCATCGGCGGAATGGCTGAATTTGATCGTATCCCGCGCAAGCCGTCAGCGGAGCTGCTTATCACCTTCGCCGGACCGGCCGTCAACTATGGGCTGGTGCTGCTGCTGCTGCCGCTGGTCTGGCGCGAGCTGCTGGGGATGGTGGAAATTCCAGACTTCTCTGTCTCGGAAATACTCACCCAGCTCTGGTGGGCCAATCTCGTCATGGGAACGTTCAATCTACTGCCGGTGTTTCCGATGGACGGCGGCCGCATCTTCCGGGCCCTGCTGGCGTTCCGTCTCCCTTATCTGCGCGCGACCTGGTGGGCGGTGAGGGTGGGCCAGCTGCTGGCGGTTGTTTTCGCCGCGGTGGCGGTGTTTTATTTCAACAACCTCATGGCAGGAGTGCTTTTCGTTTTCATTTTCATGGCGGGCGCGACCGAATACCGGTCGTTGCTCCGCCGCGAGCAGGACGAAGCCCACTGGGCGGAGATGTCGCGCCGGGTGGTCGAGGCGCAACCCATGGGCAACGAACCCCAGCCACCGATCATCGTGCACGGGCCTAACTAATCGCCCATGCTCAGTTTTCAGAGGGATCCTTGAAATCAAAGGGCATCTGGGCCTTGATCTCAATGGCGTGACCCTTGCGGATCGCCGGTAGGAACCGCCACAACCGCGCGGCAGCCAGGGCCGCCTCCCCGAATTCAGGCGCGGTGGCACTGACGATTTGCGGATCGAGCACCGCGCCCGCGGTCGAAATCCTCACGCCAATGACGGCACTGCCCTCAATCTTGGATTTTTTTAGCCGGGCCGGATATTGCGGCAAGGGACCGATGAATGGCTTGGGGTTGGAGTCCGATGATTTTTCCACCTGCCGCGCGATCATGCGGTCGAGCGCAGCTTCCCGGACCGCAAAGGGTATTTCGCTGTGCAGCAATTCCGCGCCGTCGGAAAAAAGGTGAATCTTGTAGTGACCCTGGCCCAACGGCCGCGTCAGCGGCACAGTCAGATTGAGTGCCTTTGATTTATACGGCTGGAGGGTTCCAATTTCATAGATAAAATATCCCTTGCCCGACTCTTCACTATCCAGGTCCAGCAGGAGAAACACATGCTCCAGTGCATACGGTGACACGAAATCAGCCGCAAAATGCATCTCGTGGTTCATGGACTGGCCCGTTTCCATCAGGTTGAGCTGGAACGACCGGACATCAATGTTGTGGATTGAGACAAAGACCGGCAGGAAATCGGCCACGGGTCTAAGCGCGATTCGGGATCCCGGGACCGCCTGCAGTTTACCTTTGATCTCGATGCAGGGCTGGTTGTTGCGGGCTGCCCGCACCAGCCGGCCTTTGCCCTGATGCTCCACGTAGAGCGCGTTCTGGGCTTTTAGACCGGTCACCCAGAGCAGACCGACAACGAAAAACCAAAGTTTTTGGGACATGCAGGCCAGCGTCATGCGTCCCGCATTCACTGGCAAGCCTGCACGCCGGAAGCCTTTCACTTCGAAAGAAATTTGGTGGACCCTAGCGGGTTCGAACCGCTGACCTCCTCAATGCCATTGAGGCGCTCTACCAACTGAGCTAAGAGCCCGTAACCAAACCGAACGAAGGGCCTAAAAGTCGTTTTTGCGTGGGGAATGCAAGGACTTTTTAACTCTCGTCCCGCATCTTGAAAGTCACCGTCCAGGTGTCCGCCCGGCGGTTGGGCGTGGGACCGATGGAGCGCATGCGCAGAAACGCCTCAAGCACCGATTCATCAAAGGCTTTGTCGCCGGATGATTTCGAAATTCTCGGATTTAAAATCGCGCCGCTGGCCGTGATATCAAAGGTCACTTTGGCCTCCAGTTGGTCGCTGACCCCCGGCGGCGGTTCGTGCGCTTTTTTCAATTCCTGAATGAGGAGCGAAATGTAGGTGTTCATCTGGTTCTGCTGCTCCCGCACGAGGGCGTTGCCCCCCCCCCCCCCACGGGTGTTGGCGATTGATCCGCCTTTCACGCCCTGCGCGATCCCTTGGGCATCGACCCTTGGAACGGTGCCCGCCGGCCGGGGCTGGACGGTCGCAACCTGCTTGGGCGTGGGGTGCTTTTTCAGGTAATCCTTGTAGGACATCCGCTGGCTTTGTTTCATCTCCTTGGCGATGGAGGTGTCGGGTTTGGGTTTTGGTTTGGCTTTTTCAGTTGGCGGCTCGACCGCTTTCTCCTCGGGCTGGGTCTGCACGACCGGTTCAGGTTCTGGCATGGCAGCCACGGTCTCCACTTTGGGCAACACGAGCTTCATCTTGGTGAGGGTGTTGCCGAGGGCGGGGGCGACGAGCTCGTCGGGCGCCGTGGCCGGTCCGGCCACGAGTTCGAAGATCACCGGCTGCTCCTGGGCTTGCCGGGCGACATAGACCGTGGAGAGAAAAATGAGCGCCGCGGCGAACGCGTGGAGGATCAGCGAGACGAGGAGCGAACTGGGCGAAGTCGCGCGCATCGCTGCCTCACCGGGCTTCCGTGTCGAAGGTGATCTTCGTCAGGTTGTGCTTCTTGATCTCGTCCATCACCCGCACGACCTGCTGCCACTGCAGCGTGAGGTCGGCGCGGATGCGGATGACGGGCTGCTTGGGCCGGCCGGCCACGGTCATGAGCTGGCGCGACAGCTCGGGCAGCGAGACGCGCTGGCGGTCGAAATAGAAGTTGCCCGAGCCATCGATCGAAATGACGACGTAAGTTGTGTCTGCCGGTGGTTTCTCCTGCAGCCGCTTCGACTCGCCGGGCAGGTTCACCGGGATGCTCTGCTCCTGCTGGATGAGCGGGGTCGCGATCATGAAGATGATCAACAGCGTGAAACCCAGGTCCACCATGTTGGTGATGTTGAGCTCCGCGACGGGATGCAGATGCCGGGGGCGACGGAAGATTCTGGCCATGGTCGCTTCCTTACTTGGCCTCCAGCTCGATGCGGTCGGCGAGGTTGCTGGCGTAGTTCTCCAGCTCGGTGATCATCGTCTTCACATTGCCGAGGAGATAATTGTAGCCGAAGACCGACGGGATCGCGACCACGAGGCCGGCGATGGTGGTGAGCAGCGCGGCCGAGACACCCGGGGCGAGCGTCTGGATGCTGGCGGTCTGCAGGACCGAGACGGCGCTAAATGCCTCCATCACGCCCCACACGGTGCCGAAGAGGCCCATGAACGGCGCGCCCGAGACCAGCGAGGCGAGGATGATCATGCTCGCCTCGTAGCGGAGGGACTGCCGCGCGAGCGCGCGCTGGATGGCGTTCTCCGCATGCTCCAGGCGTGAGCGGATCGACTCATCACCCTTCTCCTTGCCGATGGCGGCGGCGCGCCAGTAGGCCTCCAACGCGTCGGCCAGCAGGTCGGCGTAGGGAATATCGCGCCGGTTGCGCATATTCTCGGGCAACTCCAGAATGTGGCGCTCCTGGCCGATCTTGCGTTCGAACAACAGATTGAGCTGGCGCAGTTTCTTCAGCTCGGAGTGCTTGCCGATCATCACCGACCAGCCGAAGATGCTGAACAAGGCGAGCAGCCCGATGACGGCCTGGCCCACCGGATCGGTGGTGAGGAAGACCTGCCAGACATTGACGGTGGCGGCGATGACGGGGGTCGAAAGGTGGCTGAGCATGTTCCGGGAGTGTTGGCGCGTTTGCGCGGTGCAATCAATGGAAATTCTGTGCAAGCTGTAGCTTGGATCGTCATCGCGAGTCCGGCGCAACCGGGCGTGGCGATCCCGTCCGCTGGATTGCTTCGTCGCCATGCTTCTCGCAATGACAGAATGCTGACCGGCGTCGCTAAATCTGGTTGCGCGAAGGCAGTGCGATTGGTTCCCTCGCCTCCTTCTTCTTTCATGCTTCACCAGTCCAAACCCGCCGGCAAACTCATCTCCTTCGAAGGCTCCGAGGGCAGCGGCAAGTCCACCCAGATCGCCCGCCTCGCCGCCCACCTGCAGAAGGCCGGGCGCGAGGTCGTCGCCACGCGCGAGCCCGGCGGTACCGAGATCGGCGAACAGATTCGCAACATCATTGTCCACAACTCCCGGGGCGACGAAATGTGTCCCGAGACGGAACTCCTCCTCTTCACCGCGGCCCGCGCCCAGGTGGTGCGCGAGGTCATCACCCCTGCCTTGGCCCGTGGCGCGGTGGTGTTGAGCGACCGCTTCTTGGATTCCTCGACCGTCTACCAGGGCATTGCCCGCAACCTCGCTCCCGGTCCCGTCAGCGAGATCAACCGCTTCGCCGTCGGCAACGTCATGCCCGACCTCACTGTCGTCATTGATGTTCCGACCGAGATCAGCCTGCAACGCGTCCGCCAGCGCGCCTCCGACCTGCCCGACCGCATGGAGCGGGAAAACATCACCTTCTACAAAAAAGTCCGCGAAGGCTATCTCCTGCTCGCGCAGCAATGGCCGGAGCGCGTGGTGGTCCTCGACGGCACGCTCGCGCCCGATGCGCTCGATAAAAAAGTATGGGCGGTCGTGCAGAAACGCCTCGATTGAGCCGCCCCATGCCCGAGGTCACACCATGGCCCTCCGCCCTCGCGGGTACGCCGACGGTAACCGTCATCGCCCGCGCCATCGAACGCCAGCGCCTCGCCCACAGCCTCCTGCTCCACGGTGAAAACCTCAGCACCCTCGCCTCGGTCGCCCACGCCATTGCCGACCGCCTGCTCAACGACCCGCGCTATCCGGCCCAGCAGCATTTCGCACCCAAGCAGCATCCCGACTTCATCGCCCTGCGCCCGGCGGGCAAGTCCCGGCAGATCGGCGCCGACGTCACCCGCGAACTCATTGGCCGCATCCAGGTCTCCCCCCAGATTTCCCGGCGCAAGGTCGTCGTGGTCTACGAGGCCGATCGCATGAACACCGCCGCCGCCAACATCTTCCTGAAAACCCTCGAGGAACCCACGGCCAGCACCACGATCCTCCTGCTCACCACCCGCCCCTATTCGCTTCTGCCCACAATCCGCAGCCGCTGCCTGCACTTCCGTTTCACCGACGCCGGCCATGAGGCGCTGGCCGACGCTGCGCCCGAGACCCGCGCCCTGTGGGACACCACCCGGGCCGATTATGCGGTGTGGCTCGGACAGCTGACCGCTGGCGTCACTGAGAAGCGCGCCGTGGCCGACCAGGTCATGGCGGCCTATGGTCTCGTCACCCGTTTCAACGCCGTGCTCGCCGCCGCCACCGACCAGATCTGGAAACAGCAAAAGGAGAAACTGCCGGACGACATCGACGACGAGGAACAGGCCGCCATCGAGACGGGCATCGCCAACGGCGTCCGCTCCAAGCTCTTTGCCGAGCTGGAACATGCCACCCGCGCCTTCGCCCAGAAGGCCCTCGCTGCAGGCGACATCTCGGCGCGACGCTCCCTCGTCGCCGCCATCGCCCAGCTCGAGCACGACACAGGTCTCCTCCGCCTGAACCTGAATGAATCCGCCGCATTCGAAAACTTTCTGCTCTCCTCGCTGCGGATCTGGGGTAGACGATGAAACCGGGCAGTCTCTCCAAAACCCCCACGCTACTCGCCATCGCCTGGCCGATCTTCGTCGAGCAGAGTCTGCGCATTTTGATCGGCACGGTGGACACCTTCATGGTCAGCCATGTGGCCGACGGGGCGGTGGCGGCGCTGGGCGTTTCCAATCGCCTGATCATGTTCGCCCTGATCTGCTTCAATTTCATCGGCATCGGCACGAGCGTGGTCATCACGCACCACCTGGGCGCAGGCGACAAGAAGGGCGCGGAGGGCATCGCGACCGCCGCCCTCGGGGTGAATCTCTGGATGGGGCTCATCGCCAGTGCGGTCATCTTCCTCTTCAACGCCCCGCTGCTGCGCCTGATGCAGTTGCCCGAAAGCCTGATGGTCTATGCCCTGCCGTTCATGTCGCTGATGGGCGGCACGGTCTTTTTGGAAGCGATCAACACCGCCATCGGCGCCATCCTGCGGTCTCACGGCAACACGCGCGATGTGATGTTCGTCACCGTGGGCCAGAACATCCTCAACATCACGGGCAATTCCCTCGTGCTGTTCGGCTTGTTCGGCCTGCCGAAATTCGGCGTCGAGGGCGTGGCGTGCTCCAGCGTGTTCAGCCGCATCGTCGCCACCACCGCGCTGTTGATCCTGTTGTACCGTCGGTTGGGCATCCATATCCGCTGGCGGACACTCATCGATCTGCCGCTGGACCGTCTCCGCCGGATTCTGCACATCGGCCTGCCCGCCGCCGGCGAGCACATGAGCTACTGGCTGGCCTTGATGCTCATCACCAGTTTCATCGGCCGGATGGGGGCAGAGAGCCTGTCGATCATGGCCTACTCGCAGACGGTGCAGTCACTCGTGATCCTTTTCAGCCTCTCCCTTGGCCTGGGCACTGAGATTGTCGTCGGACGCCTGATCGGTGCGGGGGACTTTGAGGCGGCCTACCGGCAGTTGCTCAGCAGCCTGAAACTCAGCCTGGGCCTGTGCGCCGGAGGCATGGTGGTCATCGCGCTGATTGCCCCGCACCTGATCGGGCTGTTCACGCACGACGCGGTCGTGATCAAGGGCGGCACGTTGCTGCTGCGCATCTCGGTCGTCCTCGAGATCGGTCGTGTCTTCAATATCGTGGTGATCAACTCCCTGCGGGCCACCGGCGACGCCCGTTTTCCGGTGAAGGTGGGCGCGGTCTGCATGTGGCTGCTCTGGGTGCCCAATTCATGGTTCCTCGGCCTGCATCTCGGCTGGGGCCTCGTCGGCATCTGGATCGCCATGACCTGTGACGAATGGCTGCGCGGACTCATCATGTATTACCGCTGGGTCAAGCGCCGCTGGCTGCCGGCTGCCGAGCGCAGCCGCGCCGAAGTCATGCGGAACAACGTGCCGTTGGTGACGGAGACGTGAGCTCTGGTGTGGGAGGGACTTTATGCCCCGACTGCAAGCCACGTTTCAATGTCGCGGCCTAAAGCCGCTTCCACATTTACGATCCGCTTAGCACCAGCCGCACGAACTCCTCCCGCTGGTCCATGTGGGGATTGTGGCCGGAGTCGGCGATCACCTCGATCTGCGCGGCCGGGAAATAATTCCGGATCAGCGCCTGGTCGCCACTTTCCGCATAGCGCGAGCGCCCGCCCAGGACGAACAATGCCGGCCCGGAAAAGCGATCACCCGGCTGCAGGCTGTTCTTCTCCATGACCGGGAGTGACGCCGTCAGGACGGCCAGGTTGACCTGCCAGAGCCAGGAGCCATTTTTTCCACGCGCCAGATTGGTCGAGAGGAATTTCCTCATCCCCAGATTAGGCACCCGTGCCTCAAAGCGCAGCTCGGCCTCCTGACGCGACTGCAGGTCGTCCAGGTTGAGTTCGGACATGGCCAGAAACTCACCGCGGTGGGTCTCCCAAAAGTAATCCTTCGGCACAATGTCCACCACCACGAGCCGTTCGACCCGTTCCGGCTGCTGGCAGGCCAGCAGCATGGCCGTCTTTCCGCCCATGCTGTGGCCGACGACGGTGGCCCGCGCCAGGCCCTGCCCATCCATCCAGCCGATGATATCCTGCGCCATCACCTCGTAAGTCATCTTCGGGGCGTGCGGCGACTTGCCGTGGTTACGGGCGTCGAGGGCGAACACGTGGAAATGCCGGGCGAGGTCTCGCCCGGTGCTCAGCCAGTTGCGCGACGAACCCAGCAACCCGTGCAGGACGATCATCGGGGACTGGCCCGCCCCGCCCAGGTCGACGTGATGCAATGGTACCACAGAGACACGGAGACACGGAGAAAACAGTTGAGACAAACCAAATATATGGACTCCCCACCGTGACCGGGTGGGTGCCGCTGCTTTTGGCTTCCCAAACCTCAGTGGCCTCTGTGACTCTGTGGTTAATTATTTTATGTCAGCCGAGAAGCTAACGCCGATGATGCAGCAGTATTTTGAGGTCAAGCGCGGCCTCCCGGCGAACACCCTGCTGCTGTTCCGCCTCGGCGACTTCTACGAGATGTTCTTCGAGGACGCCGAGATTGGCTCGCGACTCCTCGGCATCACCCTGACCAAGCGGCAGGACACGCCCATGTGTGGCATCCCGCACCACGCGGCCGATAATTACGTGGGCAAACTCCTCGCTGCCGGGAAAAAAGTCGCTTTTTGCGACCAGGCTGAGCCCGCCCAGACCGGCAAACTCGTCAAACGCCAGCTCACGCGCATTCTGTCTCCGGGCACCACGCTCGCCGCCAGCCAGCTCGACGCGGCGAAGAATCATTACCTTTGCGCCCTCACCTTGAATGACGCCGGGTTGCACGCCGCGTGGCTCGACCTGTCCACCGGCGAATTCCGTCTCGCGACCGACCCCCGGCCGGAAAATCTCCTGCCCGTTCTCACCGCACTCGACCCGGCCGAACTCGTACTCATCGAGGGCCAGTTGGAAAAATGGCGGGATGTCCCCCACGAGCAGCACGCCATCCACGCCCTGCACCAGTTCTGCGCTGCGCGCCTTTGCTCTGAGCTGCCCGGCTACCATTTCGAGGTATTGGGCGGAGCCCGGACCGTGATGGACGCCCTGGGCGTCCTAAACCTGCAGGGTTTTGGCCTGGCCCACAGTCATCCCGCCCTCGGAGCCGCCGGGGCCGTCGTCCACTATGCCACGGAGAATCTGTGCGCGAAGCCCGAGAACCTCCGCTCGTTGCAGGAATATCGCAGCACCCGCACCCTGCTGCTCGACCCCGCCACGCTGCGGAACCTCGAGATTTTCGCCTCCATCCGGGGCACGCGCGAGGCTTCGCTGCTCGGTGCCATTGACCGCACCACGACCGCTTCCGGCTCCCGCCTGCTGGAACGCTGGCTCGCCGCTCCCGGACTCGACCTGTTGGAAATCCAGCGACGCCAGGCCGCCGTGGGCGAGTTTGTCGCCCAGCCGGGTGACCTCGCCCAGTTGCGCGAACTGCTCAACAAGGTCCGCGATATTCCGCGCATCCTGAGCCGCCTCCAGAACCGGCTGCGCAACCCGCGCGAACTCGGCGGGGTGCGCGACACCCTTGCGCAAATCCCCACCATCATCACCTGCCTCGACCTGCTCGACTCGCACCTCCTCGGGGCCAATGGCGAAGCGATCGCACAAATCCGCCGGCGACTGACCGACCTGCCCAAGCTGCGCGAATTGCTGGCCCGTGGCCTCGGCGCCGAACTGCCCAATGACCTGCAGGAAGGGAATTATATCCGACCCGGCTACGATGCGGAACTCGACCGCCTGCGCAGCCTCACGACGGACAACAAGTCTTGGCTGGCCGAGCTGGAACGCAGGGAACAGGAACGTTCCGGCATCAAAAGCCTGAAGGTTCGCTACACCTCCGTCTTTGGCTACTACATCGAGGTCACCAAGGCCAATCTCGCCAATGTGCCCGCCGATTACGTCCGCAAGCAAACCACCGTCAGCGGCGAGCGCTACGTCACCGAGGAGCTTAAACTGAAGGAAAAGGAAATCTTCTCCGCCGAGGAAAAATCGCTGGCCCGCGAACTCGAACTGTTTGCCGGGCTCGTCGGTTCCGTGCTGGCCGAGTCGGCCTCGCTCACCACCACCGCCGCCGCTCTCGCCGAGCTGGATGTGCTGGCCGGCTGGGCCGTGCTGGCACGCGAATGGGATTACTGCCGCCCCGAACTCGACGAGGGTGACGCGCTCACGATCGCCGACGGCCGCCATCCCGTCGTGGAGCAGATGATGAAGATCGAGCGGCTCGGGCTTGCCGGCAGCTACACCTTCGTCCCCAACGACACCGCCCTTTCCGCCACGACCGCGCAGATCCAGCTGATTACCGGGCCCAATATGGCGGGCAAGTCCACCTACATCCGCCAGGTGGCGCTCATCACCCTCTTGGCACAGATCGGTTGCTGGGTGCCGGCCAAGGGCTGCCGCATCGGGCTGGTGGACCGCATTTTCTCCCGGGTCGGGGCCAGCGACGACCTCGCGCGCGGCAACTCGACCTTCATGGTCGAGATGAACGAGACGGCCAACATTCTCAACAACACGACCGATCGCTCCCTCATCATCCTCGACGAGATCGGTCGCGGCACCTCGACCTATGACGGCCTGAGCATCGCCTGGGCCGTGGTCGAACACCTGCACCGCGCTGCCGAACGCGGGCCGCGCACCCTTTTCGCCACGCACTACCAGGAGCTGACCCAACTGGAGAAACACCTGCCGCGGCTGAAGAACTACTCCGTCGCGGTGAAGGAATGGAACGACGACATCGTCTTCGTCCGTCGCGTCGTGCCCGGCGCCGCCGACCGCAGCTACGGCATCCAGGTCGCGCGGCTCGCCGGTCTGCCACTCGCCGTGATCGAGCGCGCCAAAACGATTTTGGAGAAACTCGAATCCGACGACAGCTCCGTCACCTTGTCCGCACCGCAGGCCCGGCCGCGGAAGAAAATCAATATGGAGCCGGCCGATGACGCGCAGTTGAACCTGCTGTGAGAAACGGCCCGCAGGGACGCGGGCCGTCCAAATCGAACCCACCCTCAGTACTCCGCCTGAAAATCCGGCGGCAAGGGGGCGCTGGCTTTGAAGCTGAAGGATTTCCCGCCGAACTCGTAGGCGAAGTGGGTTTCGAGCGAGTGCAGGAACAGCCGCTTGCTCTTCGTCGCCTTCGCAAACTCGCGGTTCAGCCCGAAATCGCCGTAAGTCTGATCGCCGATGATGGGCAGGTGCCGCTTGGCGCACTGCACCCGGAGCTGGTGGCTGCGGCCCGTGCGCGGCTCGAGCCGGATGAGCGACGTCGAAAAATTCCGCTGGGTGTGCCGGATGACCTGAAAATGGGTTTCGGACGGAATGTTGCCGATCGCCGCCGTGCGGACCCGGCCGCCCTTTTTATTAACCGCCAGCAAATCGCGCCAGATTTCCTGCTTGGTGTGCGGGTGGCCGAAGACGAGCGCATTGTAGGCCTTGCGCACCTGCTTCTTGGCGAAGTGCTCGCGGATCACCACCGCCAGCTTCTCGCTGGCGGCCGTGAGGATCACCCCCGAGGTCGCCGAATCGAGCCGGTTGAGCAGCCAGAGCCGGCGGGGAGAGCCATCGGCGGCGCTCCAGTTGAAACACTGGGTTTCCTTGTCGTAGCGGCAGGTCAGCAGGGAGCGTGGTTCGTCTTGCGACTCGTTGGGGTGGGAGAGCAGCCCGGAGGGTTTGTCGAAGGCCGCCAGGCCGTTCGCGTCCTTGGTCAGCAGACGCACCTCAGCGCGCAGCGGCAGGGTTTCCCAGAAATCTCCCGGCAAGGCGCTTACACTCACTGGTAGTAAAAAGCGAAGGTGAGGGTCTGCTCCTCGCCGAGCATGGTGATCATCTGCTCGGTCCACTTGCGGTAAGGCTGCCGGGCCTGGATGGCATTCTGGCAGGAGAATACTCCCTGCTTGCCTGCATCCGTGTCCTCGACCTTGACGATGTCAGTCTCCCCTTTGGAATTGATCTTGAAGGTGATGATGACATGCGAACCGTGCGGCGGCGAAACGCGGCTTTCCTGCAGGATCTGATACCACTGGGTTTGCACGATCTCGACGAGTTCCTGCAGGTATTCGCCATATTCGCTCCAACGGGCGTCCATGCCGATGATGCCAAGGTTGGAAACGCCCGTGACGCGGTTGGCCAGGATCGTGGTCCGGGTCGCAGTGAGTCGCGGGCGGGCCTTGGGCTGCGCCTTGTGGGCGGCGGTGATCGCCACCAAGGCGCCGTCCGTATCATTGGCCTCGTGCGCGCCCTCGACGTTCTGCTCGGAGCCCGTGGTCGGGTTCTTGGACTGGGCGACATTCGTGGCGATGCCGTCCTCGGCCTTGCCCTCGGTCTTGTCGAATCCGCTCAGCGGCACCTGTTCCAAGCGTACTTTCTGCTCCTTCTGCTCCATTTCATCGGTCTTGGTGCTCTCTGGCATCGGGGCGGCACCCTGCTGGGGCTGGGCCATGTCACCGGTCACAATGGCACTCTCGTTTTTGATCTTGTCCTGGGCGTTCGCGAGACTCGGACGGTGCTGCGGGTCGAGTTCCTTGGGCTTCTCCAGTTGCGCCGACTGCTGGTTGCGATTGCTGAAATTATCGGTCTTGTCCGGCTCGTTGGCCGGGGCGTCGGGGTTCGTCTCGACGAACTGGAATGGCTTGCGCTCCTTCACCGGGGGTTGGGCCAGTTCGAAATCGAAGGTCTTGCCCCGGTTGGACCGGTTGACGCTGATACCCGTGTGGATGCCGGAGAATCGATCGAAGGCGAACTGCGGTGACAGCAGCACGATGATGACGTGGAACAGCAGGGTGCACACGATCCCGATCAGAATTGAACGGTCGGTCGGATCCTTTTCCGGGGCCAGCGGGTTCTCGCCGGGATCTGCAAATCGGGTGGTCACTGGTTTGATATCAACGCCCTAGACCCGCCTTAGTCAAAAGTTGTTTCATTTCTTCCACCGGAAGCCCCACAATATTTGTCCGCGACCCCGTGTAACCGGCCACAATCAGGTCGCCCTGCTCCTGGATGGCGTAGCCGCCGGCCTTGTCGAGAGTGTGTACCTGGCTGAGGTAAAGTCCGATGGTGACCTCGTCGAGCAGCTTGAAGGTGACCTCGCTGGCCACGCCCTGGTCGAGCTTCAGGCCGTCGGCGAGCCGTCGCACCGCCAGACCGGTGAACACCGTATGAGTCCGTCCGCTGAGCAACAGGAGCATCGCCCGGGCCTCGGTGGCATCACGCGGCTTGTTGAGCACAGTCCGGTCGATGAACACTGTAGTATCAGCCCCGATCACAGTTGCGGTGGGATGCCGGGCGGCGACCCAGTCAGCTTTGAGCGCGGCATTGTGGAGCACCATTTCGCGGGGGTCGGCGTCGGGCGCTTCATGCTCCGTCACCTCCGCCGGTATGACCGAGAATGGAAACCCGAGTTGAGCCAGCAGCTCGCGGCGCCGGGGCGAGGCCGAGGCCAGGATCAGGATCAGTTGATTTTGGGGCAATTCCATCAGGCGGTCATCGCGAGGCTTGTTGCGGGCCGTGGCAATCCAGCTGAATTGCTTCGTCGCCCTGTTCCTCGCAATGACAAAGTCCGGAGCTATCTTTGTGGCTTGGGGTTGCAGTCCAGCACTTTGCCCTCAACTTGTCCCCTTTCCCATGCGCATCGGCCTAGCCCAGATCAACACCATCGTCGGCGATCTCACCGGCAACAGCCGCCTCATTGAGGGGGCTTACAAGACTTTGGTCGAGCAAGGCGCCGAGTTGGTCGTCTTTCCCGAGCTGGTCGTCAGCGGCTACCCTCCCCGCGACCTGCTGTTCAAGAAGCGCTTCGTCACTGATGTCGAGCAGGCCACCCGGGCGATTGCGGCCAAAATCGGTGTCGTGCCCGCCATCATCGGCTACACCGAGTCCAACACCAGCGGGCACGGTCGCCCCGCCTTCAACTCCGCCGCCTTCTGCCATCAAGGCAAAATCCTGGTTTCCGCCCGCAAATGCCTCCTGCCCACCTACGACGTCTTTGACGAGGACCGCTACTTCGAACCGGCGGCCGCGCCCACCGTGGTCGAGTTTGGCGGCAAACGCATTGGCCTCACCATCTGCGAGGACATCTGGACGCACGCCATGATCTCGACCCGGCGCCTTTACAATGGCGTCGAACCCGTCCGCCAGCTTGCTGCGCAGCACTGCGACGTTGTGGTCAACCTCTCCGCCAGCCCGTGGAACCACGGCAAAGGCAGCGTCCGCCACACCCTCGTCTCCGACACGGCCCGCCAGCTCGGCTGCCCGGTCGCCTACGTCAACGCCATTGGCGGCAACGACGAGCTCCTCTTCGACGGCCGCAGCCTTGTGGCCGACGCCGCGGGCCGCGTGCTCGGCGGCCTTGCCGCTTTCCGCGAGGAACTCCGCGTGATTGACACCGGTGCCGCTGCCGCGCAGCTCGCCCCTACTTTCGAGCGCGAGGAACTCGCCGACATCTACGATGCCCTCGTGCTCGGTGTCCGCGACTACGCGCAGAAGACCGGCTTCAAGAAGGCCCTGCTCGGCCTTTCCGGCGGCATCGACTCCTCGCTCACCGCGGTCATCGCCGCCGAGGCCCTCGGCCCCAAGAATGTCATCGGGGTCAGCCTGCCCTCGGTGATTTCCAGCCAGCACTCCAAGGACGACGCCCGCATTCTCGCGCAGAATCTCGGCATCGAGTTCCAGACTATTTCCATTGTCGACACAGTCGCCGCTGCAGAGAAGACGCTCGGGCCGATCTTTGCCGGCCGCCCCCGCGACATCGCCGAGGAGAACATCCAGGCCCGTGCCCGCGGCCTGCTGCTCATGGCCATTTCCAACAAGTTCGGCGCCCTGCTCCTCACCACCGGCAACAAGAGTGAGCTGGCCGTCGGCTACTGCACGCTGTACGGTGACATGTGCGGCGGTCTCGCGGTCATCAGCGACGTGTTCAAGATGCAGGTCTATGCCCTCTCCCGCTGGATTAACGATACCGCGGAAAAGAGACTTGGCCGCCCAGGGCGGCTCATTCCGGTCAACTCGATCGATAAGCCGCCCAGCGCCGAGCTGCGGCCCGACCAGACCGACCAGGACACCCTCCCGCCCTACGAGACCCTCGACGCCATCCTCAAGGGCTACGTGGAGGAAGGCCTGTCGCGTGCCGACCTCGTGGCGCAAGGTTTCGCCCAGGCCGTGGTCAACGACATCGTCCGCAAGGTCGACCTCAACGAATACAAGCGCAAGCAGGCCGCGCCCGGCCTGAAGATCACTCCTCTCGCCTTCGGCGTCGGCCGCCGCATCCCGATCGTGCAGAAATACGTGAGCTGAACATGTCACCAATAATGCGCATCGGAATGGGCTTCGCGGGACTCGGATTTCTAGCTATGGCTGGATACGCAGAAATCACAGGGAAAATTCTAGGAGGTCGTGGAAGCAACAGTATTTGGATAACGGATTCCGATGCTCCGGTCCTCTTCTGGGCACTGTTCATGATCTATCTTTTACTGGGCTCGTGTTTCCTGATCATAGCTATTAAAAATCTGGGCGCCCCATCTAAATGATCTCCGAAAAACTTTTGCCCGCGCGCAGATGCTTATTCCCGGTGGAGTGAACTCGCCGGTCCGGGCGTTTTGGTCCGTGGGCGACGCTGTTCGGTCTTTCCCCTTGCGCCGGCCTCCGGTGCGAATAATCGTTTTTGCATGGTAACGCTCCGACTCAATCCCGCCATTGATCGCAAGCTGGCCCGTTTCGCCAAAGCCCGCGGCATGACCAAGACGGCCGTCGCGCGCGAAGCCCTTATCGAGCGCCTGGAAGAAGATGAAGACATCCGGATCGTGGAGGAGCGCCTGAAGCATCCCGGCAAACGCATCCCGCTTGAGGTCATAGAACGTGAGCTCGGCCTGGCGCGTTGAGTTGGATGAGGCGGCCCAGCGCGACCTCAGGAAGCTCGGCCCCTCCGCTGCCCGCCAGATAGTCAGTTATCTGCGCGAGAAGCTCACCAAGCCCGAGAGTCCACGGCGATTCGGCAAGCCACTCAGCGGGAAACTGCATGGCCTGTGGCGCTGGCGGACGGGCGATCATCGTATCATAGGTCGCATTGAAGATCGTGTGCTGGTTGTCTTTGTGATCCGCATTGGTCACCGCAAGGATGTCTACGAGTAATCCACCATGACTGTTTCCGATCAACTCTTCGCCCGCGCGCAGCAACTCATTCCCGGTGGCGTGAACTCGCCCGTCCGGGCGTTTCGCTCCGTGGGCGGGGCGCCGTTCTTCACCAAGTCCGCGACGGGGGCGACGCTCACCACGGCCGACGGACGCGAGCTGATCGACTTCGTCTGCACCTGGGGTCCGGCCATCCACGGCCACAACCACCCGCGCATCAAGGCCGCCATCGCCGCCGCCTTGGAGAACGGCACGTCGTTCGGCACGCCCAATCCCTACGAAGT
>JAYUBB010000143.1:0-17567 GCA_043741015.1 Opitutaceae bacterium
TGTTCATCGCCGCCACCTTCTCCCTCGGCGTGCCGCTCTTCCTGGCGCAGCAGTTGTTTTACGCCACAGCCTGCGCCCTTTTCACCCGGGCGTTGCGTCCCGCGGTGATCTGGCCCGCAGCGCGACTGGCCATCTACACGCTGCTCCTCTGGAACCCGATGACCTTCGACGGCTCAAGCATGGGCCGCGTGCTCCGGCAACACGTCTATGGGCCGCTCGGCCTGATGATCTTGGCCGGGCTCATTGCCCTGTATTTGCGCCGGACCGAGCCTGCGCGTAGGCAGCTGCCGTGGGTGCTGCTGCTCGGGCTGGCGGGCGCCGCCTTTTATCTCACCCGCGAGGAAGTGATCTGGCTGGTTCCCAGTGTGCTGCTGCTGTCCGGTGCCTATTTATTCGGCTCGTGGAAATTTTCCCGCGCCACCGCCCAACGCGCCGCCGGCTGGCTCGGTCTGGTCCTGGTCGTCGCCTCTCTCCCCGTCCTGATCGTCTGCGCGAAGAACAAGAGCCACTATGACTGGTTCGGTACATGTGAATTTCGCGCGAAGGATTTTCAGGATGCTTACGGTGCCATGCTGCGCGTGCGCGTCGGACCGGAACTGCCCTACGTGCCCGTCACGCGTGAGGCGAGGGCAGCGATGGCCGCCGTGAGCCCGGCTTTTGCGGAACTGCAGAAGCAATTCGAGGGAGGCGTCGCCCGTGGCTGGGCCGGTTCGTCGGAATTCTTCACCCACCTGCCGCCCGAACAGGGTCAGATCGGCGGCGGATGGTTGGTGTGGGCCTTTCGCGAAGCCACCGCCAAGGCCGGTTATCATGGCAACGCGGCCCAAGCCCTGTCCTTTTATCGCCAGCTGGCCCGCGAGCTCAACCGCGCCTGCGACGCTGGCCGCTTGCCCGCGGGTGACGCCCGGAGCGGATTTCTGCCCCCTTGGCGTCCGGAACAGACCGGCCCCTTTGTGCACGCCGTGCGCGACTTCACGGATTTCGTGGTGAGCTTCAGCCGCTTCAGTGCCCGGGCCCCGGCCAGTTCCGGTTCACCCGAAGAGCTGCAGTTGTTCCGCGATCTCACGCACGAGCGACTGTCTCCACCCGAGGGCGAGCTCGATACGGTCGGTGCCGTCCAATATGTGCTCAATGCCTGGAAAGTCGGCGCGCTGCAACAGATCGGCAAGGCCCTGCGACCCGTCCTGCTGCTGTTGTTCATCATCGCACAGGTTCTCGTGGTGATTCGGGCCGGCCTGGCCATTTGGCGGGGAACATGGACCTATCTGCTGACCGTTGCGATGGCCGCGTGGGGCGCCTGCTCCGCTTCCGTGCTGATGCACGCGATGATCGAAGCCTCATCCTTCCCTGTCCTCACTATCTCCTCGTTTGCGCCAATTTATCCGCTGCTGCTCGTCTTCATCATTGCCGCGCTGTGGGACGCGATCGAGGCGTGGAGCACCCCGGCCGACCGGCCGATGTCGGCCAAAGCGACCCCGCCCGCACCGACTCTGGAACCCGCGCTGACAACGCCAGTCACTCCCCTGCACCGCGCCCTGCCCTGGCTCGCGGGCCTGGCCGCCTTCGCACCGTTCCTGATCTGGCACCGCGAATTCCGGGAGCTTTTCTGGTTCGCGGACGATTTGTTCCTGCTCGACCAACTGGCCGAGATGGGCCTCCGCGACTGGACCACCCGGGTTTTCGCGGAGAACTTCGTGCCGCTTTTCAAACTGCTTTGGGGTGGCGCCACTGTCGCTTTTGACGGCAGCTACGCCGCCATGCTCTGGCTGCTGTGGGTCACGCACGCCCTCAACACCTTCCTGCTCGGCCGGCTCCTGCGCCGTGCCGGCTTTCCCTGGCTGGCCGTGCTGGTCACCCAGGTCGTTTTTGCCCTCACCCCGGCCAATATTGAAACGCTTGGTTGGTCGGTGCAATGGTCTGCCGTGCTGGCCGTGAGCTTTTTGCTGCTGGCCTTGTGGTGGCACGAACAACATTGCGACGACTCCCGCGTGTTTGCCTGGCGGCTGCACCTGCCGCTCCTCTTTTTCGCCGCCGCCAGCGCCTGCTGTTTCTCGCGCGGCGTGCTCACCGGCGCGGTGCTGGCGTTGGGTCTGCTGCTGCCCGCCCTGAGCGTCTGCGACTGGCGCGCCGCGATGAAGCGTACTCCAGGCGCAATCCTCTGTCTTTTGCCCGCAGTGGCGGTTGCGGGGGTGATCATGCTCTATTCCAGCGGCAACCATCAGCAACTGAGCGGTCATTGGGGTGATGTGCTGCAATTCGGCGCCAGTTATTTCCTGCTGAATCCCGGCCATGTTCTGCTGGGGGACACCTCGTTGCATCCCGGCGGTTTGCTGCTGCTCGGCACCACCAAGATCGGGGTCATCGCCGCTGCGCTATTTTTCGCCCGCGGCCGGGTGCGACAGCTTCTTCTGCTCCTGCTGGCCTACGACCTGGGCAATGCGGTGCTGATCGGCATCGGCCGCTACCACACCGGCTTTCTCGCCTCGCTGAGCTCGCGCTACCAATACAGCTCGTTGCTCGCCACCCTGCCCTTTGCGGCGCTGTTGCTCGCCGCCACCTTGGACCGCCTCCCGCTGGTCCGCCACCGTTCGTGGACGGCGGCGGCACTCGTGAGCCTGCTCGCTGGCTACTGCCTGTGGGGCTGGCCGGCCGCACTGGCGGATTTCACCGGCTGGCGCGGCACGGACATGCGAAAATTACTGGCGGCCCCCGCCACCAGCGACCCGGCTGCCCGCGTACCCGCCTTGGAGTTTATGCACGTCGAACGGGCCAAGGCCCTCCAGCGCGCCTACCATCTGCATTGATCGCGGTCAGCGCCCCGTCACCGTAATGCTGGCCTGCTTCGCGGGAGGGGTTTGCCAGGCTTTCCAACTCCCGTCCCAGCGGAGGGCTGCGCCGTTGAAATCCACATCGCCGGCCAGTCCGTCGCGGAAGGCTGCGCGTACCCGCAGCTTCACCGTCGTTCCAACCGGTCCCGGTTTCAGGCTGGTATGCTGCACCACCTTCGGGCCCGATTTTTGCAGGTAGAAGATCGCCGTCCAGGTCTTGCCGCCATCCATGGAGGATTCAGCCTGGAGAAACCCCACCTGCTCTCCCTGCCCGGCATCAGTGCTGGCGGAAATCGTCACCATTAGTTCGCCCCCCGCAGCCACCGAGGTCGGCGCCTCGATCAGCAGCGTGCGCTCGACCGCCCCCGCGCAGCCCACCGTCAGGAGCAGTGCGCCGAGCAGGAGGCATCGTTTCATTCCCATCCACCCGGTCAGGCTGTTAGTCCATATAAGCATGGCATCCATGACGACTTTCCCCGTCACCGGAGCAAGCGCGGATATTTTCGGGCCAAAATCGGCTGGAAACACCCCGCTCCCTCTGTCTGGGTAGCCTCTCCACTTTCCTCCATGACCAAGACCCTACTCGTCACCGGTTCCTCGGGCCTTATCGGCTCCGAAGTCTGCGTTTATTTCGCCGCGCAAGGCTACACGATTCACGGCGTGGACAACAACCAGCGCGCCGTCTTCTTCGGTCCGCAGGGTGACACCCGCTGGAACCAGCAGCGCCTCGCGAAGGACCTCAAGGGTTTCGTCCACCACGAACTCGACATCCGCGACCGCGCCGGCGTCCTCGCCCTCGTCCAGTCGGTCAAGCCCTCTGTCATTGTCCACACGGCCGCGCAGCCCTCGCACGATCGCGCCGCCGCCATTCCCTTCGACGATTTCGACACCAACGCCGTCGGCACGCTGAACTTCCTCGAGGCCGCCCGGCAGGCCTGTCCCGAGTCACCCTTCGTGCACATGAGCACGAACAAGGTCTACGGCGACGCGCCCAACTCGATCAAACTCACCGAGCTCGCCACCCGCTGGGACTACGCCGACCCCGCCTATGCGCACGGCATCCCCGAGACCTTCACCATCGACCAGTCCAAGCACTCGCTCTTCGGCGCGTCGAAGGTTGCCGCCGACGTCATGGTGCAGGAATACGGCCGCTACTTTGGCCTGCCCACCTGTGCCCTGCGCGGCGGCTGCCTCACCGGCCCCAACCACAGCGGCGTCGAGTTGCACGGCTTCCTCTCCTACCTCGTGAAATGCAACCTCGAGGGGAAGGAATACCGGGTCTTTGGCTACAAGGGAAAGCAGGTGCGCGACAATATTCACTCGCTCGATGTCGCACGCTTCATGGCCGCGTTCGTCGAGAGTCCGCGTGCCGGCGAAGTTTACAATCTCGGCGGCGGCAAGGCCAACAGCACGTCCATCCTCGAGGCCTTCAAGATCGTGGAGAAATTCTCCGGGAAGGCGCAGGTCCACACCTACGTTGACCAGAACCGCGCCGGCGACCATATCTGCTATTACTCCGACTTGCGGAAGATGCGTGCCCACTACCCAAAGTGGGACATCACCCAATCGCTCGAGGAAACCATCCGCCAGATCGTCGAGGCGTGGAAGGTGCGGAACAAGACCGCCTGAGCGGATCGCTCCACCGTCGCAGTCGCCAGCGCGGCGGCTTGCTTACAGTGACACCACGTCAATGGTGGCGATTTTAGCCGGAGGTGACTGCCATTTGCCCCACGAGCCGTCCCATTGGATGGGCGCGCCGGTAAAGTCGACATCTCCGGCCTTGCCTCCGCGAAAGGCGATGAGCACCCGGACCTTGGCCTGCGATCCCCTGGCCCCCGCCGGAATGCTGACCGTCCGCGTGGCCGAAGTCCCGGCCTTCTCATCGTAGCAGAAGCCGGTCCAGGTCCGGCCGCCGTCGACGGAGTATTGTGCATGGAAAAAACCGATCTGCTCCCCGTCCTTGGCATCGGTGTTCGCCGTGACGCTGATGATCACCTTGGTCCCCGTGATAACCTGGGCCGGAGCGTTGATCGTGACGGAGCGGTTGACCGCAAAAGCGGGAACGGCGGTCAAAATTAATAGGGCCGCCAGCAGGCGGGTAAACAGGGTGGGGATTGTCATATTGCTACCAGACCTACTCTTCTTCCCTTTGTTCGGCCAGAATAATTCCGTTACGTGAATTTCACCGGCAGTAAACAGAACGCCGGGCGGAGGCATGGCCTACCATTTCCCGCTTCACCTGACCGGCGGGCTCTGCTTCCCTCGCCGCGCATGCGCATCCTCATCACCGGCATCTGTGGCTTTGTGGGCAGCACCCTCGCCCGGGAGTTGCTGGCCGCCGGGCACCAGGTCACCGGTTTCGACAACTACATCCGTCCGGGGAGCGAGACCAACCGCGCGCCGCTGGAGCGCCTCGGCGCCAAGGTCATCACCGCTGATCTGCGCAACACGGCGGAAATGGAGGCGCTGCCTGCCGCCGACTTCGTGATCGATGCCGCCGCCAACCCCAGCGTGCTTGCTGGTGTGGACGGCAAGACCAGCAGCCGGGAACTCGTGGATCACAACCTCGTTGGCACGCTCAATGTCCTGGAATACTGCAAGGCGCACAAGGCCGGTTTCATCCTCCTATCCACCAGCCGCGTCTATTCCATCGCCCCGCTGGCCGCGTTGCCGGTGCAGGTGAAAAACGATGCCTTTCTCCCTGCTCTCTCCTCTCTGCTCCCTGCTGGGTTGCGCCTTTCCGGCCTCGACGAGTCCTTCGCCACGATGGCCCCCATCTCGCTCTACGGTGCGACCAAGCTCGCCTCCGAGGCGCTGGCCCTCGAATACGGCGAGACCTTCGGTTTCCCCGTGTTCATCAACCGCTGCGGTGTGCTGGCCGGCGCGGGGCAGTTCGGCCGGGCCGACCAGGGCATCTTCGCCTACTGGATCAACGCGTGGTTGCGGAAGCGCCCGCTCAAGTATCTCGGCTTCGGTGGCCACGGCCACCAGGTGCGCGATTGCCTGCACCCGCGCGATCTCCTGCCCGTGCTCAAGAAACAATTCGCTGCACCCAAGCTCGCCGTAGCCGACCGGATCGCAAATTTCTCGGGCGGCACCGCCTCAGCCATGTCGCTCAAGCAGCTGAGTGATTGGTGCACGCAGCGCTTCGGTCCGCACGCGGTGTTGCAGGACGGGACGCCCCGTCCCTTCGACATTCCCTGGATCGTGCTCGATCACGCCAAGGCCATGAAATTGTGGGAATGGAAACCCGCCACCCACACACTCGCCGTTCTTGAAGAAATCGCCCTGCACGCGGAACAGAATCCCGGCTGGCTGGATCTGTCCGCGCCGCGCTAGCGCAGGCTTGCCGCGGTTCATGGTTTTCCCCTGAGTGAGCCGATGCCAGTGTCGTCCGCCCCACTCACGCTCTATTCCATCATCATCCCAGCCCGGGACGAGCAGGACTCCCTCCCCTCCACGGTCGCGGATATCTATCAGACCTTCCAGCGTGAGGGCGTACCCCATGAGATCATTGTCGTGGACGACGGCAGCCGCGACCGTACCTGGGCCGTGCTGGCGGAGCTGAAGCAGACCGTGCCCACTCTGGCTCCCATTCAAAACCCTGGTCCGCACGGTTTCGGTCGCGCGGTGATCTATGGCCTCAACCACATGAAGGGCGACGCCTGCGCGATCATGATGGCCGACGCCTCGGACTCGCCCGCGGACGCCGTGAAATACTGGCGCCTGCTCAACGAAGGCTGGGACTGCGCCTTCGGCAGCCGCTTCGTCAAGGGGGGCAAGGTTATCGATTACCCACGCGTCAAACTGTGGGTCAACCGCCTGGCCAATTTTCTCGTCCGCCTCGGTTTCCATATCGCCCTCAACGATACGACCAACGCCTTCAAGGCCTACCGCCGCACCGTGATCGAGGGTTGCCGGCCGTTTCTCGCCTCGCATTTCAACCTCACCGTCGAGATCCCGCTCAAGGCCATCGTGCGAGGCTACACCTGGACTGTGATCCCCATCTCGTGGCAGAACCGCAAATACGGCGAGGCCAAGCTCAAGATCAAGGAGATGGGCAGCCGCTACTTCTTCATCTGCGCCTATGTGTGGCTGGAGAAGTATTTCAGCCGTGGCGACTACAGGAAAAAGTAGCCGGAAAACGGCGGGTTGACCTTCGGCTGGACCCTCTTTCCCTCATTCCCTTTCCATGATCTATCTGCTCGGAGGTTCCGGTTATGTCGGGTCGGCCTACCAGGCGCTGTTACAGCGCAAAGGTTTGGCCTTCCGCAATATCCGCCGGGCTGAATTTGACTACACCAACCAGGCCGCACTGACCGGCCTGCTGCGGCGCGAGAAGCCCGCCTTCCTCATCAACTCCGCCGGCTACACGGGCAAGCCCAACGTCGATGCCTGCGAGCTGCACAAGTCGGAATGCCTCATGGGCAACGCGGTCCTCCCCGGCACGGTCGCCCAGGCCTGCATCGACGCCGGCGTGCCTTGGGGCCATGTCTCCTCCGGTTGCATCTACACCGGCGCCCGACCCGACGGCAGCGGCTTCACCGAGACCGACACGCCGAACTTCACCTTCCGCACGAACAACTGCAGTTTTTATTCCGGCACCAAAGCCCTGGGTGAGGAGACCCTGGCGGGCGTACCCAACGTCTATGTCTGGCGCCTGCGCATTCCCTTCAACCAGGTGGACAACCCGCGCAACTACCTGACCAAGCTCCTGCGCTACTCCACGCTGCTTGAGGCGGCCAATTCCATCTCACAGCTGGAGGAGTTCGTCGCCGCCACGTTCGCCTGCTGGGAGCAGCACGTGCCCTTCGGCATCTACAACGTCACCAACCCCGGCCAGGTCACCACCCGGGAGATCGTCGCCCTCATTAAAAAGACCGGCGTGTCGAACAAGGATTTCAAGTTCTTCCCCGACGAGGCCGAGTTCATGCGCACCACCGCCAAGACCCCTCGCTCCAACTGCGTCATGAATTCCACCAAGCTTGTCGCCACCGGCATCAAACTGACCGAAGTCCACGAGGCCGTCGAACAGGCGTTGCGCTCGTGGCGCACCGCCTGAGTTGTAAGGTTTAAGGTGTAAGTTCTAAGCTCGTGAGCGCTGACAAAATCCAAAGCTGGCACGATCTCCTGGTCTGGCAGAAAGCCCATGCCGCCACGTTGGAAGTTTATCGTGTCACCAAAGCCTTCCCTCCTGATGAACGGTATCGGTTAACCGACCAACTCTGCCGGGCCGCAGCCTCTGTGCCGACCAACATCGCTGAAGGCAAAGGCCGTGGTTCGCTCGCAGAGTTTCGTCAGTTCCTGATCATCGCTCGTGGCTCAATCGAGGAGACTCGCTACTTGTTGCTGCTCGCCAAGGACCTTGGCTTGCTGTCAACGGAAGCCCACGCACAATTGGAGGCTAAGTACACAGAAGTCTCCAAAATGACCAATGCCTTGCTCCGGTCGCTTAAACCTTAGAACTTAAACCTTATGAACTTATTGGTAACGGGTGGCTGCGGTTTCATCGGCTCCAATTTCATCAGGCAGCGCCTGACGGAGAAGGGCTCCGCCCTCACCAAGCTCGTCAATCTCGACGCGCTGACCTACGCCGGCAACCCGGCCAATCTCGCCAACCTCGCGGGCGACCCGCGCTACGTTTTCGTCCACGGCGACATCGGCGACACGGCTCTTGTCGCGAAGCTCCTCGCCGACCACGCGATCGACGCCGTGGTGAACTTTGCCGCCGAATCGCATGTCGACCGCTCCATCGACTCACCCGAGCCCTTCATCCAGACCAACGTCACGGGCACGCTCCGCCTGCTCAACTGCGCCAAGCAATACTGGACCAAGCTGCCCGAGGCGAAGAAAGCCACCTTTCGTTTTCTCCACGTCTCAACCGACGAGGTCTACGGCTCGCTCGCCCCCGGTGCGCCGGCCTTTACGGAAAATCACAACTTCGAGCCCAACTCCCCTTATGCCGCCTCCAAGGCCGCGAGTGACCATCTCGTCCGCGCCTACCAGCACACTTACGGCCTGCCCACCCTGACCACCAACTGCTCGAACAACTACGGTCCCTACCATTTCCCGGAGAAGCTGATCCCGCTGATGATCCTCAACGCCCTCGAGGGCAAACCGCTCCCCGTCTATGGCGACGGCATGCAGATCCGCGACTGGCTTTACGTCGAGGACCACGCCCGCGCCATCTGGCTTGTCCTTAACCAAGGCCGCATCGGCGAGACCTACAATATCGGCGGGATGAACGAAAAACCGAACATCGAGATTGTTAAGACGATCTGCGCCCTGCTCGGCAAAAAGGCCCCGCGCGCCGACGGCAAATCCTACGAATCCCAGATCACCTATGTCACCGACCGGCCCGGCCACGACCGCCGCTACGCCATCGACTGCACCAAGATCAACCGCGAGTTCGGCTGGAAGCCGGCGGAGTCCTTCGCCACCGGCATCGAAAAGACCGTGGAGTGGTATTTGAAGAACCGCGCCTGGGCCGCTGATATCACGGCCAAGAAATACTCCCGCGAACGCCTAGGAACAGGGAAATGATCAACCGCGAAGAACGCCAAGGCTCGCGAAGGAAAACCCGAGCCCCTATACTTTTTCGCGTTACTTCGCGCCCTTCGTGGTTAACCAATCTTTTGTCATGAATCGTAAAGGCATTATCTTGGCGGGTGGTTCGGGAACCCGGCTCTACCCCCTGACCATCGCCGTGAGCAAGCAGCTCATGCCGGTTTACGACAAGCCGATGATTTATTATCCGCTGTCGGTGCTCATGCTCGCCGGCATCCGTGAGGTCCTGATCATCTCTACGCCGACCGACCTGCCGCTCTTTCGGAAGTTGCTCGGCGACGGCGCCAACCTCGGCCTTAAATTCAGCTACGCCGAACAGCCGAGTCCCGACGGCCTCGCACAGGCTTTCCACATCGCCGGTGACACCGGTTTCCTCAAGGGCGAACCCTCCGCCTTGGTGCTCGGCGACAATCTTTTCTACGGCGCCGAGTTTGTCACTTCCCTCGCCGAGGCCGCCGCTCGCACCAGCGGCGCGACCATCTTCGGCTACCACGTGGCCAACCCCGCCGATTACGGCGTGGTCGAGTTCGCCAAGGACGGCCGTGTGCTCTCGCTCGAGGAGAAACCCGCCCAGCCCAAGTCCAGCTACGCCGTGCCCGGCCTCTACTTCTACGACGCCGACGTCGTGCCCCTGGCCAAGAGCCTGAAGCCCTCCAAACGCGGCGAGCTCGAGATCACCGATCTCAACCGCCTTTACCTCGAAAAGGGGAAGTTGCACGTCGAGCTTTTCGGCCGCGGCACCGCCTGGCTCGACACCGGCACGCACGACTCCCTGATCGAGGCCGCCCAGTTCGTCCATGTCCTCGAGAACCGCACCGGCCTCAAAATCGCCTGCCTCGAGGAGATCGCCTACAAAAAAAGTTGGATCGACCGGGCCGGCCTCGAGTCCAACATCAAGAGACTCGGCAAGTCCTCCTACGGCGAATACCTCAAGCGGTTGCTCGCGTAACGCCTCCCCGACGGACGGCAGCCGCCCCGGTCGCAATTTAGTCTCTGCTTTCGTCCGCCGACCCGCACACTGCCCCCATGCGCCTGGTCGCTGTCTCCATCGTCAAAAACGAAGCCGATATCATCGAGCCCTTTGTCCGGCACACCCTGGCCTGGGTGGATCATCACCTCATTTTCGACCACGACAGCACCGACGGCACCCGCGAGATCCTCGCCGCCCTCCAGCGCGAAGGCCTGTCCCTCACGCTCTACACCGACGACGCCCTGGGCAACTTGCAGCAGGCCCGCAGCAATTTTCTGACGCGCGTGGCGGCGCAATCGTTCGCCGCCGACTGGATCCTGCCCCTCGATGCCGACGAAATCCTGGCTGGACCGGGACGGACCGCCTTGCAGCAAACCCTGGCCGGCCTCGTTGCGACCCGCTCCGCCAGCCTGCCCTTGCTCAACTACTTTCCCACCGCCGGGGACGATGCACAGGCCGGCAATCCACTGCTCCGCCTGCGCTACTGCGAATCATCTGCTCCCCGCACCCGGAAAATCATGGTGCCCCGTTCAGTCGCCTTGGATGCAGGGATTACGGCGGGCAAAGGCAGCCATGCGCTTTATCGCGGGACGGAACCGCTGCCTGACCAGCCCTTGTCCGGCGAATATCACCTCGCCCATCTGGCGCTCCGCTCGCCCCAGCATCAGGTGCTGCGGGTCGTGCTGGCTGAGCTGCAAAAACTCAGCCGTGGGCAATCCCATGCCGGACTCGATGTCCATTACCGTCTGGGGTACCAGCTCCTCGCCGAGAATCCCGATTTGTTTTTCGCCACGGTCTGCCCTCCGGTGGCCAGTCTCCGGTTGCTGCCGATCGCTTATCAAGGCTCGGCGCTCCGCTATGGTGAATCGGCCCAGGGCTGGAACCGGGTTGTCCGGGCCCTGCTGCCCTACTTGGAGAAACTGGCCACCAGCCATGGCCGGCTGCTTGATGCCACCGCGCCCGCGTCCGTGGCGAAGACGCCGGACGCCGCGATACGCGAGCTGGACGCGACGGACATTCCCAGCGCTGACACCACCACCCCGTCTCCCGCTTTTTCCGGCTTTGCCGCCGAGGCCGGCTGGGGCGCCGAGGAAGGACCGGTGCCCGCGGCATTTCTGCCGCCCTTCCACTGGGGTTTTGCCCCGGCGACCTGCCTGCTGATCACCGCCGATGGTCCGCGCCTGGCCCGTCTGGTTGCCGACGCCCTCACCTATTCCGAGGGACAAACGGTTGTGCTCGAGTTGAATGGCAACCCGATCCTCCAGCATGCCTTCACCCGCACCAATCAGAAAGAGCAGCTGACCACGCCCCTTCACCTGCGAACCGGCGACAATCACCTGACCTTCAATTACAGCCAGTCGCTGGTGACTGACCACGATACCCGCAAACTGGCGGTCATTTTTCTCACCCTGCAAATTCTTCCGGCCGAATCCCCCTGATATGCAGGTTTCGTTCATCATCCCGCTCTACAACTGCCTGCCGTTCACGCAAGCGATGCTGGCGAGCCTGCGGGAGACGCTGCCGCCAGGTCTGGCGCATGAGATCATTTTCGTGGACGACGGCAGCACCGACGGCACCCGTGAGTGGTTGAAGAGTTTGGCGGTACCTTGCCACGTGCTCTTGAATGACAGGAATCTCGGCTTCGCGGGCACCTGCAACCGCGGCGCGGCGGCGGCCCGGGGCGAGTTTCTTTTCTTCCTCAACAACGATCTCGTCCTCCTCCCCGGCTGGCTTGAGCCAATGCTGGCGGTGGCGCGACGCCGGCGCGTGGCCCTCGTCGGTAACGTGCAGCTCAACACCGCCACTGGCGCGGTGGATCACACGGGTATTTTTTTCAACTTCAAGGGCAAGCCCGAACACGACACCGCGCGTCCGCTGCTCGCCCGTCTGACCGGCATCCGCCGGGTCACCGCGCTCACCGGCGCGTGCTTTGCCATCCGCCGCCAGCACTGGCAGTCACTAGGTGGCTTCGATGAGGGCTTCGTCAACGGTGGCGAGGATATCGATCTCTGCCTGCGCGCCCGGCAGGCCCGACTGAGGAATTGCGTGTCCCTGCGCAGCGTGGTCCGCCATCACATCAGCACATCACCCGGCCGCAAGTCGCACGACGAGCAAAACACCGCCCGGCTGGTGCAGCGCTGGCGGCATGCGATTGCCCGTCACGCCGCCCTCGACTGGTGCCGCTATCACCTCTCCCTGCACTGGGAGGAACCCCGGGATTATCCCGATCTGCCCGTGGCGCGCGACTGCTTTCTCTATTGCTGCCGGCTGCTGACGCGACCCACCGGCGGGATTTTGATCGGCGTCCACACCGCCATCGAGGCCGAGGTCGAGCGCTGGAAAAAACTCCTCGCCTGAATCAGCCACCCCGTTCCACCGAGCGCACGGTCGATTGTGGCCGGCGGTTCACGGTCAGGAACATGCGGCCGAGATATTCGCCGATCAGGCCCAGCATCACCAGCTGCGTGCCCGAGAAAACCAGCAGCGCGCCCATCAGGGTGCCCCAGCCGTAGTCGGGGCCCTGGTTGGTCAGGCGCAGATAAAATACCACGGCGAGTCCGGCGAGCCCTCCCACCGCCATGATGAGCCCGAGCAGCGTGGCCAGACGCAAAGGCATGACCGAAAAATTCACGAAGGTGCTGGCCCACAACCGGACCAGGCGGCGCAGATTGTAGCCGCTCTGCCCGGCGATTCGCTCGTCATGCCGCACCTCGATCGCTCCGACCTCCTGCGTCACTTGCAGGATCAACCCGTCGATATAGGGATAGGGTCCTTCGTGCAGGGCGACTTCCCGGGCCACGAAGGCACTCACGCAACGGAAACTGGAAAGATAAAAGCCTTTCGGCTTGTCGAGGACCAGGTCGGTCATCCGGTTGGTGAACCAACTGCCGAAGTTGCGCCAGAGGGAATGTTTCTTGTCCGAATAATGGCCGTAAACCACATCCAGACCCTCGCGCTTGGCATGCTGCCACAAGCGCAGTGCCTCTGCCGGGGGATTCTGCCCGTCGTCGTCGAGATTCACGATGTAGGCGCCGCGGGCGTGCCGGTAGCCGCTGAGCACGGCATTGTGCTCGCCGTAGTTGCGCGCGTGATTGACGAAGGTGATCGGGATGCGCGCCTCGCGCAGCAGTTCGCGGCAAACCCCCGCCGTGCCATCGCGGCTGCCGTCATTGACCAGCACGAGTTCATGGCCGCCCTCCACCGGCAAAGCCTCGATTTGCTTCACGAGGGACACGACAGTCTCTGCGCTGTGATACAGGGGGATGACAAAACTCAGGGCCGGGGACATGCGAGGGGGGACGGATAATGGTGATGGTTTCGCCCCGGTCGTCAGCAATGAAGTGAGCAAGTATTGGGATTGGCGCGGGCGGGCAAATCCAGCATCTAAATATTGCGCATGTCCGCCCCCACTCCAGCCCGGCTGCCCCGATGGTTTCAAGCTGTGCTCATGACGCTCCTTGGCGGCCTCGTTACCGGCCTGCTTTTCCACCGGATATCGTGGGGCGACTGGAGCCGCCCGCACTGGCTGGAGGGCGACCCGCTGGAAGTCTACGCCCGGGTGAAAATCGCGGCGGAGCACCCCGGTCAGGCCCTTTTCCACTTCTCTCCGGGCGACCGGCTCGGCGCTCCGACGGGCGCAGACTGGTCCGCCTACCCTGTGCCCGACCGACTCGTGTTCGTACTGACCGGCCTGCTGTCGCGCGTCACCGGTCTCATCGCTGCCCTCAACCTCGCCGGCGCCCTCTTCGCGGGGTTGAATGCCGCCTCCTTCTATCTCTGCGCCCGCTGGCTGCGCTGTCGCTGGGAGTGGGCGGTCGCGCTCGGCCTCGTGTTTGCGTTCTGCAACTACAACGTCCGCTGGGGTATCACGCTCAGCCTGAGTCAAACCTTTACCCTTCCTCCCCTGATCCTGCTTTGCGCCTGGTCCAGCCGTCGCGGCGAACCGGCGAACCGCCACCACCATTGGAAAAATCTGGCCGCGGGTCTCGGTCTTTGGCTCGGCATCGGCAATCCCTACCTGGCCTATTTCGCCGGTGTCGTAGCCGGCGGGGCGCTGCTGCTCGTCCTTCTGCGGGGCAGTCCCCGGTCGCGAAAAATTCCCCTGCTCGTTTTCATGGGATGCCTGCTCGGCAGTTTTATCGCCGGCAATGCCGGCTACATCGGGCAGCGCCTGCGCGGCACCACCACCGAGGCCCTGCTCCGCAACCCGGGGGATTTCCAGGTCTATGCCCTGCGGCCGGTCGAATGGCTTGTCCCGCCCGCGGATCACCGGGTGCCAGCCCTGGCCGGGATCGGCCGGGCTTATCTTTTGACGCGGCACGGCACCGGGGAATTTTTCTACAATTACCTTGGCCTGCTCGGGATCGCGGGGCTGGTCGCTGTGCTCGCCGGCAGCATCCGGCGCGTGGTCCGGCGCCAATGGCGGCGGCTCGACCCTCTGCTCGGCCTGGCCTGGATCACCGTGTTTGGCCTCGCCGGCGGCATCAACACCTGGCTCGGCGTCCTCGGCTTCGAGTTGTTCCGCGCCAGCACCCGCATCGGAATTTTCGCCCATGTCTGGGTTTTGTTTTTCCTGTGCGGCTGGCTTGGCCGCCGGTTGCTTCCGCGACCTCTTTCTATTCTGCTGGCCGCGGTGGTCGCGCTGGCCGCGTGCTGGGAGGAAACCCCGCCCCTCGGCGATCGCATGGTGGGGGACCGCAATCTGGGCCGCTGGCGTCTCTACGAAAATGCCACTGCCAGCCTTGAGCGGACGCTGCCGGCTGGAGCGACTGTGTTCCAATTGCCCGTGGTCCCTTTCCCTGAGGCCGGCCCCACCGGTAGCATGCCCGACTACGAACACCTGCTGCCCTACCTGACCTCGACCACGCTGCGCTTTTCCTACGGACATCTCCGCCATACGCCGGCCTTGTCGTGGGCCAGCTACGCCAGTCGCCTGCCTGCGGCGGACCTGGTCGCAACCTTGGAACAGGCGGGGTTCTCCGTGCTCTGGCTCGACCAGCGCGCCTATGTCGACTGCGGACAAGCGCTCATCCGTTCCCTGCAAATCCTGGGCCTCACTGAACTCATCACCTCTGATCCGGCGTTGCCCGTGAGAATTTTCCGCCTGCACGCCTCCCGCCAGCCCCAGGTTCCCGACTATGCCGATCCCCGCCTCAGGGAGCGTTGGCTGGACGAACCGGACCTCGTGGGCAGGCCACTGCTGCTCGCTTTGCACGGCTGGTATCCACCCGAGCAACTGGATTCCAATCGCTGGCGCTGGGCCACGCGCGATACTGCGCTCGGGCTCTGGTGGGATGGCAGTGCCACGCGGGCCAGATTGCGGTTTCATCTTGGCGGCCAAGCCGGCTCAGTCGTCGGATTGTGGCTGGGTGGCCGGGAAATCAATCGGCTACAAACTGGCGCGCAAATTCAGGAAATTGAAATACCCCTGACCCAGGGCCTGACCAAGTTGGAATGGCGGCTCCAAGGTTCGACTTTCAAACCCGGTGGCCCCGATCCCCGTGAATTGGGATTCATGGTTGAAAATCTATCCGTGTCTGTTCCCTAAATGGTGTGACTGGCATGTCTTTCCGTCTCCGCTCCAAATTCACCGGGCTTTTTCACGACGATGTCGTGACCGACTCCTTCTGGCTTCGCGAGCAGGCAGTCCTTTCCCTGCCCTCGCTCGCCGGGGTCGCCAAGGTGACTGTCATCGGTGAAATTCTCGCGCCCAACCCCGCCGACCCGACTTCGGCGGGAATCATCGGCCTTGCTGCGCAGCTGGACGGCCACCATCTGGCGCAGCTCACCTCGGCCGCCGGCCCTTTCCGGCTCGAACTCGCGCTGCCTCCGGGCGAGTCCGCCGGCCACACCCTCACTCTCCAACTCACCGGCGTGGGCGGGAGCAACCTGCTGGCCTGGCTGGGGCGCGTCACTGGCCTGGGCTTCCTCCAACCGTGGCGCGCCCAGGCGCGCAATCACCGGCTCCGCATCCAGCGCATCGAGGCCGACGCCGAGATCCTCTTCGATTTCAGCAACCGCTCGGCACCGTGGAATTCCGGTTTCGCCCGCCGCTTTCTCAAGCTCAGCCTGAACATTGCCGGGTTTTTCCGCGCCGATCTCGGGGTCGGCGAATCCGTCCGCTGCATGGCCCGCGCCGCCGATGCCGCCGGCCTTGGGACCGCCCTCATCGATCTCAAGCTCCACTGCATCAACCCCCAGACTGATGCCAGCTTCGCCCCCCGGCTCCAGTCCGACAATCCCCACCCGGTGAACGTCTTTCATCTCGACCCGCCGGTCTCGCGCGACATCGACCACCACCACGGGGCCGCCTTCCGCCGCGGTCGCTACAACATTGGCTACTGGGCTTGGGAACTGCCCGAGTTTCCGGACGCGTGGCTGCACCACTCCAATTACTTCGACGAGATCTGGACCCCGTCGCATTTCACCACCGAGGCCATCGCGCAAAAGCTCCCCCTGCCGGTGCTCACGATGCCCCACGCCATCTCCTTCGCCCGCCCGGAGGGCGACTTCCGGCGGAAATACGGCCTGCCCGCCGACAAATTCCTCTTTCTCTTCCTCTACGACCTGAATTCCTACTCGGAACGCAAGAACCCTGCGGCCGTGCTCGAGGCCTTCCGCCGCTCCGGTCTCGCCGGCCGGGGTGCCGCACTGGTCATCAAGGTCCACAACGTCCCACGCAACCCCGCCGACTTCGAGCGCCTGCGCGAGGCCGCCGCAACCCTGCCCGGCACCTCGCTGATCACCCAGACCCTCACCCGCGCCGAGATCTACGAACTGGAGTCGGCCTGCGATTGCTTCGTCTCGCTGCACCGCTCCGAGGGTTTCGGCCTCGCCTTGGCCGAGTGCATGTATCTCGGCAAACCGGTCATCGCGACCGATTGGTCCGGCACCACGGATTTTGTCCACGCGAACAACGCGTGCCCCGTCCGCTGCTCGCTCGTCACGCTCGACCGCACGCACGGACCCTACGCCAAGGGGCAGACCTGGGCCGACCCCGATATCGATCATGCCGCCTGGTGGATGCAGCAACTGCAGAGTGATGCCGCCCTCACGCGCAAAATCGGCACCGCCGCCCGCGTCAGTATTGAAACCAATCTTTCCCCTGCGGTAATCGGTGCCCGCTACCGCCGCCGCCTTGAAGCCATCGCCTGCTGGTAAATCTCCCTGATGAACCAGATCGAAGGCCTGCTGATCCTGAT
>JAYUBB010000144.1:0-1686 GCA_043741015.1 Opitutaceae bacterium
CGACCGGGTGGTCCACACCGAGCACGAGGACGCGAAAAGCTACTCGACCCAGGAGACTTTCGCGAAGGACATTGGCGACTTCACCGAGATCGAGCGCATCGCCAAGCGGATGATTGACGAGCTCATGCCCGCCATCCGCGCCGACGGGAAGCGGGTGAAAACGATGACGGTCAAGGTGCGTTACCCCGACATGGAGGACAGTTCGACGGGCCGCAGCCTCGCCGAGGCTGCTGATCTCGAAGCTCCGTTCTATCCGCTGGTCGAACCACTGCTCCGGGCCGCGTGGACGAAACGTTGGCCGCTGCGGCTGGTGAGTGTACGATTTTCCAACGTGGAGGAGAAAGGCGACCAGCTCGAGATGTTCGGCCAGACGGACGAGAAGAAACGCCGCCTGGCCGCCGTGCTCGATTTGCTGAACGACAAGGGCAAGAAAGGCGTTGTGCGCCACGGACATCAATTGGGGAAGTAACGCTCGCCATCTGTCATTCTAAGCGAAGCGAAGAATCCATTTGGAATATAAAAATCCCTGTGGATGCTTCGCTTCGCCCAGCATGACACGCCTCGAAAACAACCAAGACATCGAACAGCGTATCGCAGTGGCGAAGCAGGCTGTGCTGGCCGAGACGGAGCTCCTGCACCGGGAATTCGGCCGGGCCAAGCCCGTGATCAAGCACGATGGCACCAAGGTGACGCCGGTGGACATTGCCATCTCGGAGCACCTCATGGCGGTCATCACCCGGCAGTTTCCGGACGACCAGTTTTTCAGCGAGGAGCTGGCGCCCACGACCGCTCCGATGCCGGTGACCTCGCGCTTTTGCTGGGTGTGCGATCCGATCGACGGCACGAACAACTACGCCAACGGTATCAGCCACTGCGCCATCTCGCTCGGGCTGCTGGAGCACGGGATGCCTGTCTATGGCGTCATTTACGACCTGGCGCGGCGCACCCTTATCCACGGCGGTCCCGGCCGCGGAGTGTGGGACGGCGACAAACCGGTCAAAGGCCGGCCGGAGGCCCCGGGCGGTCACAGCCTGATCGGTTTCCATTCCCCGGTGGACAAGAGCCATGCGGCCGAGGGCAAGCGCCTGATCGAGAACTTCAAGATTCGCGGCCTCGGGAGCAGCACGCTGCACCTGGCCTACGCCGCCATCGGTCTGCTCGACGGGGTGGTGGACCACAACAACAAGGTCTGGGACATCGCGGCGGCCTGCGCGCTGCTCAAGGAGGCCGGCCTCGAAATCCACTATCTGGAGAACCCGCCGTTCCCCATGAAGGAATTCACCCTCAAGTCGCCCCGTGTCCAATACGTCACCGGTAGCAAGGCAATGGTCGCGCGGCTGCGGGAGATTCTGGGGCGCTAAACCTGGTAGGTCTGAAGCGGGACCGGGTCGAGGATCTTGGCGTTGGGCAGCTTCTCCTTCAACTGCTCGGCGAACCACGCGCGGGCAGGAGGATCGCCGTGGGTGAGCACGATGGAGCGCGGCGAGCACTTCACGGCATAGGAGAGCAATTCGTCGCGCGTGGCGTGGCCGCTGAACTCAAAGCGTTCGACGTGGGCGCGGACACGGGTCTTGAGGTTGAGTTCCTCAAAGAGGAACTGGTCGCCATTCTTGGCGGCGAGGAGGTGGCCACCGGGGGTGTCGGGGTCACAGTAGCCGACGAAGCAGAGGCTGTGCTTGGCGTTGC
>JAYUBB010000145.1:0-1666 GCA_043741015.1 Opitutaceae bacterium
AATTTGTCGACATCATTATAGGAAATATTAAACGCTCCAGTCGCGCGATTGTAATCGACGGCAATATTGTAGGTGACACCTGGAGCGGTGGGAATCAGAGGATCTTTAGGATTCCCGGTAAATGTTATCGTCGTCGTCGATGCGTCAGGATGGGTAACGTCTATAACGCCACCGATTTCCTTGGACACGGGGTAGTGAACCCTGAAAGCCAATGAACCCTGACATGCCCAATCCCGTTGCAGAGAAGAGCACAGTCCAACCCTCCAGGCCGGAACTCCCGGAGGCGGAGCCGAGCGTTGCGCGAGGCGGAGCCGCCGGGAGTTCCGGCCTGGACTGCCCGCCGCAGCGCTGGCGCGCGAAACGCAAGGCGGAAGTCGTGCTCCGCCTCTTGCGTGGCGAGCCACTCGATGCCCTCAGCCGGCAGACGGCCGTGTCCATCCCCCGGCTGGAAGAATGGCGGACCCAGGCGTTGGGGGGCATGGCAGCGGCGCTCCAAATCCGGGACGCCGCGGATCCGGCCCAACTGCGGCTCGATGAGGCCAACCGGCGCATCGGCGAACTGAGCATGGAGGTCGAACTGCTGCGCGCCCGGTGCGAGAAACCAGGCCCTTTTGTCGGACGGAGGTCGCGCACATGAGCGCCGCCACCTCCCCGGCCACCGGCCGTGTTTATGGCGTGCAGCGCGTGTGCCTGGCCTGGGCCTTCCCGCGCGCCAGCTACTATGCGGCGAATCCCGCCGCGCCCGCCGGTGCCCGCACCGGCAAACGCGGCCCCAAGACCGTGCTCGACGACGCGAGCCTCCTGGCCTTGATCCGTGCGGATCTGGCCGCCTCGCCGTTCTGCGGTGAAGGCCATCGCAAGGTCTTCGGCCGCCTCCGCTACGTCGCCGGCCACCGGGTGGGTCGCAACCGCATCCTGCGCCTGATGCGCGCCCACCACCTGCTCTCGCCCCACCGCGCCACGCCCGCGCCCGCCAAGGCGCACGATGGCCGCATCACGACCGACGCGCCCAACGTGCGCTGGGCCACCGACGGCGCGAAAGTGTGGACCAGCGACGACGGCTGGCTGTGGCTGTTCACGACCATCGAGCACTGGAACGCCGAGTGTCTCGGCCATCATGTCTGCAAACGCGGCGACCGCTTCGCCGCCTACGAGCCGATCGCCCAGGCCGTCAACCGCGTCTTCGGCACGAGCGCCGCCGACGCCGCCCGCGGCGTCGAGTTGCGCCATGATCACGGCAGCCAATACCTCACCGACTACTTCCAAGGCCAGAGTCGCTTCCACGGCTTTACCCCCAGCTTTGCCTTCGTCGGCGAGCCCGAGACCAACGGGGTCGTCGAACGCTTCAACCGCACCCTCAAGGAGCAGATCATCCACGGCCGCACCTATCGCAACCGCGCTGAACTCGCCGCGGCGGTCGCCACCTTTGTCGAAACCTACAACCGCGACTGGCGCCTCGAAAAACTCCGTTACAAGAGTCCCCTCGAAGCCCGCCGCGATCATCAACCAACAACCCAGATAGCCGCCTGATTAACCTTTATCTTGTGTCCAGGAAACCGGAGCCGATACACCCAGCACATTGGACGGCTGCGCGGCGGTGCAAGGCATTGACAGCGCGGCGATGCCGCGTAGTTTGCCCACAATGCTCAATTTTCGGCGGATTCTT
>JAYUBB010000146.1:0-5653 GCA_043741015.1 Opitutaceae bacterium
GGCGCGCTGGTCGCGGTAATTGTCATCATCCTGCTTTTCAAGGTCCTCTTCTCCGGCCCCGCCAAGACGGCCCAGCAGATGGAGCAGCCCCCGGCGGCCACGGTACAGGCCGAACAAGCGCAGACGCTCGTTTTGACCGCCATTGACGAGGCCCGGATCAAAGTCGTGCGAGATCTCGACAAGACCCAACTATTCCAAGGCTTGCTTGCCAAGGGCGAATCCAAGTCCTTCAAGAAACAGGGCAAGCTCCTCATCACGGTCACCCCAGGCAAGAACCTCCGCATGGAGGTCAACGGCCGCAGTTACCCCATCCCGATCGACGGCTACGGCCAGTTCGCGCTCGATTAAAGCGACCGCTCCTCCCCTCCTGCTACACTCAGGCCGGCTATCGCCGGCCTTTCCCTTTTTAGCTACGCAAGGCTACTGGCGGTCCGAGCACTTCGCGCAGGATGAAAGCCCGGCGCAAAGCGGCGGGGCTGCCCAGATCATCCAGCACCGTGGCACGGATCGCTGTCCGTGCTTCCGCGGAGTGATCAGCCGTAGATTCTTCAAAATCCGTCCGCCGTTTCACGGCAATTTTCCTGAGCTCGGCTTCGCGTAATTTTTCCATCAACGCCGCCTGCTGCTCCAGGATCTCGGCCTGCCGCTGGGCTTCCACCCGGGAGGCGGCGCGGACGGGCTGCCGTGCGACCACGACCTCGCGGATGACCGGTGGTGGTGCTTCCGGCTCGCTGTGCGGCAGTGTCGGCTGCTCGTTGGCGTAGCCCTTGGCCCGCTGCTCGATCTTCCGCTGGATCTCTTCGCGGATCTTGCCGGTGCGTTCCGCCAGCTCCGGATCGTCGAAGGTCGCCTCCGGCGGCGGCGGCGCCTTTTCGCCGGTCTGCACCTGCTTGCGCTGGTTCAGCCACCAGGCGATGCCACCTCCAATGACGAAGATCAGGCGCAAATGATCGAGGACCCACTCCATGGTCAGGGCTCCGCTTACTTCTTCCCTTCGGGATGGGCGATGGAGCCGCGCATCGAGGTATCAGCCTGGATGTTTTCCATCTTGTAGTAATCCATCACGCCCAGCTTGCCCGAGCGGAACGCCTCGGCAATCGCCAGCGGGATCTGGGCCTGCGCTTCGACAACCTTCGCCTGCATCTCCTGCACGCGGGCCCTCATTTCCTGCTCGACCGCGACGGCGGCGGCACGGCGAATTTCCGCCTGCGCCTGCGCGATGCTCTTGTTCGCCTCGGCCTGCGCTTCCTGCAGCTTGGCGCCGACGTTCTCGCCCACATCAACGTCGGCGATATCGATGGAGAGAATCTCGAACGCCGAGCCGACGTCGAGGCCGCGCGCGAGGACGGTCTTGGAAATGCTGTCGGGCGACTCGAGCACAACCTTGTAGCTTTCGGCCGCGCCGATGGTGGACACGATACCCTCGCCCACGCGGGCGATGATCGTCTCCTCCTTGGCACCGCCGACGAAGCGGTCGAGGTGCGTGCGCACCGTGACCCGGGCCTTCACCTTCACCTGGATGCCATCCTTGGCCACGCCGTCGATGGTCGTGCGGCCGCTCTCCGGGTTGGGGCAGTCGATGACCTTGGGATCGACCGACGTGCGCACCGCCTCGACGACGCTCTTGTTCGAGCCCTTGGTGGCGAGATCGATCGCGCAAGCTCGATCCCAATCGAGCTCGATGCCGGCCTTCCTGGCTGCGACCAAAGCCTGTACCGTCGGGACGACGTTGCCGCCGGCGAGGTAGTGAGCGGAAATCTTATCGGTTGATACCTCGATGCCGGCTTTCACCGCGGTGATACGGGCATCTACCACCAGACTGTAGGGCACGCCGCCGAGGCGCATGCCGAGCAGATTAAGCCATCCGACTGGCGCGCCGTTAAGTTTCGCTTTCAGCCAGATGCTGACAAAAGAAGCGACGATGAAGAATGCGATCAGCGCAGGGACTGCAATGATTACAACAAGGATGGTAGAGGGCATGGGAGGATCAGGGTTTGGTTACGATGAGGCGAAAATTGTCGAGGCCGGCGACGCGCAGCTGTGCGCCTTTGCCGACGTGGCCCGAGGGTGAGAATGCTTCATAGCGCCGGCCCTCGACGAGCACATAACCGCTCGGGACCAGTGGCGTCACCGCCTCGGCCGTCTTGCCGACGACCGCATGCAGCTCGGCCAGTGGCGGCTGACTGGTGGCGGAGACCGTGGATTGCACGATGAGCTTTTTGCCGAACCTGGTCTTGGGCAGCCAAACCAGTTCGACATACAGTGTCAGGCCAAGGAGCGCCAACGCCAGGAGGGTGGCCGCGATGCCTCCGTCGGTCCCGAGCTGAAGAAAAGAAATGACACAGCCTGCCGCCATGCAAAGCCCGCCGAAGATACCGAGCACGGCCCCAGGCACGAAAACCTCGCCCGCCAACAGCAGGACCCCGAGCAGAAAAAGAATCAGAATGGCGTTCATGGGCCGGCCTTCTCGACGATCAGAGCAAAACTCGTGCGGCCCCGGACCACCACCGTGTCGCCGGCATCAACCGCTCCGACCTCCACGGTCGCTTCGTAACGTCGGCCCGCAACCTCGATCTGCCCGCTGGGGCGCAACACGGTCACGGCCACGCCCCGTTGCCCTACCAGTGCCGCCACTTCATGCGCAACTCCCGGGGATACTCCGGCCACCTGGGCGGCTCCGCCAATGGCCGAACCGACCACCATCTTGTCCCACACCCAGCCTTTGGGCAGGAAACGCATCAACGTCAGGCCGAGCGCAATCGCGATTACCAACCCTAGGCCGAGGTTTTGCAAGGGGGTAACGAAGACGTCGCCCGACCACGCGGTGGTCAGCGGCACCCCAGGCCAGAGATCGGCCATGGCCCAGACCAGCGAGCCGAGCATGAGCACAAGGCCCGTCACGGCCATGATCGCCACGCCGGGAAAGAAAATCAGCTCCACCACCACCATGACCAGCCCGAGGGCGAAGATCAGCAACGGCTCGTGCCCGGAGAAACCCGCGACATAGTTACCAATAAATACGACGGCCAGGAGGACAATACCAGCGATGCCGAAGATGCCGAACCCCGGCGTTTTGAATTCGATGAACAACGCGAGCAGGCCCAGCCCGAGCAGGACGGGGGCAATGGCGTTGAGGTATTGTGCGAGTTGCTCCGACCAGGTGACCTGAAATTGTTTTATTACGTAGTTCCCGGCGCCGTATTTCTTGGTCAGAAGCGCGTCGATATCTTTCGCAATGCCCGCGCCCAGCAACGCGTGTGGCGGCTCACCGTAGGTCTTGTTGGCCTCGCTCGCAGTCAATGAGAGCAGTTCACCTTTCGCTTTGATGACTTTGTCCCCGATCTTCAGCTCATAATCGGCGTCGATCATCGCGGAGATAACCTCGCCGCGGAAACCCTTGCCCTCGGAAATGGCGCGTACCCGCGCCTTCAGGTAGCTGACGATCTTCTGTTTCATCGTCACGTCGATATCCTTGCCCTCGGCCGAGACCGGAGCGGCGGCTCCAATCACCGCGTCGGGCGCAAACCAAATCTCGCCGGTGGTCGCGGAAATGAACGCGCCCGCCGACATCGCCTCCTTGTTCACATAGGTCAGGGTCTCACCGTGAAATTTGCCCAACGCTTCCATGATATCAAAGGTCACATCGAGCGCTCCGCCCGGGGTGTCCATATCGAGCACCACGGCATCGGCTTTTTGGTCCGCCTCCTTCAGGCCGCGCCGAAGGATGTAAAGAATGGGCCGGTTGATCTCGTTCTTGACGGGAATTACATAGACCACGGTCCTTTTGGCCGGGGTGGCCGCCGCGACAGCCGCAGCCGGCTCCACGGCCCGGCCAGTCAGGGTCATAGCCAAAAAGAGTATCAGGAGTGCGCCCGTCTGCTTGAACATGGCTGCAACCTTACGCCTCCTCGCCTGCCTAGCAAGCATCGCAAACTTACAATTGGATGGCATCTTTCAAGGCTGGCCGGTGCCGGCCGGAGGTTATGTGGATAAATAAACCGGGATTGGCTTGGAACGCAGGCCTCATTTCGTTTTACCAAGTAGCACATGGAACGCATCCCGTATCTCGGGCACACAATTTTCAAGTGGCAGGTGGGCGCTTCGTCCTTCCTTGCCCTGCCGGAAAAGGGCGCCCGGCTGATGAACTGGAACGTCACGCTCGGCGACGGCACCGTGCGCGACATCCTCTACTGGCCGGAGGTCGAGAACCTCGACAATATCGCCAGTGTCCGCGGCGGCAACCCCATCCTCTTTCCCTTCAGCGGGCGCTCGTATGACCGGGGTGAGATCCACCACTGGCGCGCCGATGACGGCGTGCGCCGGCCCATGCCTATGCACGGCCTCGCCCGGCAGGGGCAGTTCCGCATCACCCGCCTCGACGAGGGCGGTTTTTCCGCGCAATTCGTACCCGACGAGGCCGCCAAAGCCGCCTACCCCTACGACTACGAGTTCGTCGTCAGCTACCGTTTCGATCCGGTCGCGCTCTTCGTCGAACTGCAACTGACCAACCACGGCCCTGCACCCATCCCGTGGTCGGCCGGGCATCATTTCTATTTCACCCTGCCCTGGAGCGCCGGCCGCACCCGCCGGGACTATGTGCTGGAGACCACCGCCACCAAGCATCTCCTCCGCGACGAGCAGGGCCAGCTTTACGCCGGCCCCCGTGTCGGCCCGCGCGAGACACTCGACAACAAAAACCTTGTTGACCTCATTCACACCGGCCTGCGGCGCGAAGTCTTCGCCGTCACCGAGGCGGGCACCGGCAACCGCCTGCACTTCCGCACCAGCATGGCCGGCAGCAGCGCCCGCGAAATCGCGGTCGTCACCTGGACCCAGGACGAGAAGTCCCCGTTCTACTGTGTCGAGCCCTGGATGGGCCCGCCCAATGCCCACGAAACCAAGGTCGGTCTGCACAGTGTCGCTCCGGGCCAGACCCAGAAATTCTACACCGAGATTTCCATCGGCTGATTCCGCAACCATCCCCGAAGCGTTCTACTATCCATCCACACGGCACCATGATTCTTTCTCCTGCTTTTATCGAAGGTATCGGCGGCCCCGAGCTGCTGATGATCATGTTTGTGATCCTGCTGCTGTTCGGCGCCGACCGGCTGCCTGACCTCGCCCGGGGCTTTGGCCGGGCCGTGCGCGAATTCAAGAAGGCCACCAGCAGCGTGGAGCAGGAAGTCCGCCGTGCCATGGAAGAGCCGCCCCCGCCGCCCTCTCCCCGCCCGACCGGCACCATTGGCCAGGGTGAGACGCCCGTTCCGCCGCCGACCGTTCCACCGCCGACCGCGGAGTGAGTTTCAGCCGAAGATTTTTCCCCGGTTGAACCGCCACACGGCAACCGCCATCACGATGGCGGTCATGCCGCCCAGGATACCAAGGGTGGGCAGCAATTCCAGCAAAGTGGCGTTGGCCCACAACACCTGTGAGAAACCCTCCATCGCCCAGTAGACCAGGGTGAGTTTGCTGACCTGCTGGATAAATTCCGGCATCAGCGTCACCGGAAACCACGCGCCACCAATCGCGCACATCAGCAAAATCAGGAACGTGGCCAGGCCACTCGCCGCCTCGGGGGACGATGACACTGCGGCCAGCAGCATGCCAAAGGCCGTGCAAGCCGCGGCCGCGAACGCGCAGATCAGCAGTAAAA
>JAYUBB010000147.1:0-5629 GCA_043741015.1 Opitutaceae bacterium
TGGGTGAGGGCGAAAACGAGTCCGGTCTGTTTCACGATGGCGCGGAGCTTCCGGCCTTCCTTGAGCGTGAAACACAGCGGCTTGTCGCACACCACATGAATCCCCGCCCCGAGGAATGCCTTCGCGACGGCAAAGTGCGTGTTGTTGCGCGTGACGATCGAGACGAAGTCGATGCGCTGGTCCGCCGGCAGCGCGGCTTCCCGGCGCGCCATCTCCTCGTAGGTGGAGTAGACGCGGGCCGGATCGAGGAAGAAATCGGCGCCGGAGGCCCTGGATTTGCCGGGGTCGGAGGAAAAACAGCCGGCGACGAGCTCGATCTCGCCGTCGAGCCGGGCGGCCATGCGGTGGACCGAGCCGATGAAGGCGCCGCGGCCGCCACCGACCATGCCCATGCGAAGTTTGCGGTTAAGTTTCATGTGGGAGTGGCTCAGCACTGCACCGGCTTGCCGGTGCTCGCGGAGGCGTAGGCGGCGTCGATGATGCGCATGAGGGAGACCGCCTGGTCGGGCGTGTTGAGGGGGGCCTCGCTGCCCTCGAGCGTCTTGATGAAGTTCGCGGCCGAGCGGGTGCGGCCCATCGTCTCGTCGGGCGCCACCAGGATGGAGCGGTTCACGGACCGGCCGTTTTCCTGGACGTAGAGCTCGCAGGTATCGGTCGCGGTGCTGTCGATGCCGTCGACCCCGAAGAGTCGCTGGACGAGGCCGCCGGCCTTGGCGCCCTGGAAGGCGACGGAGACTTCCTCGCGCCTGACCATCTCGGCCCAGGAAATCTGGAGCGAGATGATCTGGCCGGTCTTGCACTTGATCATGCCGTGGCAGGCGCTCTCGACGTCGGTGACGCCCTTGGCCACATCCGGGATGCCCCACGGCCCCTTAAAGTTCTTGTCCGTGATGAAATCGTTGAACGTCTGCGCCATGACATACTCCGGCTCGGGGCAACCCATGAAATAGAGGGCGAGATCGAGCATGTGGACCAGGTCGATGAGCGGGCCGCCGCCGGAGAGCGCCTTGTTGGTGAACCAGCCGCCGAGACCGGGGATGCCGGTGCGGCGGATCCATTTCGCCTGCGCGGAATTGATGCGCCCGACCTGACCCTGCTTGATATACTCCATCATCGCGAACGACTCGGGACGCGCGCGGTTGTTGAAATTGAACATCAGGGTAAGCTTCTTCTCCTTCGCGGCGGCGGCCAGGGCGCGCGCCTCGTCGGCGTTCATGGCGGGCGGCTTCTCGCAGAAGACGTGCTTGCCGGCGGCCAGGGCCTGCAGGGTGACGGGGGCATGGAACTTGTTGGGCACAATCACCGACACGGCGTTGATCTCGGGGCACTCGCGCAGCATCACGGCCACATCGCCAAAGGCCTTGGCGATGCCCTCGCGCGCGGCCACGCTCTTGGCGGCGGCCTCGTTCACGTCGGCGACCGCGACAATTTCCGCCCCGGCCGATTTGAAGCCGGCGGCGTGATAGCGCAGCATGCCCCCGGCGCCGATGATGCCAATTTTGATGCTCATGGAAATAGTAGTGAGTAGCGGGTAGAGAGTAGTGAGTAGACTGGTCCGGAGTAGTGCGTAGCAAGTAACGACTGGCGGTTAGAGTGGCTCAAGATGGGGCGTCTTAATTGCTCGCTACTCGCTACCCACTACTCGCTACTTTCCTAGTGGTTCTCCTTGTCGAAGGCGGCGTCGAAGGCGATCTGGCTGCGCGCGAAGTCCAGCTTGCGCAGGAAGGCACACGACTCGGCGGCCCCGTGCTCGCGGTCCATGCGGATGTCCTCCCATTCGACCGAGAGCGGGCCGGCATAGCCGACATCATTCAACGCGACGATGATCTCCTCGAAGTTGATGTCGCCGCGGCCGACCGAGCGGAAGTCCCAGGCGCGGCGGGCATCGCCGAAGCTGGTGTGGCCGCCGAAGGTGCCGACGGAGCCGTCACCGTGGCCCCACCACACGTCCTTCATGTGGGCGTGGAAGATGCGCGGACCGAAGGTGCGGATGAACTTCACGTAGTCGACGCCCTGATAGCCAAGGTGCGAGGGGTCGTAGTTGAAACCGAAACGCTTGTGTCCCTTCACGGCGGCGACGGCGCGCTCGGCGCTCGCGATATCGAACGCGATCTCCGTCGGATGCACCTCAAGCGCGAAGTTCGCGTTCTGCTTTTCAAACTCCTCAAGGATCGGACCGAATCGTTTCCCGAAATCGGCGAAGCCCTTGTCCCAATACTCCTGCGAGGTCGGCGGGAAGGCATAGATCGAGTGCCAGATCGAGGAGCCGCTGAAGCCATTGACGATGGCCGGCGCCTTCTTGTCCATGGCACCCGGTTTGGCGTTGAAGAACCTGCGCGCGGCCTTGGCCGTCAGCGCCATTTTCTTCGCGGCCCGCTGGCGCACACCCTCGGGTTTGCCGTTGCCCCACACGTCGGGTGGAAGGATCGACTTGTGGCGTTCGTCGATCAGGTCACACACGGCCTGACCGACGAGGTGGCTCGAGATGGCGAAGCAGGTCAGGCCGTTGTCCTTGAGCATCGCCCACCTATCCTTGATGTACTTGTCCGACGTAGCCGCCGCATCGACGTCGAAGTGGTCGCCCCAGCAGGCGAGTTCGACACCGTCATAACCCAGCTTCTTGGCGAGCGGGGCGAGTTTGGTGAGGGGCAGATCGGCCCATTGGCCGGTGAAGAGCGTGATCGGACGGGGCATGGCGGGAGGATGAATTATGAAGTAATAACACGGCCTGTCATTCTGAGTGAAGCGAAGAATCCATCTGGATGCTGCGCGTTGCTCAGCATGACAAGCTGCGGTGATAAAGATCGTCAGGCCACCGCGGGCTTTTTGCGCAGGACGGCGATGGCGATGAAGATGATGGTGAGTGCCGCGGGCAGGACGGCGACATTGCCGAGGGCATGCAGGCCGGCCGCCGCCTGGATGTCGGCGAGCTGGCTGCCGGTGGGCGTGGTCCCGGCGGGAGTGCGCAGGGCGATGCCCTTGTCATACCAGCGCCCGATGATCGGGAGCACAAAGTTCACGCCCAGCATGCCCGCGCCCCCCATGACGGCGAGGCCGAGTGCGCCGGTCTTGGGGTGATTCTCAGCGACGAAGCCGAGCATCGTGGGCCAGAAGAAGCACACGCCGAAGGCGAAGACGGTAGCGGCTCCGAATAGCATGCCACCGCTCGTATGCGCCATCAGGTAAAGGCCCAGCGCGCTGAGAATCGAGCTACCGACCAGCATGCCGATGGGCGAAAACTTGTGAACGAAGGCCCCGGCGAACATGCGGCCGACCGCCATGAGACCGGTGACCCAGACAAGGACTAGGACGCCGGAAACACCGGCATGCTCGAGAATGCTGGGTATCCACTGCAACGAACCCAGCTCGGTGCAGGCGGTCAAAACCATGCAAGCCACCATGACGAGAAACCCGGGGGCGAGACAGGCTGCGAACATCGAACCGGTGGACTCGCCGCGCTGTACGCGCTCGGTCTGCGGGAATTTCTGGCCGAGGAACATGACGGCATAAATGATCGTGGGCAGCAGCATGGTGGCGAACTGCACCTGCCAGCCGTAGTGCATCTTGCCGAAGGAATAGGCGATGAGGCCGCCGATCACCTGGCCGCCCGGGAACCACATATGGAAATGATTCAGCTTGGTCGTCTGGTCCTTGGGGTAGAGCGTGGCGACGAGGGGATTGCAGGCCGCCTCAACCGAACCGTTGGCGATGCCGAACAGGAGGGTGCCGGCGTAGAGACTCCAGAAATCCCAGGCGAAAATGGTCAGGATGATGCCGGCCAGGTGGCCGACACAGGCCAGGGCCACGATGCGACCGAGCCCCAGCGAATCGCACAACGGGCCGCCGAACATCATGGCGAGGGTGAAGCCCCAGAAGGCGGCGCCGTTGATCCATCCGACCTGCTCGTTATTCAGGTGAAAGAGGGTGACCCAGTCGCCGGTGATGGCGCCACGGATGGCGAAACTCATGGCGGTGGTAATGAGGGCGACGCAACTCGCGCGGAACAGACGGGATGGATTCATGGGGTGACGGTGGGGGTTGGGGTAGCTAAAATTATTTAGACGGCGTTAAGACCCTTGAGCAGGCCGCGGACATGACCGACGGATTCGGCGAGACCGGTGACAGGGTCGTTGGGATCCTTCTCATATTCAAACCAGACATTTTCACGGTAGCCGGTCGCGATCAAGGCCGCAATCACGGCGCGCAGGTCCAGTTTTCCCCGGCCCATCTCGACGGGGATATCCTTCTGGCCCACATCGGCGGCGGAATCCTTGATATGTATGTCATACAGCCGGGCCCGGTAACGCTGGATGATCTCCGCCGGGGCCTCCCCCGCCCTGTAACAGTGGCCCACGTCGAGGCACAGGCCGATGTGCGCATCCAGCGGCTCGATCGCCTGCCAGATGCTGGCGGCCGTCGGCCAGACCTTGTCCTCCGGCCCGTGGTTGTGGATTGCGGCGCGCAGGTCGTATTCCTTCAGCAGACGCTCCAGCAACGGCAGGGCCGCCGGCTCGGGGCTGCAACTGAAGAGCGGCACCCCGAGGATCCGGACGTATTCCATCATCCGCCGCAGCTCCTTCTCGTCATTCTTGAGATAGAGCACGCCGCAGCAGAGCGGCGTGATGTCCGCCGCCTTGATTTTAACGGCGACCGCCTTCCAGGCATCCGGAGTGTTCTCCCACGGCGAATGCGCCCGGTGCAGCGAAATCTTGTCGAGGCCGACGCGGTGGACGGCTGCCAGTGCGTTATCCAAGGGCAGACCCTTCAGGCTCACGGTGGCCACGCCCAGCTGGAACGCCGCCTTGCCGGCCAGAGCGGGCTTGGTCTCGCCGGCGAACGCTTTGGCCCCCAGCAAGGGCAGACTGGCCCCGGCGGTGGCGAGCGTCTTAAGGGCGGTGCGGCGGTTCATGGATTCAGAGGACGGAGGATTTAGAATTCTGAAACCAGAAAACCAAAATAGATTCCTGAATTCATGGTTCCTGAATTAAGAAATAACGGAATCACCCCAAACCCAGCTTCTCGAGCACCTCGCGGGGCGGACCCTTGAACTCAGAGAGCGGCGTGTTGCCGACATAACCGATGTCCTTCATGCCCTCGGGCGTCGTGAAGAACCCGCTGGCCGTGAGGTCGCGGAACTTCGCGAAGAACTTTGCGCCCTCCGCGTGCTCCGGTTTGGCGTCAGGCGCGTGGCAGAGATCGTCGCAGATCGCGGTCGCCTGCGCGTGGTCCAGGTCGGCAAAATCCCTTGCGAAGCGTCGCTGCGTCTCCGTGTTGATCCAGTCCAAGCCCTTCAGCACGGTGTCGCGGTCATTCCTCTGGTCGGGATAGGGCGAGCTGATCCACTCGTCGATGAAGTCGTGCACCCCGAGGTCGGCGGCGTTGGGCACGCTGCCCTCGGCGGGGATGATCGTGGCGCACAGGGCCGCGGCGGTGCGGCGCTGGGCATCGGTCATGGTCAGCGGCCAGAAATCGCCGGGCTTGTATTCCTTGTTCAGCAAAGCATCCGTGCCGTAGCCCTTCGTGGCCAGGGCGGCGGCCTGCGGCGGGGCGGCGAACATCTGCCGGTCGGTGATGGCGACCGCCGCGCTGGCGGTGAGCAGCCACTTGATGGCGGTGCGGCGGTCGAGGC
>JAYUBB010000148.1:0-1623 GCA_043741015.1 Opitutaceae bacterium
GATTTTTAAACCATCGGCTGAATTCAAGAACCAAGCAAACCTTGGCAGCTTCGCCACTTACCGTAGGCTCTACGCCGAGTCTGTCAACGCTCCAGACAAGTTCTGGGCGAAACAGGCCCGCGAACACCTCGTTTGGCGCAAGCCGTTCAAGCAAGTTTCGCAGTGGAAGCCGCCCCATGCCAAGTGGTTCTTGGGCGGGAAGTTAAACGTCTCCGAGAACTGCCTTGACCGGCACCTCGACACGGCACGCGAAAACAAGGCTGCATTAATTTTCGAGGGCGAGCCCGGCGACGTCCGCACGATCACCTACAAGCAGCTGCATTTTCACGTCTGCCGCATGGCTCATATTCTCGAGAACATGGGCATCAAGGCCGGTGACCGCATTGCGATCTATCTGCCAATGATCCCCGAGGCTGTCATCGCCATGCTGGCCTGCGCCCGCGTCGGGGCGGTGCATACGGTCATCTTTGGCGGCTTCAGCGCCGAGGCGATCAAAGACCGCATCAACGACTGTCAGGCCAAACTCGTTATCACCGCCGACGGCGGCTGGCGGCGCGGTAAGGTCATTGAGCTCAAGGCCAACGTGGACAAAGCCCTCGCGGGTGCGCCGACGGTCCATACCGTTCTCGTGGTCAAGCGTTGTGGCAATGCCATCAATATGGTCGAAGGCCGCGACGTGTGGTGGAAGGAAGCCTGGGACGGCGCCCCGAATTCACATGTCGCCAAAGCCTTCGATTCCGAGCACCCGCTCTTTATCCTCTACACCTCGGGTTCGACCGGCAAGCCGAAGGGCGTGCTCCACACCAGCGCGGGTTACCTGCTTGGTGCCAAGTTGAGTTCGCACTACGTTTTCGACCTCAAGGAGACCGACCGCTATTTCTGCTCGGCCGACATCGGCTGGATCACGGGTCACAGCTACGTCGTCTATGGCCTGCTCTCGAACGGTTCCACGGTTTTCCTCTACGAAGGCGCGCCCAACCAGCCCGAGCCCGACCGCTTCTGGTCGATGATCGACCGCCACGGCCTGACCATCCTCTACACCGCGCCGACCGCCATCCGCGCGTTCATGCGCTGGGGCGACAATTACGTGCTCCGCCACCGCCTCGACTCGCTCCGCCTGCTTGGCTCCGTCGGCGAACCCATCAACCCCGAGGCGTGGATGTGGTATCACACCATGATCGGCAAGAAACGCTGCCCGATCGTGGACACGTGGTGGCAGACCGAGACGGGCTGCATCATGATCACCCCGCTGCCCGGCGTCACGCCCACTAAGCCCGGCTCCGCCACCCTGCCGTTCTTCGGGGTCGTGCCAAAGATTGTCGATGAAAAGGGCGACGAGGTGCCGCGCAACAACGGCGGCAAGCTTGCCATCCTGAAACCGTGGCCCTCGATGCTCCGCACCCTGTGGGGTGATGATGACCGGTTCAAGAAGGCCTATTTCAGCGAGTTTCCTGGCAAGCCCGGCCTCTACTTTACCGGCGACGGCGCCCGGCAGGACAAGGACGGCTACTTCTGGATCGTCGGTCGCATTGACGATGTGCTCAACGTCTCCGGTCATCGCATTGGCACCGCTGAGATCGAGAGCGCCCTCGTCTCGCATCCCGCCGTGGCCGAGGCCGCTGC